>CAXTKM010000015.1:1058-14855 GCA_964244795.1 uncultured Enterovirga sp.
ATGCTCCCGGCCGCGGCGGATCAGGTCGCCGATCACGTGGTCGGCTTCGATCCGGGCGCCCTGTCCGATGTCGCGGGCCATGGAGGCGGCGCTGGGGGAGCCCTCTTGCGTGAAAGCCGTCCGGGCCCGCTCGATCGCCGCCTCGCGGGGCGGAAAGCCGCAGGCGGCCGCGATCGCGCGCGCCTCGTCGAACAGCCCGAGCAGCAGCTCGCGCCCGCCCGGCGCGGCCAGGATGTCGCCGACCGGCGCCCGCATCGATGCCGTGGCGGCCGCGAGGGAGGCCAGGAACACCCACTTCTCCCACATCTCGAGCACGATCGCGTCGCTGAGGCGGGGCGCGAAGCCTGCATCCGCCATCAGCCCCTCGATCGCCTCGACGCGCGGCGTCCGTGTGCCGTCGCGCTCGCCATAGGTGAGGGTGTGGATGTCGTTCAGGTGGAGGACACGCCCCTCGGGATCGAGCGTCGCGCCGATCTGGCACAGGCCGCCGATCACGCGATCCGCCCCGAACCGGGCGTCGAGCCGGTCGAGATGCGCCATCCCGTTCAGGAGCGGCAGGATCGTGGTCGCGGGTCCGACGGCCGGCGCGAAGGACCCAATGGCGTCCTCGAGGTCGTAGGCCTTGCAGCCGAGGACGACGAAGTCGAAGGGACGCTCGATCGCGGTCGCGAGCACCGTCGGGGGATGCGCGAGCGCGAGGTCGCCGAACCGGCTCCGCACCTGGAGGCCGGTCGCGGCGAGCCGCTCGGCCCGGGCTGGCCGCACCAGGAACGTCACGTCGCGGCCCGCCGCGAGCAGCCGCCCGCCGTAATATCCGCCGAGCGCGCCGGCCCCGACAACACAGACCCGCATGGCGACCTTCCTTCCGCCCGACGGGCGGATCTGCATGCGGGCTAACCGGAGGTCCGGACCCCGGTCAAGCAGGGCGTCCGGCCCCGGCGGTCAGTTCTCCGCGAGATCGAGCACGAAGGTCTCGCGATCGCGAGACCGGCCGTAGGTGACCTCGTAGGGTCCCCAGGCACTGACGGCATCGTGCCCGGCCCGGGCCTCGGCCCGCAGCGCGGCCACGAGCTCGGCCGCGGGTGCGGCCGCGACCTCGGAATCCGAGGCGACCAGGACCGCGGCCGCGGTCGCGAGGAGCCGGCGGGCCGTCTCGGCCGGGTCGCCGGAAACCTGCCTGAGCTCGAGATGGCCGAGCTTGCCCTCCCGGCAGGTGACCTCCGCGTCGATCCCGGGCAAGCTCCGGACGCGGGCCTCGCCGGCGCGACCGGGCGTGTCCTCGAAGGCGAGGTCGGGCCGGCCGGGCTCGGCCCGCTTCAAGGCCGTGTTCCAGCCGGTCTTGAACTGCTGGCAATCCACCACGGTGTCCTGCGCGGCACCGGCCGGACCGGGCAGGAGCGCGGCCGCGAACGCCGACCAAACCATCCATCGCCTCGCCATGCTTGCTCCGCTCCAGAGGTGGGCGACCCGCCGGGGCCGTCGTCATGCCGGACCGTGTCACTCCGGCCGCGAGGGCGCAATCGCGGCGCCGCCGCCGCGTTGGCATGGCCGCGCTGCGCCGCTATCACGGCTCGATCCTCCGTCCGAAGCGAGCGCCATGACCGAGACCCCTTCAGAACGCCCTGCCGACCTGGCTGAGGACATGCCCGTCGCGACCCCGCCCGACCGTCTCTCGGTCGACCCCGCGAGCCCGCATCACGACGCCGATCTCCTGGCGCGCGGCATCGGGATCCGGTTCAAGGGCGTCGAGAAGACGAATGTCGAGGAATACTGCGTGTCCGAGGGGTGGGTCAGGCTGACGGCCGGCAAGGCGAAGGACCGATTCGGCAACGCCGTCACGCTGAAGCTGAAGGGGCCGGTCGAACCCTATTTCCGGGACGGGCCGCAGTGAGCGAGGGCGGATCCCGCCGGGACGGGCGCGGGCCGGACGGACTGGGGACAGACTCGCCGCGTGGCGAGCTGACCGTTCGGCTCCTCGCGATGCCGGCCGACACGAACGCCAACGGCGACATCTTCGGCGGCTGGGTCATGGCCCAGATGGATCAGGCGGGCGGGATCGCGGGCGTCGGGCGCGCGCAGGGCCGGGTCGTGACCGTCAAGGTCGACGCGATGACCTTCATCCGTCCGATGAAGGTCGGCGACGTCCTGTCCGTCTACACCCGGGTCGGCCGGGTCGGCCGAACCTCGATGACGATCGAGATCGAGGCCTGGGCGACGCGCTTCCAGACCGATCGGCGCGAGAAGGTCACGGAGGCGACCTTCACGTTCGTGGCGATCGACGAGACGGGGCGCCCGCGTCCCGTGCCGCCCCTTCCCGACGCCGCCCGGGGATGAGAGGCGACAGCCCGCTCCGGGCCGAGCAGGGCGAGCATGTCGTCGACCTCGAGGGCGAGCAGGTCGTCCTCGCCTACGATCCGGACGGCGAGGTCTGGTGCGTGTTGACGTCGAGCGTCCCGGGCCTCGCGGCCGAGGCGGAGACCCTGGACCGGCTGATCGAGGACCTGCCGCGGCTGATCCGGCAGGCGAGGGTGCCGTAGCGAGGTGTCATTCCGGGTCTCGCGAAGCGAGAGCCCGGAACCCATAGACGCCGACGTCATCGATGGTTCGCAGCGCGTGTCCGGGCGAAGCTCGTCAGCGCTTATGGGTTCCGGGCTCGGCTTCGCCGCCCCGGAATGACAGCGTCCTCCCTCGACGGTTTTCGCGACGGCTCAGTTGTACAGCGCCGCCTCGCCCAGCACGGCCTGCCGGAATCGCGTCGCGAGGATCACGCCGTCCGAGGGCGGCAGCACGAGGGGCAGGGCCTCGGGATCGATCTTGATCTGCGCGAAGGCCGGCCCCGCCCCGGCATGCGCGATCCGGCGAAGCTCGCTCACCTCTCCGGCGTCCCGGACCGCGAGGCTCGTCGGGAAGCCCGCGGCCTTCGCGATGCCGGCGAGGTCGACCCCGGCCGCCGTGTGCGTGCGCTGCATCCCGGTCTCGCCGAAGCGCTCGTTGTCCAGCACCGCGACCGTGAGGTTCGGGGGACGCTGCATCGCGATCGTGGCCAGTGCGCCCAAGCTCATCAGCATCTCGCCGTCGCCGGTGATCACCAGCACCCGGCGCGTCGGCTGGGCGAGCGCGAGCCCGAGGCCGATCATGGCCGCGGCACCCATCGCGCCCCAGAGCGGAAACGAGGTCGGGGCGTCGCCGGCAGCCGTGATGTCCCAGGTCGGCGCGCCGAGCCCGGAGATCACCAGGAGATCGCCGCGCTCGCGCAGGAGCTCGGCCACGACGTCGCGGCGATGGAGAAGGGCGTTGGGGCGGGTGTTCGGGGGACTCATCGCCGCGTCAGCTCCTTGAAGTCCTTGGCCCCGAGCACGCCCTGACCGATCAGGACCGCGACGGGACGCCAGGTGTTGAAGGCGAGCCGCGCGGCGCCGGACACCGTCTCCGCGACCCGTTCCGCGTCGTCGGCCCGCCGGACGATGACCTTCATCGCCTCGAGCGAAGGCTGCGTGCCGTCCCCCATCGGGACCTGCCACGGGTTGAACTCGCCCCAATCGCCCCGCATCGTGACCAGCATCAGGAGCGGCATCCGGCAGATCTGAGGCAGGGACAGCATGTTGATGCAGTTGCCGACGCCTGACGATTGCACCAGCAGCACCCCGCGCTCGCCCCCGAGCCACGCACCGGCGAGGAGCGCGATTCCTTCCTCCTCGGTCGTCAGGGTCACGACCCGCGTCTCGGGATCGTCCTCGAACAGCCGGATGAGACGGCTGTGGCCGGCATCCGGAACCATCGCGACCTGGCGCACGGCCGAGTCCTTCAGGACTCGGTGCACGTCCTCCGCCCAATGCGGCGGCGACGCCGTCACGCTCCCCATTCCCGTCCTCCCGATCGCGCGGTCCGGGTCCTGCACTCCGCCCGGCCGCGTCGGGCCATCTCCATGGGCCACGCCCGATGTGTCAATCGCCCGCACCGGCGTCCGGCGACAGGGAGCCCATCGCGGGATGCAACCTTTCGTCCCGTTCCGCCGTAGACAGGCTGCTGCTATCGCGATCGCGACCGACAAACCCCGCGCGCCGGAGAGACCGCCATGCTGATCAAGGTGAAGCGAGGATGGGAGATCCGCGAGAGCGAGGCGACCCCGGAATCCGTGTTCATGGACCGCCGCCGGTTCGTGTCGAGCCTCGGCCTGGGAGCCGGCCTCCTCGGAGCGGGCCTGATCGGGAACGGGACCGCCGAGGCGGCGCCGAGCGATCCGTCGGCCGGCCTCTATCCGGCGAAGCGGAACGAGGCGTTCAAGCTGGATCGCGAGCTGACCCCGGAGAAGATCTCGGGCGACTACAACAATTACTACGAATTCTCGACGTCGAAGACCGTCACCCCTGGCTCCGACGCGGTGAAGACGAGGCCTTGGACGATCAAGATCGACGGGCTTGTCGAGAAGACGATGGAGATCGGGATCGACGACCTCCTGGCCAAGATGCCGCTCGAGGAGCGGCTCTATCGGCATCGCTGCGTCGAGGGATGGTCGATGTCGGTCCCCTGGACCGGTTTCCCGCTCTCGAAGCTCGTCGATTTCGCGAAGCCTAAGGCGGACGCGAAGTACGTCGTCATGAAGACGTTCCTCGACAAGGCGGTCGCGCCCGGCCAGCGCCAGTTCTGGTATCCCTGGCCGTATACCGAAGGCCTGACCATGGAAGAGGCCAGGAACGATCTCGCCCTGATGGCGACGGGCGTCTACGGCAAGCCGCTGCCGAACCAGTTCGGGGCGCCGCTCCGGCTCGCTGTCCCATGGAAATACGGGTTCAAGTCGGTGAAGGCGATCAACGTGATCACCTTCTCGGCCGAGCGTCCGAAGACGTTCTGGGAGGGTCTCCAGGCGTCCGAGTACGGGTTCTGGGCGAACGTGAATCCGGCCGTCCCGCATCCGCGTTGGAGCCAGGCCGACGAGCGCGTGCTCGGCACGAACGACCGCCGCCCGACGCTCCTCTTCAACGGCTACGCGGCCGAGGTCGCAGATCTGTACAAGGGGCTGGAGAAGGAGCGGCTCTACGCTTGACCTGTCACGTTCGGCAGCCTCATCGAGGCTGTGTCATCACCGGGCGTGTCCCGGTGATCCCGGTCGTCGATCCGCCCGCGTGCCGTCCATCGGGATGGCCGGGACAAGCCCGGCCATGACAAGGATCACGGATCGAGCTCAGTAGCTCCACCGTTGCGCCTTGCCGACCAGGAAATCGCGGAAGACCTGGACGCGGGCGACGTTCCGCATCTCTTCCGGATACACGAGGTAGCTCTCCAGCATCGGCATCTCGACGTCGCGGAGCACCTGGACGAGCTTCTGCGAGCCGTCGACGGCGTAGTCCGGCAGGACCGCGATCCCGGCCCCGGTCTCGACCGCGGCCCGGAGCGCCGGGATGTTGTTCACGACGAGATGGTAGGGACGCGGCGCGCTGGCCTCGCGGCCCGCCCGGGCCAGCCAATGCACCGAGAGCAGGTAGGACGGCTGGTCGCCCCCGAAGGACAGGATGCGGTGGTGGTCGAGATCCTCGATGGTTTTCGGCTCGCCGAAGCGCTTCACGTACTCGACCGACGCATAGATGTGGAAATGCACCGCGAAGAGCCGGCGCTGGATCAGGTCGGGCTGTGACGGGCGCCGGAGCCTGAGCGCGACGTCCGCCTCCCGCATGGCGAGGTCGAGCTCCTCGCTGGTCAGGATGATCTCGACCTTGATCTCCGGATAGGTGTCGAGGAACTCGGCGATCCGCTGCGTCAGCCAGAGCGATCCGATCCCGACGGTCGTGGTCACCCGCAGGGTGCCGGACGGCCGCTCGCTCGTTTCCTGCAGGCGGGCGCGCGTGTTCTCGAGCCGGAGCCGCATGTCGCGCGCGGCCCGGTGCAGGAGGTCGCCCTGCTCGGTCAGGATCAGCCCGCGCGCGTGGCGATGGAAGAGCGGTGCCTTCAGCTCGCGCTCGAGCGCCGAGACCTGCCGGCTCACCGCCGACTGGCTGAGCCCGAGGTCGTCGCCGGCCTTCGTGAAGCTGCCGGCCTCGGCGACCGTGTAGAAGATGCGGATCTTGTCCCAGTCCACGGCGGCGTCCCCCGCCTCTCGCCGGGCCGGTCTATTCCGCCGCCTCGCGCATGAGGTTCGCGGCCTCGAGCCAGCGCTCGGCCTCCAGCGCCGCCATGCAGCCGAGCCCGGCCGCCGTGACCGCCTGCCGGAAGACGTCGTCCGCGACGTCGCCGGCCGCGAACACGCCCGGGATGTTCGTCGCGGTCGAGCCCGGGGTCGTCTGGAGGTAGCCGCCGGCCTTCATGTCGACCTGGCCTGCGAACAGATCGGTCGCGGGCTTGTGGCCGATCGCCACGAAGACGCCGTCCGCCGTGAGGTCCTCGACGCGGCCGCTCTTCACGTTCCTCAGCCGAACGTGGGTCACGGCCGGGTTCGGGGTCAGGACGCCGCAGATCTCCTCGATCGCGCTATCCCAGACGACCCGGACGTTCGGGTGCCGGAACAGCCGCTCCTGCAGGATCCGCTCCGCCCGTAACGTGGCCCGCCGGTGGACCACCGTGACGCGCGAGGCGATGTTCGCGAGGTAGAGCGCCTCCTCGACGGCGGTGTTGCCGCCACCCACGACCACCACCTCCTTCTTGCGGAAGAAGAAGCCGTCGCAGGTCGCGCAGGCCGAGACCCCGTAGCCCTGGAAGATCGCCTCGGACGGCAGCCCGAGCCACTTCGCCTGGGCGCCGGTCGCGATCACGATCGCGTCGGCGGAATAGGTGTCGCCGCTGTCGGCCGTGAGCCGGAAGGGGCTGCCCGCGAGCTCGGCCGACACGATCGTATCCGACACCATGCGGGTGCCGACGTGCTCGGCCTGCATCCGCATCTGCTCCATGAGCCAGGGCCCCTGGATCACGTCCGCGAAGCCCGGGTAGTTCTCGACGTCGGTCGTGATCATGAGCTGGCCACCGGGCTGGAGGCCCGAGATCAGGATCGGTTCCAGCATCGCCCGGGCGGCATAGATCGCGGCCGTGTAGCCGGCCGGACCGGAGCCGACGATGACGAGCTTCGCGTGGGTATGGGACATCTAGAGCTCCGGACGGCCGCGTCGGACCGTCGCGAGATGCCGGTCGAGCGCCGCCAGGGCGACTGTCGCGATCTCGGGGGTGCTATCTAGCGGTTCGTAGCGGAAAGCTTCAAGCCGGCCCGTGAAGGGCCGCACAGCTCCGTGCCGGGCGAGGCCGTCCAGGAAGGCCCGGATCTTCGGATGGCCGCCGGACGGCTCGAAGACCAGGATCGGCACGCCGGTCGCTGCGGCCTCGCCGACCATGTTGGTCGAATCGGCCGTCGCCACGATCGCGTCGGCGGTCGCGAGGAGCGACCCGTAGGGGTTCGGCCCGGTCCCGTCCCACAGGAAGTGGCGCGGTCCGGCCGCGATCGCGACAAGCGCCGCCCGCAGCGCCGCCGGTGTTCGGCGCGACACCGTCACGGCCAGCGCGGCCCCCGCGTCCGCCAGGGCGGCGAGGCCGGCCGCGAGGCGGTCGATGTCGGCTGCCGTGAATCGGTGGTGGCGGCTGTCGCCCCCGGCCAGGACCGCGACCCGAGGGCGCCCGAGCGCCGCGACCCGTGGGTCCGGATCGCTCCTGTACGCGGCGAGGCGGGCCGCCGAGAGACCGTGCGGCGCGGTCGGCGTGGTGAAGACGTTCGGCGCCCGCAGGCTGTCGTGATCGGGCACCCAGACGAGGTCGGCCGTTCCCGCGCCGGTGCGCGGGTCCTTCAGCAGGAGCGTGAAGGTCCGGCCCTCCGAGAGGCGCTTCACCGCCCGAACGTACGGGACGGCGCGCCGGCCCGAGGCGACCAGAAGGTCGGGGAAGGGCGGTGCGACCGGGCTCCCAGGACGATCCGCCGCCTCCCTGGGGTCGATGGGCCCCCAGGGCATCCCGAGCGCGACCAGCGCGCGCGGCGCGACGCGCCGGACCTCCGGCACGAGCCCCATCGCGTCGACGACGCCGAGGCACTGCGCCTCGTCGCCCGCCTTGCCGTCGGTCAGCACCCAGGCGGTCGGAGGCGCGGCGAGGTTGGTGGCGGCCGCGCTCGCCGACACCGTCATCCGCCCTGCAGGATCCTGCCGCGAACCACCCGCTCGATGACGAGCCCGAAAAACAAGAGCCCGACCGCCCAGGACAGCATGTAGAACCGGTCCAGCTCTCGCGCCGAATAATCCTGGTAGAAAGCATATCGCATCCATTCGACCCCGTGAAACATGGGATTGAACGACAACAGATATCGAAACTGCTCGGGCATCGTATCGACGGAAAAAACGATGCCGGACGTGAAATACAACGTGATATGAAACAACGTGAATGCCAGGACCCACCCGGGGATCGCGACAGCCAAGATCGCGTTCACGATCCCGAATCCCAACCCCATCAGCATGCTTGCGCCGAGAGCGTAAAAAGCCTCGCTCGTGTCGCGTGGAATGACCTCGACATTCGAGACATAAAATATGGTCATGAGAACGATGATCATGCAACAGGATGCAAAGAACTCTAGAATGGCGCGCGCAAAAAGAAGATCCGTGATCTTTACGGCTGGAAGCTGAAGAAGAGGTCGGTTCATCATCAAGGACATCATGATGAAGCGAGCCATGTACATGAACGACATGAACGGAGCCAGGCCGGTTGCGAAGAACAGCGCCGTGCTGTCGCCGTGCGGAGCGATACGGCCCGTCAACTGATAGATGATCAGAAGAATGAGGATGTGGACGAGAGGCCAGGCGATCGCGACGAGGTAGCCGAGACCGTGCCCGAAGAACCGGGTGCGGATGTCCCTGAGGATGATGGCCCGGATGACCTGGAACTGCGCGAGGACCGGGTGGTAGGTGGCCTTCTCTCTGATCAGCACGATCGCGTTCCTTTGTCAGTCGGACGGGTCGTCGCCGAACCGTCGCGCGGCTTCGAGGGTCAGGCCCGTGCCGACCGACCCGAAAGTGTCGCCGTCCACGACGCGCGCCGCCGGCACCGCCGCGACGATCACCGAGCGGGTATGAGGGAGCCGGGTCGAGCCCCCGGTCAAGAACACCGCATCGATGTCGTGCGGCACGAGGCCGGCCTGACGAATGCACGCCGCGATCCTGTCCCCGAGCCGTACCGTCAGCCGAGCCGTCGCGTGCACGAGATCGGGACGATCCATCAGCAGCGACAGTCCCGGCTCGACGGCGTCGAGCGAGACCGTGGCGGTCTCCTGGTCCGACAGCGAGATCTTCGCATGCTCGACCTCCATGGCCAAGGTGTGGCCCCGTTCCGCCGAGATCACCGCGAGCAGCCGCTCGATGAGGTCGGGGCGGGCGGCGTCGCGTCGCACCTCCTCGACCTCGCGCCGGACCTTGGCCGTGTAGAGCCGGTTGATGCTCGGCCAGGTCGCGAGATCGTGGAAATACGACGAGGGGACGTCGAGCCCCGGCCGTCTGGCCGGGCTTCGGTAGCCGAGATGCGGCATCACGCTGTGCAGGCTGAGCATCCGGTCGAAGTCGGTCCCGCCCAGCCGGAGGCCGTCGTTCGCGATGATGTCGCCCGTGCGCTCGGCCTTGCGGCGCAGGTTCGGCCCGAGCCGGATGATGGAGAGGTCGGAGGTGCCGCCGCCGATGTCGGCGATGAGCGCGATCTCCTCGCGGTCGAGCGAGCGCTCGTAGTCGAGCGCGGCTGCGATCGGCTCGAGCTCGAAGGCGACGTGCCGGAACCCGACCTCGCGGGCGATGTCCCGCAGGGCGTCCTCGGCCTTGCCGTCGCCCTCCGGATCCCCGTCCACGAAATGGACCGGACGCCCGTGCACGACGCTGTCCAGCGCGCGGCCCGTGGCGGCCTCGGCCCGCGCCTTCACCGCCCCGAGATAGCGTGCGATCACGTCCCGGAAGCCGATCCGCCGGCGCCCGACCTGCGTCGTCTCGTCGAGGAGCGGCCGGCCGAGAACCGATTTCAGGCTTCGCATGAGCCGGCCGGGACGTCCGGCGACGTAGTCGTCGATCCCGGCCCGGCCGATCGTCGCGCCCCCGTCCGGTGCGAAGAAGATCGCGCTCGGGATCGTGACCGCGTCGCCCTCCAGGCGGCAGAGCCTTGGAGAGCCGCCGGACATCGTTCCGAGCGTCGTGTTCGAGGTCCCGAAATCGAGGCCGCAGGCCGTCATGAGCTCACATGTGTCGGAGGGGCGCGCCGCGCGACGATGCGATCGGGAAGCGCGCACCCATGATGGGAAAAGACCGATGCGGTCGGCGCGCCGATCAGATCTGTCGGAGCTCTCATCGGGAATGAGCTGAAGAATGGTCGGAGTGGCAGGATTTGAACCTGCGACCCCCACGTCCCGAACGTGGTGCGCTACCAGACTGCGCTACACTCCGCCTCGTGCGGGGCTATAGCCGCCGCGCCTCGCGACCGCAACCCGTTCCGCAACGCGGTGCCCCGGATCAGTGTGTCCAGGCGCCATTCCGGTTGAACTTGAAATTGTCCGAATAGGACATCGTCCGGCGTGCCGTCTCGTGCGGCTCCTCGATCCGGTAGGAGATGCCGGCCCTCTCGGCATAGGCCACGGCCTCCTCCTGGGTGTCGAACCGGAGCTTGATCTGCTGCTGGGTGTCGCCGGAGCTCGTCCACCCCATCAGGGGCTCGATCTCGCGCGCGCTGTCCGGATCGAACTCGAGCAGCCAGAGCTTGGTGCGGGCAAGGCCCGACTGCGTGGCGCCCTTGGCGGGCCTGTAGATGCGGGCGGCCATGTCGTGATCTGGTCCTGCGGTCGAGGATGGTCGGGGCGGCCGGATTCGAACCAGCGACCCTCTGGTCCCAAACCAGATGCGCTACCAGACTGCGCTACGCCCCGACGGCTCGGTCTCGTTGTAGAACAGCGGGTCCGGCCCGTGAAGCCCCCGGGCGGCGTCGGAATGGGCAGCGCGCGCCCTCGCCGACGACGCCTCGGCGACGAGGGTGTCCGGTCTCGACGCGCCGTTCCGTCTTCCTGAGCGGAGCCGCTCATCGGCTCCGAACAGGAGAGACCCGGATGAACGCCACCAAGCAACTCGCTCTCGCATTGGTCCTGGCCGCAAGCGCCGTGTCGCTTGCTCAGGGGTCGAGCCATGCGTCCGCCCTCGGGGCGTCTCAACAGGCGTCCGGAGTCTCGGTCGGGGGCGCCGAGCCGATCCGGTTCCGACCCGACAACCGGGGCCGCGAATCGTGGGCACCGCGACGCGGCCGCGGCGGGCCGCGTCACCGATAGTCGCGCAGGGCGGGAGATCTCGGGCCACCAGGATCCGTTCTCCCGCCCCTCCTCAGGGTCGGCGAAACAGGCTGTGCTCGACGCGGTCGCCCGGCCTGATCCCGAGGCGGCGGGCGGTGCCGGCCAGCACCTCCAGGACGGCCAGGACCGGCTCGCCGGACGAGATCACCCGCGTCGACAGCGGCTCCGTGTCCTCGGCGATGCGGGCGATGCTGCCATCCGGCCGGATGAACAGCATGTCCAGCGACACGTAGGTATTCTGCATCCACATCGAGATCGGCTCGACGCGGGCGAAGTCGAACAGCATGCCCCGGTCGGGCGAAAGGCTGCGACGGTACATCAGGCCCTGGGACCGGTCGGCATCGTTCCGGGCCACCTCGACCTGGAACGTCTGGGGCCCGGCCTGGGTGACGACGGCCAGCGGCTCGAAGGTCTGGGCGACGGACGGACCCGCCGGCGAGAGCGCGCCCGCAGCGAGACCGACGAGGAGGATGAGTCGACGCAGCAGCCGCGCGGCCATGACCATCGGCTCAGTGCGAGGCCGGAAGGGCGCTGTCGGCGAGCCGGACCTCGGCCGCCATCGTGCCTTTGGAGCCGTCGCCGTATCGGACGAGGACGCGGTCGCCGGGCTTCAGCTCGGCGATGCCGTAGCGGCGCATCGTCTCCATGTGGACGAAGATGTCCGGCGTGCCGTCGCCCCGGGTGAGAAAGCCGAAGCCGCGCAGGCGATTGAACCATTTCACCGTCGCCTGCTCGAGCATCGATGTCGGCGTGACGGTGACGTGGGTCCTGGGAAGGGGCAGCTCGGACGGGTGCAGGGCGGTGGATTCGTCGAGGGTCACGACCTTCAGGGCCTGGAGGCCGCGGGGTCGTTTCACCGCCTCGACCACGATCCGGGCGCCTTCGTTGGCGGTCTGGAACCCATCCCGCCGAAGGCAGGTCACGTGCAGGAGGACGTCCGGCAGGCCGTCATCGGCCGCGATGAACCCGAAACCCTTGGCGACGTCGAACCATTTGATCCGGCCCGAAACCCTGACGATCTCGGCCTCCTGACCCGGAGCGGCCGCAATCTCTGCCCTCTGTCCAGCATACTCGTCCGACATGGCCGCTCACTCGAATCATTCGCGCGTGATTCGCGATCGACGATAGCACCGGGGGCCGGACGCGATAGGCGCAAACACCGCCGTCCACCGCTCTGTCCGCGGGGCGAGTCAATGCGTCGCGCCCCTGCTCCGGGAAGGCTGCCGGACGCTCCCCACGCGGGACCGTCCGTCGATCGAAACTCCCCGCACGGCCGGCAACGCCGACGGCCGCCCGAAGTTGCCGCGAGCCTGCCCTTCACCCTAATGACGGCCGCCTACACCGTGGCGCGCCGGGCGATCCGGCCGAGCCCCCGAGAGCCGGACTCCGCCGCATGGCCCTGCCCGAGAACGCCGTCCTCGAGGGAGACGCCTCGCGATCCGCCGGACGCCGGCCCGTCATCGACGTGCTGCGCGGCGTCGCGGTCGCCGCGATGGTCGTCTATCACACCGCCTGGGACCTCTCGGAGCTCAACCTCGTCGCCTTCGACGTCACGGGCTCGCCCGGCTGGAGCCTCTTCGCCCGGACGATCGCTGCGAGCTTCCTCACGCTCGCCGGGATCGGGCTCGCGCTGGCGCATGGGCAGGGCGTCCGCCGGAGGGCCTTCGTGCGGCGGCTCGCGCTCCTCGGGACGGCCGCGCTCGCGGTCACGGCGGTGACCCGGATCGTGTTCCCGGAGAGCTACATCTTCTTCGGAATCCTGCACAATCTCGCGCTGTCCAGCCTGATCGCGCTCCCCTTCGTTCGATGGCCTGTGGCGATCACGGCGGCCGCGGCCGCTCTGGCCTGGGTGCTCCCGCTCGCCGCGGCCGGACCCGCCTTCGATGCGCCGCTGATCTCGTTCCTGGGGCTCGGCACGACATTCCCGGTGACGAACGACTACGTGCCTGTCTTCCCCTGGACCGGCTTCGTGCTGGCCGGAATCGCGGCGGCCCGGCTCGGGGCCGACAGGCTCCCTGGCGGCACGGGCGGCCGCGCCGCGAAGGTCTTCGCGGCGGTCGGACGGCGAAGCCTCGTCATCTACCTCCTGCACCAGCCGCTCATCTTCGGCGCCCTCACGGGTGTCCGCGAGGTCACGGGTCCGAACCCGGTCGCGGAGGCCGCGCCGTTCATGCGGAGCTGCGAGGCGGGGTGCCGGGGCGCGAGCGGGTCGGAGGCGGTGTGCCGGTCGAGCTGCGCCTGCACGGTCGACGCCTTGAAGCGGGAGGGGCTCTGGCAGGCGATCCTCGGCGGCCGCCCCGGCGCGCCCGAGATGTCGCGCGCGTCCGGGCTCGCCCAGAGCTGCCTCGACGCGGCCCGCTAGAGAGCATGCTGCGGGAAAGTGGAGTCCGGTTTTCCCGAAAACAGCAGGCGTCTACACGGGGCTAGAGCATGCTGGCGTTTCCGTGAAAAGCCAGCATGCTCGCGACGCTCAGGAGGCGAGAGCGTCGGCCTCGCCTGGCCCTGCCACCCTGTTCCGGCCCGACCGCTTC
>CAXTKM010000015.1:14865-33454 GCA_964244795.1 uncultured Enterovirga sp.
ACGGGTGGGGCGCAAACCTGTTGATGTACAACGTCGGCGAGGTTCGCGACGCCCGCGCTGATCGTCACGACCCCGCTCGCGTTGCCGGAATGGGAGAGCCCCAGGCTCTCGATCTCGAGCCGCAGCAGCCGCGCGGCGTGCAGGGTGCGGTGCACGTCGGCACCGGGCAGCAGGAGAGCGAATTCCTCGCCGCCCATCCGGGCCGCGAGATCTCCGGGCCGCAGCCCGGACGCCACCGCCCGGCCGATCCTCGCGAGGCAGACGTCGCCGGCCGGGTGGCCGTAGGTGTCGTTGTAGGCCTTGAAGCGGTCCACATCGATCATGACGAGGCCGATCGGGCGCCGGTCCCGTCCGGCGCGGCGCCATTCCTGGGCGAGCCGCTCGTCGAAGAGGCGGCGGTTCGCGAGCCCGGTCAGCGCGTCCACCGTCGCGAGCTGGGCCAGGTGCTCGTTCACGGCGCGGAGCTCCTGGTCGCGCAGCGACAGCTTGTCCGCCATCGCGTTGAACGCGCGCCCGAGCTGCGCCCTCGCCCCGAGATCTCCGGTCCCGAGACGGGTGGCCACCGCGGCGAGCGCGCGCGTCGGCGTCACGACCAGTCGTCGAACCCCGAGCCAGAGAATCCCGATCAGGACGACCAGCACCGCGCCGAGCTTGCCCACCGCGGTGGCGATCTCGTGCTGCACGGGTGCGAGGACCGCGTCGCGCTCCGCCCCGACGAAGATGCGGCCGCCCGTGTGAGGCAACTGTGCCGAGGCGTAGATTCGCGCGACGCCGCCCGGGTCCACGATGTCGAGCAGGCCCTCCCGGGGACCGCTCCCTTCCGGCAATCCCATCGTCGACAGCTTTCGGCCGACCATCCGGGGATCGGCAGGGTGGACGGACACGATCGTGCCGGACGCGTCACTGAGGACGACGGAGGTGTAGGTATCGTGGCCGAGCCGGGCGACGAGCGCGTCGACCCACTCGATGTCGATCCGGGCGATCACCACGCTCTCGATCGCGTCGCCCACGATGCGGGGCATCGCGGCCACGAGCCCGAGCTTCTGGTCGGACCTGAGCCGCATGAATTCGCTCAGCGTGAAGGCCCGAGTGGCGATCGCGGTTCGGAAATACGGTCGATCCGCGACCGAGATGGTCCGGATGGCTTGACCGCTCGAGCAGATCACGCGTCCGTCCAGCCCGAGCGAGACGAGGGAGCCGAGCCACGCGATCGCGTCGACCGTGCGGGTGTAGGGCTGCTGGCAGGCCGTCTCGGAGCGGGGTCCGGATTCCGGCATCTCGACCGCGAGGGTGAGGAGCGCGCGGGCCTCCGAGATCATGTCCGCCTGCCGGTCCGCGCCGATCCGGGCGGTGGTCTGGAGGCGCTCGCGCGCGGCCGCGATGAGCTCCGCCCGGCGAAGGACGATCTCGCGGGCCCGGTCTGCCGTGAGCAGCGCCGCCGCGACGGCGAGCAGGATCACCA
Source organism: uncultured Enterovirga sp. (assembly GCA_964244795.1). Classification (GTDB taxonomy): domain Bacteria; phylum Pseudomonadota; class Alphaproteobacteria; order Rhizobiales; family Beijerinckiaceae; genus Enterovirga. The sequence goes on from CAXTKM010000015.1 coordinate 16,328, forward strand.
TGCGCCAGCGAAGGCCCAGTCGCCGACGGTCGGGTTTCTGGCTTTGGGGCGGCACGCGTCGATCTCGTGAGGCGCGGAGCCCCGGAACGGCACTGTCCTCGCCGCACGTTAACGCGGGCTTGAGGCTACGGGACGCGAGGCCGCGCCGCGCGTCAGTCGGCGAGCGCGCCGGCGATCGTCCCGGCATTGTGCCGCATCAGAGCGACATAGGACGAGGCCGGGCCGTCGGGTCCGGACAGGGCGTCGGAGTAGAGCTTGCCACCGATCCGGGCGCCGCTTTCCTTCGCGATCCGCTCCATCAGCCGAGGGTCGGAGATGTTCTCGAAGAAGACCGCCCGGAGCTTCTCCGCCCGGATCTGGCGCACGATCCTGGCGACGTCGCGGGCCGAGACGTCGCCCTCCCGCGAGACGCCCTTCGGGGCGATGAACCCGACCCCGTAGGCCGCGCCGAAATACGCGAAGGCGTCGTGGTCGGTGATCACCCGGCGACGCTCGGCCGGAATGCGGGACATCATCCCGCGGACCTCGCCCTCGACCTCGTCGAGAGCCGCGAGGTAGCGTGTGGCTCTCGCCCCGTAATCCGCCTTCCCGTCGGGATCGGCCGCGACGAGCGCGTCCCGGATGTTTCCGACATAGAGCTTCGCGTTCGCCACGCTCTGGAAGGCGTGCGGGTCCAGCGCGTGGTCGTGGCCATGGTCGTGCCCGGCATCGGCCAGCGGCTTCACCCCCCGCGATGCGACGAGTGTCGCGGCCTTGGTCCCGGACGCCTTCACGAGACGGTCGATCCAGCCCTCGAATCCGAGCCCGTTCGCGACCACGAGACGGGCGGAGACGAGCCGTCCCGCATCCGCCGGCGAGGGCTCGAAGCCGTGCGCGTCCGAATCCGGACCGATCAGCGAAATCACCTCGACGCGCTCGCCCCCGACCTGTCGCACGAGATCGGCCAGGATCGAGAAGGTCGCGACGACGGCGATCCGGGCGGGTTGCGCCCGCGCGGACGATGCCCCGGCGAGAGCGACGGCTGCGGTTCCGAGGAGGAGGGATCTGCGCTTCATGACGGCTCCCGGGTCGGCCCGCGAGCGGGCGAGGCGCCCAGGCCCGCGAGAACGCCGCGAGGCCCGAGCAGCATGGACGCGATGTAGACGGCTCCGGCCGACAGGATGATCGCCGGGCCGGACGGCAGGCCGAGATGCACCGAGAGCAGGAGGCCCGAGACGCTGGACAGCATCGCGGCCCCGATCGCCGACGCGATCAGCATCGGCAGGGTCGCGGCCCAGAACCGCGCCGCGACGGCCGGCAGGATCATCAGCCCGACGGCGAGGAGCGTGCCGAGCGCCTGGAAGGCCGCGACGAGGTTCAGGACCGCGACCGCCAGGAACGACAGGTGGGTTACGGCGCTGGCCCGTCCGGAGAGCCGGAGGAAGAGCGGATCCACGCACTCGATGACGAGCGGCCGGTAGGCGAGGGCGAGCCAGCCGATCGTGAGCGTCGCGACCGTGCCGAGGAGGACGAGCGCGTCGTCGCCGAGCGCCAGCACGGAGCCGAACAGGAAGTGCAGGAGGTCGACGCTCGAACCCCGGGCGGAGACGAGGACGATCCCGGTCGCGAGGGACAGGAGATAGAAGGCCGCGAGGCTCGCATCCTCCCGCAGGATCGTGTGCCGGGCGACGAAGCCGGCCGCGAGCGCGACCGTGATCCCGGCCACCAGCCCGCCGGCCGTCATCGCCGGCACCGAGAGGCCGCCGAGAAGGAACCCGATCGCGGCCCCGGGCAGGACGGCATGCGCGATCGCGTCGCTCATCAGGCTCATGCGGCGCAGCACGAGGAACACGCCGATCGCCGGCGCCGAGACCGAGATCGCGAGGCAGCCGACGAGCGCACGCCGCATGAAGGCGAACTCGACGAACGGGCCGAGGAGCACGGCCGTCATGCGATGAGCCGCTCGCGCTCGGCGAGCCGCCGGCTCTGCATCCCTGGCCGCTCCGGCACCGCCGGTCGGTCCGGCCACGCGTCCGCGAGCTCGCGGCTTTTCCGGAGGGTGTCGGGGCTCAGCACCGTCCCGGTCGGTCCCCAGGCGACGGGTTCCCGGGCGAGCAGCAGGGTGCGCGGGAACAGGGCGCGTACCTGGGAGAGATCGTGCAGGGCCGCGATCACGGTCCGGCCTTCCCGGTGCCAGCGCGCGACCACCTCGAGGAGATCGGCGGTCGTGCGCCCGTCGACGGCCGCGAAGGGCTCGTCGAGGAGGATCAGGCGGGAATCCTGCACGATCGTGCGGGCGAACAGCGCCCGCTGCATCTCGCCGCCGGACAGCGTGCCGATCGGCCGGTTCTCGAAGCCCGCGAGCGAGACACTGGCGAGAGCCTCCGCGACGCGGCGCGCCTCGCCGGATCCCGCGCGCCGCCACGCCCCGACGCGCCGCCAACTGCCGATCGCGACGAAATCCTGGACGCCGATCGGGAAGGCGGTGTCGATCTCTGCCCGCTGCGGCAGGTAGGCGATGTCCGCGACGCTCCGTGCCCCGAGATCGATCGATCCGCCGAGGCAGGAGACCTGCCCGACGATGCCCTTGAGGAGGGTCGACTTGCCGGCGCCGTTCGGACCGACGAGCGCGAGGAGATCGCCTTCCTGGACCGTGCCGGTGACGTTCCGGACGGACGGCCTGCGATCGTACCCGAGGGTCGCGTCCCGGAACGCGACCGCCGGGCCGGGTGCCCGCGTCACGCGAGCCCGAGCGCGATCGCCGACCATACGGCCAGGATCGCGGCGAGCGCAATCGACGAGCGACCGGCCCAACCCATCCCGAGGAGGGTGACCCGGGCTGAGCGATCGGAGGGCGACGGCAGGGCCGGGCCGGCTGTCTTGACCAGGGTGACCATCCGGCCTCGCGGTGCTATCGTCTGCGATTGCCGGTGTTACGTTGTAACGATCCAGATCGTCAACCGTGCCGGCCCGCGTCGAGACGGGTCCGATGGCCGAGCCGCATGCCCACAACCACCATCACGAGCCTGCCGATTGTCTGCGGCAGGCCGAGGAGACATGTGCGGCCCGCGGCCTGCAGCTGACGCCGCTGCGGCGGCGGGTCCTGTCCGAGCTCGCCGCCGCCGGCGAGCCGCTCGGGGCCTACGATCTCGTGGAGCGTCTCGGCCGGGAGCGCCGAATCGCGCCGATCTCCGTCTATCGGGTGCTCGACTTCCTGATCGAGACCGGCTTGATCCACCGGATCGCGACGCAGAACACCTACCTGCCCTGCCACCACGCGCACGCCCCCCACGAGGCGACGCTGTTCCTGGTCTGCACCCGCTGCGGCGGCGTCGACGAGGTGACCTCGCCCGAGGTCGCCCGAAGCCTGGTCGGCACCGCGAACGCGGCCGGTTTCAAGCCCGGGGCCCGGGCAGTCGAGCTCGAGGGCGAATGCGCCGGTTGCCAGAGGGCGGCCGAGGCCGCCTGAGAGCCCGGTTCGAAATCCCGGTCCACCCTTCGGCGTCATGCTGAGGAGCGCCGAAGGCGCGTCTCGAAGCACGCACAACGATCGTGGGTGCTTCGAGACGAGCCGCTTCGCGGCTCTCCTCAGCACGACGCGGGGGGAGCGTCCATTCGAAGTCAGGCTCTGAGGCGCGGCTCGCCGGGGCGCCCTACACGGCCGGCTGCAGCTTCAGGGCGGTGCGTGCGGGAGCGAGGCGGGCCCAGGCCGGGCGTCGATAGAGGAGCGCGAAGCGCGTGTCGCGCACGAGCCGCTCGATCCCGAGAGGCACCAGGACCGCGATCCCGGTCACGATCGCGGCCACGATGCCGGCATCCTCGATCACGCCCGTCCGGACCAGGACCGTCCGGGTGAGAGCCATCGGGATGAAGAAGGTGAGGTAGATCGCGATCGAGTTCGCCCCGCAGTAGCGCAACGGCACCGCGAGGCGGACGCGCCCGAGGAGCACCGCCGCGACGACGACCGCGGAGGCGCCCGCGAGACCCGCCGCGAGGCTGATCACCGGCACTTCCGCCAGCGTCGTGACGCGCCCGAGGTCGATCGCCGTGAGGGCGAGCCCGGCATTGCAGAGTGCCCAGGCCGCGAGCGCCGCGAGCGCTGGTCCTGTCTGCCGTCGCGCCCAGTCCGCGAGCTTGAAGATCTGCGACGCGAACAGATAGCCCGCCAGGAAGTAGACCCAGCGCCCGCAGAATTCGTCGATCAGGAACGAGCCGGTCGCGACCGGCAGGATCTGCAGCGCCGCCGCCGCCGCGAGGACGATCGTCGGCCTGACCTGCCGGAGCAGCTTCGTCACGACCGAGAGCACGGCCAGGATATAGACGAACCACAGCGTCGAGTAGGGCTCGATCAGGGCGGTCGCGAGGTGGGTCAGGAACCCGGACAGGGTCCCGCCCGAGACGGTTCCGACCTTGAAGACGGACTGGATCACGAGCCAGAGCAGGTAGAAGTACAGGAAGTGGACGACCCGCTTGTCCGCGTAGCTGCGCCAGTCGCGGTCGATCACCCGGGCCAGGAACAGCCCGGAGAGAAGGAAGAAGTCCGGCATCCGGAACGGTTTCGAGAACGCGACGGCCCAGTGCATGAAGCCCTCGCGGCCGAGCTCGGCCTCGACCCCGAGCGTCGCATGCATGGTGACGACGAGGATGATGCAGAGGCCCTTCGCCGTATCGACCCAGGCGATCCGGTCGGGGTCGGGCGGCGTGGCGGCCGCAGGCGTCGCCGTGGCCGCGGGGGGGCGGGCGAGGGGCTGGCGGCTCCGGCCGTAGCAGACGAATTCCATGGCGGCGGCACCCTGCCGCGGAAACGATCAATGAACCGTTAGGACCGTACCGAAAAGCGACCTCGCGACCGGCTCCGGCGCGATCATTGTGCGAGGACGAGCGCCCAGTAATGCCGGTATCCGGCGCCTGGGCTGTCGGCGCGGGCGAGGCCGATCCGGCGCGCGTCGGCCATCAGGAGGTTCGCGTCATGCGCGGGCGACGCCTTCCAGCGCGCGATCGCGCCCGCCACCGTGTCCGACCCCGCCGTGAGGTTCTCGGCCGCGGCGCCCCGGATCCCGTACTCGCCCATGCGGTCGCCGAAATCGCCGTGCGACAGCCGTCCCGCGACAGCGACGGCCTTGGCCTGATGGACCGCGGCCGCGTTCAGCTGGCCATCGGCCGAGACGGCGCCGAGACCTTTCGCGCGCCGGTACGCGGAGATCAGGCTCGCGGCCTGCTGGGCATCGCGGGTCGACGTCGTGACGCCGTCGGGGGATGTCGAAAGCCCGAAGTCGAGGCCGGCGCAGCCGCCGAGCAGCGCTGCGACGAGCGCGAGGGTGGCGGCGAGAGCGCGATGACGCATCGATCGGGTCCGGAACGGCAGGAGGCGGGAACGCGGCGGCCATGCCGGTCGATCGCGGCGGCTTTGCGGCCGCCCTCTGCTCCGCGTCGCGAAGGCTCTCCGCGTCGCGGAGCCGCGTTGCCGTCCTGAGCCCCCGGGCGCATGAGCGGACCACGATGACGGCGGACGATCTTCCCCCGGCGCCGATCGGATCCCGATCCGGCGACCTCCGATGACGAGCCGCATCGTCTCCGCGCTGGCCGATTCGGCGCTGCTCCTCCCGGCCTCCGTCTTCGTTCTCGGCTGTCTCGTGGCGTTTCGGGAGGCGAGGCTCGCGCTCGCCTTCGCGCTCGCGCTGGCGCTGACGGGCTCGGCCACGATCGCGGCGAAGATCCTGTTCCATGCCTGCGGCCGCGCCATCACCGACCTCGCGGTGACGAGCCCGAGCGGTCACGCGAGCTTCGCGACCATCTTCTACGGCGGCCTCGCGATCGTCCTCGGGACGGGCAGGCCGGCATGGGTGAAGACGGCTCTCGCGATCGGCACGCCGCTGTTCCTCGTCGCGGTCGCGGCGAGCCGGGTCCGGACCGGCGTCCATACACCGGCCGAGGTCGCGTTCGGGCTCGGGATCGGCGGCGTCGCGCTCGCGGCTTTCGCGATCCTGCACGCGCGGACGGGCCGCCGGACGCTGCCCTGGCTCCCGGTCGCGGGCGGGTTCGCGCTGGCGCTCGTTCTCGTCGGCGGCGCGCACCTCTCGCTCGAGCACAGGATCGGGGGCTGGGCCCGAAGGCTGACGGCCGCGATCGACGTCTGCCCGGAGCCGGATCGGGACGGGGCCTCGCGAAAGCCGGCGGGTCCGGGCTAGGGTGCCGCCGGGCAGGCAGCGCCCGAGATTCGGAGGCGGCATGAGGCGCGAGAGGCGGACCCGGATCGTGGCCACGCTGGGCCCAGCCTCGTCGGACCCGGAGATCATCGCCCGCCTCTGGACGGCAGGGGTCGACGTCTTCCGGATCAACATGAGCCACACGCCGCACGACCGGTTGCGGGGCTTCGTGGCCGACATCCGGGCCATCGAGTCCGCGAACGGCCGGCCGATCGCGATCCTGGCCGACCTGCAGGGACCGAAGCTGCGGCTCGGACCCTTCGAGCACGGCAAGGAGATGCTGGAGCCGGACGCCCTCTTCGTGCTCGATTCCGATCCGACGCCCGGCAGCGCGGCCCGGGTGCATCTGCCCCATCCGGAGATCCTGGAGGCGCTCGCGGTCGGCGATGCGCTCCTCATCGACGATGGCAAGGTGCGCCTCGTCGCGACCGAGGTCGCGCCGGGCCGGGCCGTGACGCGCGTCGTGGTCGGGGGTGCGGTCTCGAACCGGAAGGGCGTCTCCGTCCCGGACACGGTGATCCCGGTCTCCGCGCTCACCGACAAGGATCGTTCCGACCTCGAGGCCGCGCTGGACGCCGGCGTCGACTGGATCGCGCTCTCCTTCGTGCAGCGCCCGGAGGACGTGGCCGAGGTGAAGAAGGTCGCGCGCGGACGCGCGGGCGTGATGGCGAAGATCGAGAAGCCGCAGGGCGTCCAGCGCCTCGACGAGATCATGGAGCTCGCCGACGCCGTCATGGTCGCGCGCGGCGATCTCGGGGTGGAGATGCCGCTGGAGAGCGTTCCGGGCATCCAGAAGCGCATCACCCGGCTCTGCCGGAAGTGCGGCAAGCCCGTCGTGGTCGCGACCCAGATGCTGGAATCCATGATCACGAGCCCGGTCCCGACCCGGGCCGAGGTGTCGGACGTCGCGACCGCGATCTTCGAGGGTGCGGACGCGATCATGCTCTCCGCCGAGAGCGCGGCCGGCCAGTACCCGATCGAGGCGGTCGGCATGATGAACCGGATCGCCTGCGAGGTGGAGCGGGATGCGACCTACCGGGGCGTGATCGCGAACCAGCGGCCCGAGCCGGACGGCAGCGGGGCCGACGCGATCGCGGACGCGGCACGCTTCATCGCCGAGGATCTGGAGATGGCCGCGATCGTGTGCTGGACCTCCACCGGCGCGACCGCGCTCCGGGTCGCCCGCGAGCGCCCGAACGCACCGATTCTCGCGCTGTCGCCGAACCTTTCGACCGCGCGACGGCTCTCCCTGACGTGGGGCGTGCACGCGATCCGGACCGACGACGCGCGCGATCTCGACGATCTCGTCGAGCGATCCTGCAGCTCGGCGCTGGCCGAGAGCTTCGCGACGCCCGGCGACCGGATCATCGTGGTGGCCGGCGTGCCGCTCGGGACCCCGGGGGCGACGAACATGCTGCGGATCGCCCGGATCCCGCGTCGATAGCGACCGATGCGGTCGAGGCCGGGAACGCGGGCCGCCCCCTCTCGTTGAGCCGGCGCGCGGGTCGACGATCCTTGAGCGGCCGCGGCACCGAGCGAATCGTCCCATGCAAAGCGCACCTCCTGTCTCTCGCCGCGCAGGTCGAGGCGGAGCCTCGCTTCTCCCGCTCGCCAGCTACGCGATCGCGATCGCGATCGCGGCCGTCGCGCGGCGCGGCGCTGTCCGGCCGGAGGGAGCCCGCAGCGCCGCCGCCGCCGGTGCGGGTGGCACCGAGCGCACCTCGGCCGCGAACCCGGATGCCGCGGGCGCCGAGCCCGGCCGCGGCCGGGGCGCCGAATCCCCGACCGAGATCCCGGCGCGCGGCTGGTGGGACATCGCGCGCCGCGCCTTCGACGAGATCGGCCGGGACCGCATCCTGGCGGTCGCGGCCGGCGTCACGTTCTACGGATTGCTCGCGCTGTTCCCGGCGATCGGCGCCTTCGTGTCGCTCTACGGACTGGTGGCCGATCCCGCGACGATCGGCTCCCACTTGAACACGATGTCGGGCTTCCTGCCCGACGGCGCGATCCAGATCGTGAGCGAGCAGGTCGGTCGCATCACCTCGAAGGGCGATACGGCGCTCGGCTTCGCGTTCTTCTCGGGTCTCGCGATCTCGCTCTGGAGCGCGAACGCCGGAATCAAGGCCATCTTCGATGCGCTGAACGTCGCCTACGAGGAGGAGGAGAAGCGCAACTTCATCTGGCTGAACCTCTGGTCGCTCGCCTTCACGGGCGCGACCGTGCTGTTCCTCGTGCTCGCGCTCAGCGCCGTCATCGTGATCCCGGTCGTCCTGAAGCTCGTCGGGCTCGGCGCGCTGACGGAATGGATCATCTGGGCAGGCCGCTGGCCGGCTCTCCTCCTGCTGACGCTCGGCGCCCTTGCGCTGCTCTATCGGTACGGGCCGAGCCGGGACCGGGCCCAGTGGCGCTGGCTGACCCCAGGTGCGACGTTCGCGGCCGTGGGCTGGATCGGGGTCTCGATGCTGTTCTCCTGGTACGTCAGCAGCTTCGGGTCCTACAACGAGACCTATGGTTCGCTCGGCGCCGTCATCGGCTTCATGACCTGGCTCTGGCTCTCCTCGACGGTGATCCTGGTCGGGGCGGAGCTGAATGCGGAGGCCGAGCACCAGACCGCCAGGGACTCGACCGAGGGTCCGCCGACGGAGCGCGGCTCGCGCGGCGCCCGCATGGCGGACACGGTCGGGGAGGCCCGGTGAGGGCCGTGCGTCGCGGTTCGGGGGGCGGTGCTCCGTAACGCACGCATCGCGGAACCCCCGCTCCGGCCCGAAGTTACACCAGCGAACGAACCGGAGATGTCGTGGCCATGGCCGAGCGGGCGCACAGCGCAGAGAATACCTCACCCCAGGGCACGTCTCCTCAAGAGACGTCTGCGGGCGCCGCGAAGATCGGCTCCAAGGCGGCGGACGTGCTCAACCGCATCGAGGATCGGGTCAAGGACGGCGACCTCGGGAATGTCGCGGCGGAGATGAAGGGAGCGGCGGTCGATCTCAAAACGGCCGCGGTCGAGCAGGGTCGGCAGATGTTCGAGAGCGCGAAGAGCCAGGCGACCGGCTTTGCGGATCAGCGCAAGGACGACGCGGCGCAATCCGTCTCCGACCTTGCCTCGTCGCTCCGCGAGACCGGCAAGACGTTCGGCGAGCGCCCGAACATCCAGGCCTTCGTCGGCAGCGCCGCGGATGGGCTCGACCAGCTCGCGACCGGGCTGCGGGAGCGGAGCTTCGCCGAGATCTACGGAGAGGTCGAGGGCTATGCGCGTCGCTCGCCCGTGATGGTCGGGGCGGTCGCGGCCGTGGCGGGCTTTCTCCTGGCCCGGTTCATCAAGTCGTCCTCGGACGAGCTCGCGCAAGCGAACGTCACGGCTCGTGCCGGCGCGCGTCGACGCTCATCGGCGAACGCCTGAGGAAATCCGATGTCCGACCGTACCACATCCACGCTGCAGCAGCTCGTCGGCGACGCGCTGCGGGACAGCGCCGACCTCGCCAGGAAGGAGTTCGCGCTCTTCCGGGCCGAGATGACGTCGAATGCGACCGGCCTCATCAAGGGTGCCGCCATGTTCCTCGTGGCCGCGATCTTCGCGGTCGCGTCCCTGATCTGGCTGACCCAGGCCTTGGTCTACGGGCTGGAGATCGTCACCCACTCGCGGTGGATCGCGGCGCTGATCGTCGGGGGCCTGCTCCTCCTGATCGCGGTCGTCCTTGCCTTCGTCGGCAAGAGCATGATGTCGGCCGCAAGCCTCGCTCCGGACCGGACCCTGAAATCGTTGCGGCGCGACGGCGAGATCCTTTCCGAGAGGACGGCGGCATGACGAGCGTCCACGCGCTGGAGGCGGATGTCGCTGCGACCCGCGACCGCCTGAACGACACGATCGGGCTCATCCAGGACAAGCTGACCGTGTCCGGGATGGTCGACGAGATCATGGGGCAGGCGGGCGTGCCGAAGATGGAGGACGGGCATGAATTCGTCCTCGGGCTGCTTCGCCGCCATCCGCTGCCCGTCATGCTGGCCGCGGCCGGGATCGGCTTCCTGATCTACCGGATGAGCAAGGCCGACGAGGCCTTCGCGACGAAGCGCCTCGGTCGCGGGGAGGTGGTCGAGCTGCCGGTGCTCGCGACGGGTCAGGGACGGGTCTACGATCCGGACGTCCCCTCTCGGCATCTCCTCTCGGATGCCCCCGAGATGCGGCGGGCCGAGTCCTAGCGCGAACGTCTTCCTGGAGAACGATGATGAGTGAAGTCGACAAGCATTACGGATCGGACGCCGTGCACGTGGGTCATGACGAGCGTCCCAGGTCGGGTGCAAGAAGCGGATCCGCCGACTCCGCGGGAGGAACGTTGCGCGATGTGAAGGACGCCGCGGGACGCGCGGCGAGTTCCGTTCGCGACGGTGTCGAGCAGGGCTACGAGGCGGCATCGGATTGGGCCTCGGACCAGTACGAATCGGCGAGCCGCAACGTGACCTACGCGCGCCGCCGATCCGCCGCGGAGTTCAATCGGAGCCGGCAGACCGTCGAGGGCTTCGTGGAGGAAAACCCGATCATGGTTGGCGTGGTCGGGCTCGCGGCGGGCTTGCTGATCGGCGCGCTGCTCCCGACCACGCGTCGGGAGAACCAGTATTTCGGGCGCTATGCGGACGAGGTTCGGAGCGAGGGTTATCGCTATGCCCACGACGCCGTCGAGCAGGGGCGGCATCTGCTCGAGGAGAACCTGAAGGGCTTCCAGCAGGCCCGCGCAGATCGCGACACCGGAGACGAGACGTCGGCGCGCTGATCCAGATCTGCGCTTTTCGGTCGCCTCGGTGCCGGTCCACGAAATCCGTCGCATTCGAACGATCCCGGACACCGTAACGTAAGCTTAACGCTGCGGATCGAATGTTCGGCATCGGAGCGCTCGTCGAGGAACGGCCGCCGGACCCTCCCGTTTCGTGAGGGTGCCCGTGGCGGATGTCTCGTCGGCGGCGCAGCGACGGAGAGCGCCGTGCGTATCCTGATCCTCGAAGACGATCCCCTGATCGGGCTCGACCTTCAGTTCATCGTCGAGGAATGCGGCCACGAGGTCATCGCGCTCTGCGGGACCGTCGCGGAGATGCGCGCTCGGATCGGCGACGGTATCGACTTTGCCTTCCTCGACGTCGATCTTCCGGACGGCAAGAGCTTCGATCTGGCCACACGCCTCGGCGAGCGTCGTGTCCCGTTCGCCTTCGTGTCGGCGTCGCGTCGGGACGACCTGCCGACCGGTCTCCGGCACGCGCGCTTCATCCCGAAACCCTACGGCCGGTCCGCGATCCGGACGACGCTCCACGAGGATTGCCGGACCGCCTCCTGATCGCCGGGGCTCCGGCCTGGGACGGGTGATCTGGCGCGAGGCGGCGTCCGCGGCTAGGAACCCGCCATGACGACGCCCGCGACCCCGCGCATTCTGCCCTGCGGCGACGCGGCTCTCGCGGTCGAGTTCGGCGACACGATCGACCCCGTCCTGAACGCTCGCGTGCTCGAGCTCGATCGCTTGGCGGCCGCCGAAGCCGGCGTCGTCGAGACCGTACCGACCTATCGCTCTCTGCTCGTCCGATACGATCCGGAGCGCGTCGGATTCCAGGAGCTCGGCGTCCGGCTCGTTCGGCTCGCGGCCGGGCTCGCTGGTGCCCAGACCCAGGGCCAAACCTGGCGCATCCCGGTCGCCTACGGGGGCGAGAACGGGATCGATCTCGAGGCCACGGCCATCGCCCGTGACATCACGCCGGACGAGCTCGTGCGCCGTCACGCGGCCCCGACCTACCGGGTGTACATGCTGGGCTTCCTGCCGGGCTTCGCCTATCTCGGCGGCCTCGACCCGACGATCGCGACGCCCCGGCGCATGTCGCCCCGGGTGTTCACGCCGGCCGGCACGATCTCGATCGGCGGCATCCAGGCGATCGTGGCCTCGCTCGCGGCGCCGTCCGGCTTCAATCTTCTCGGCCGCACCCCCGTCCGAACGTTCATGCCGGGCCGCGATCCGGCCGTCTTCCTTCAGCCCGGCGACGGCATCCGCTTCGTGCCGATCGACGCGGACGATTTCGCGCGGCTGGACCGGGACGCCGAGGCGGGCGCACTGGTCGCCGAGGCCTTCGCGTGAGCGCGCTCGTCGTCAAGGCCTGCGGGCCGATGACGACCCTCCAGGACGCGGGCCGGATCGGCGCCGCCCGCCTCGGCCTGTCGCGCTCGGGCGCGATGGACCGCCTGGCGCTCGCCGAGGCGAACGCGCTCGTCGGGAACGGCCCGGGGGAGGGCGCCATCGAGCTGATGCTGGCCGGCGCGACCTTCGTGGCCGAGGACGGCCCCGTCCGGCTCGCGGTCGCGGGCGCCGCGATGCCGGTCTCGCGCGACGGCGCCGCTATCGCGCCCGCGACGTCCTTCGTCCTGCCCCAAGGCGGCGCCGTCACGATCGGGCCGGCCGCCGCCGGCATCTTCGCCTATCTCGCGATCGCGGGCGGCCTCGCGGTCGAGCCGGCGCTCGGCAGCGTGTCGCTTCAGCCCCGGGCCGCGATCGGCGGGCTCGACGGCCGGCCGCTCCGGGCGGGAGACCGCCTTCCGCTGAAGGCCGAGACGGTGTCGGCCGGGCCCGATCTCTCCCTCGATCCCTGGAAGCCGGACCCGGCCGCGCCGATCAGGGTCGTGCTCGGCCCGCAGGACGATCACTTTCCTCCGGAGGCGATCGCGGCCTTCCTGTCGAACGCCTACGCGATCTCGGACGAGGCCGACCGGATGGGCTACCGGCTCACGGGCGCCCCCATCGCCCATCTCCACGGCTACAACATCGTGTCGGACGGGCTCGTCGGCGGGTCGATCCAGGTTCCTGGCTCCGGCGTGCCGATCGTGCTCATGGCCGACCACCAGACGACGGGCGGCTATCCGAAGATCGCGACCGTGATCTCGGCCGACCTCGGTGCGCTCGCGCAGCGCCGGGTGGGCGCCGCGGTGCGGTTCGAGGCCGTCGACGTCGCGACGGCGCAGCGCGTCGCACGCGACCGCGCCGGCCGGATCGCCGCGCTGCCGAGCCGGCTCCGCCGGGCGCGCGACCTCCCGGACGTCGAGGAGCTGCTCGGGCTGAACCTCGCGGGAGCCGCGATCGATGCGCTCGCGGCTCCGGGCCCGTAGTCCCGCGCGTCATCGGAGGCGGCTGGGGCGGGAGGATTCGAACCTCCGAATGGCGGTACCAAAAACCGCTGCCTTACCACTTGGCGACGCCCCAATCCGGCCGCCCTTCTAAGCGCGCGGCCGCGCACCGGCAATGGGATCGGAGATCGCGGGCGCGATGCCGGTCGGACCGACGATGTCTCTTCACGCGCCGCGGAGTTCCGCTAAGCTCGGCCCCGGATCGGCTTGGCATGCCCGTTGCTGCGGTGACACGCCCGCTGCTGTGGTGAGCGGGCGGCCGATCGTGCCGGGAGGGGAGACGAGATGGTGTCGCGTGTGGGCGTGAAGGTGGGTCTGGGGCTCGGGTGCGGGCTGATGCTGGCCGCGGGGCTGTCGGGGAGCGCTTTCGCCCAGGACAAGGTGCTCCGCATCGGCATGACGGCGGCCGACATCCCGCGCACGCTCGGGCAGCCCGACCAGGGTTTCGAGGGCAACCGCTTCACCGGCATCCCGATCTACGACAGCCTGACCCAATGGGACCTCTCGAAGGAGAAGGAGGCATCGGTCCTGATCCCCGGCCTCGCGACCGAGTGGAAGGTGGGCGAGGACAGGACGAAGTGGACCTTCAAGCTCCGCTCCGGCGCGGTCTTCCACGACGGCTCTCCGGTCACGGCCGCGGCGGTGGTCTGGAACGTCCAGAAGGTGCTGGACAAGACGGCCCCGCATTTCGACGCGAGCCAGGTCGGCGTGACGGCCTCCCGCATGCCGACGCTCCGGTCGGCGCGGGCGATCGACGACCTGACGGTCGAGCTGACGACGGCCGAGCCGGACGCCTTCCTGCCGATCAACCTCGCGAACCTGTTCATGGCATCGCCCGTCCATTGGGAGGCGAAGCTCAAGGCCGTGCCGGCCTCCGTCACCGACCCCGCCGAGCGCGCGAAGCAGGCCTGGACGGCTTTCGCCTCGGACCCGTCCGGTTCCGGCCCCTTCAAGGTGACCCGCTTCGTTCCGCGCGAGCGGCTCGAGCTCGCCGCGAACCCGGCCTACTGGGACGCGAAGCGGCGGCCGAAGATCGCCCGGGTCGTGCTGCTGCCGCTTCCGGAGGCGAATGCCCGCACGGCCGCCCTCCTGTCCGGCCAGGTCGACTGGATCGAGGCGCCGGCGCCCGACGCCGTGCCGCAGATCAAGAGCCGTGGCTTCGCTATCTACCAGAACGCGCAGCCGCATGTCTGGCCCTGGCAGCTCTCCTTCGCCGAGGGCTCGCCCTGGCTCGACAAGCGCGTCCGCCACGCGGCCAACCTCTGCATCAACCGCTCCGAGATGAAGGAGCTGCTCGGCGGCTTCATGGCCGAGACCAAGGGCACCTACGAGCCGGGCCACCCGTGGTGGGGCAACCCGAGCTTCGACATCAAGTACGATCCGTCGGCCGCGAAGAAGCTGATGTCCGAGGCCGGGTTCTCGGCCGGAAAGCCGCTCAAGGTGAAGGTCCAGACCTCCGCCTCGGGCTCCGGCCAGATGCAGCCGATCCCGATGAACGAGTACGTCCAGCAGAACCTCAAGGACTGCTTCTTCGACGTCGAGCTCGACGTCATCGAGTGGAACACGCTGTTCAACAACTGGCGCACGGGGTCGAAAGACGCGTCCGCGCGCGGCGCCACCGCGACCAACGTGTCGTTCGCGGCGATGGACCCGTTCTTCGGGATGGTACGGTTCACCTCGACGAAGACGTTCCCGCCCGTGTCGAACAACTGGGGCTATTTCGGCAACGCGGAGTTCGACGGGTTGATCTCGAACGCCCGGACCGCGTTCGACGACAAGGCGCGCGACACGGCGCTGGCAAAGCTCCACGCCCGGATCGTCGAGGAGGCGCCCTTCGTCTGGATCGCGCACGACGTCGGCCCGCGCGCCATGTCGCCCAAGGTGCGGGGCGTCGTGCAGCCGCAGAGCTGGTTCATCGACATCGCCACGATGTCGATGGAGTGACGGTTCTGTCATCCCCGGCGGCCCAAAGGGCCGGGAAGGGGACCCGGAGGTGGCCCGTCGAGACCCTGGATCCCCTTCCCCTCCGCTTCGCTCCGGCCGGGGATGACAGGAAACGAGAGCACTGAATGCTCGCCTATCTCGCCCGGCGCGTCGTCTACACGGTGCCGATCCTGCTCGGCGTGTCGCTCGTGTGCTTCGCGCTGGTGCATATCGCTCCCGGCGATCCGCTCGTCTCGGTGCTGCCGCCGGACGCCTCGGTCGAGCTGCAGCGCATGCTCCGGACTCTCTACGGCTTCGACCGCTCCTATCCGGAGCAGTTCGTGCGCTGGCTCTGGCGTGCGCTGCACGGCGACCTCGGAACCTCGATCGCGTCCGGCCGGCCGGTCACGACCGAGGTGTTCCGTGCGGTCGGCTTCACGCTCCGGATCGCGCTGCTGGCGACGGGAATCGGCTTCTTCTTCGGGTGCCTGTTCGGTTTCGTCGCCGGCTACCATCGCGGCTCGGCGCTCGACCGCATCGCGTCCGGGCTCTCCGTGCTCGGCGTCAGCGTGCCGCATTACTGGCTCGGAATGGTGCTCGTCATCGTCTTCGCGGCCACGCTCGGCTGGCTGCCCCCGACCGGGGCCGGCGACGAGGGTGGCGCCTGGGACTCCGCGCGCCACATGATCCTGCCCGCCGTGACCATGTCGGTGATCCCGATGGGGATCGTCGCCCGCACGATCCGGGCGCTCGTCGCCGACATCCTGGCGCAGGAATTCGTGATCGGCCTTCAGGCGAAGGGACTGACGGACCGGGGCGTGTTTCGGCACGTCCTGAAGAACGCCGCGCCGACCGCGCTCGCCGTGATGGGGCTGCAGCTCGGGTACCTTCTCGGCGGCTCGATCCTGATCGAGACCGTGTTCTCCTGGCCCGGGACCGGGTTCCTGCTGAACGCCGCGATCTTCCAGCGCGACCTGCCGCTCCTGCAGGGCACGATCCTCGTGCTCGCCCTCTTCTTCGTCCTCCTGAACCTCCTCGTCGACGTGCTGCAGACCGCGCTCGACCCGCGCATCCAGAGGAGCTGACCGTGGCGGCGCTCGCGAGCCAGGCCGTGGTCGAGGACGTGCCCCAGAGCGACACGGCGGGGTACTGGACGAGCGTCGGGCGCCGGCTGGTCCGCGACCCGGTCGCGATGGCGGCCCTCGCCGTGATCCTCGCCTTCGTCCTCATGGCGGTCTTCGCGCCGCTGGTCGCGCCCGCCGACCCGTTCCGGGCGTCGAGCCTCCGGCGGCTCCGGCCGATCGGCACGCCCGGCTTTCCGCTGGGGTCGGACGAGCTCGGCCGCGACATGCTCTCGCGGCTGATCTACGGCGCCCGGCTGTCGCTCTTCATGGGCATCACGCCGGTGATCGTCGCCTTCGGGATCGGCTCCGCGATCGGCATCTTCGCGGGCTATGTCGGGGGCTGGGCCAGCACGTTGATCATGCGGACGATCGACGTCTTCTACGCCTTCCCGTCCGTGCTGCTCGCGGTCGCGCTCTCCGGGGCGCTCGGCGCCGGGCTCGGCAACGCGCTCGTGTCGCTGACGGTGGTCTTCGTGCCGCAGATCGCCCGCGTCGCGGAGGCGGTCACGACCCAGGTCCGCCAGCGCGACTACGTCGAGGCCGCGCGGGCCTCCGGGGCCGGCGGCTTCACGATCGTCCGGGTGCACGTGCTCGGCAACGTGCTCGGGCCGATCTTCGTCTACGCGACGAGCCTGATCTCCGTCTCGATGATCCTCGCCTCCGGCCTGTCCTTCCTCGGCCTCGGGGTTCGGCCGCCGGAGCCCGAATGGGGCCTGATGCTGAACACGCTCCGGACCGCGATCTACGT
>CAXTKM010000016.1:0-16765 GCA_964244795.1 uncultured Enterovirga sp.
TCTCGGAGCGGTTCGGCGTCCGGATCACGTCGCTCTACGCGATGACGGAGACCTTCCCGGTCACGATGTTCGTGCCCGACGACCCGGAGGACAAGCGCGCCTCGGCCGGGAAGCCGCGGGGCCTCGCCACCGTGCAGATCGTCGACGAGGAGGATCGGCCGCTCGGGCCCGGCGAGACGGGCGAGATCTGCGTGCGGCCGAGCGAGCCCTGGATCATGATGCTGGGCTACTACAAGATGCCGGACGCGACCGTGCGGGACACCCGGAACCTCTGGCTCCACACGGGCGATCGCGGCTATCTCGACGGGGACGGATACCTCTTCTTCGTCGACCGGAAGAAGGAGGCGATCCGGCGCCGGGGCGAGAACATCTCGGCCTACGAGGTCGAGATGCTGGTCGCGAAGCATCCGGGCGTCGCCGAGGTCGCGGCCGTGCCGGTCGCCTCCGAGCTGTCGGAGGACGAGGTGATGGTCTTCGTCGTGCCGGCCGGGACCGGCGCGCCGAGCGAGGAGGAGCTCGTGCGCTTCTGCAACGGCACGATGGCGCATTTCATGGTGCCGCGCTTCATCCACTTCATCGACGCGCTGCCGAAGACCGCGAGCGAGAAGATCGAGAAGTACAAGCTCAAGGCCTGGGCGGACGAGAACCGGGCCAGGCTGTGGGATCGCGAGGCGGCCGGCATCACGCTGGTCCGCTGACGACATCGGGGCGGCCGACACGCCGTCGAACGAGACGAGGCAGAGCCTCGCCGACAAAGGGAGAACGCTCATGAGATGGACGTCGAGAAGCTTCGCGGCCGCCCTCGCGCTCGGCGCGGGCGCGCTCCTGGTCGCCCCGGCGGCGCGCGCGCAGGACGCGATCAAGGTCGGGTTCACGGGCCCGCTCTCGGGCGGGCTGTCGCTGCTCGGGCAGGGCGTGCGCGACGGAATCGAGACCTTCTTCGCGGAGGCGAACGCCGCCGGCGGGGTCGGCGGCCGGAAGCTCCAGCTCATCGCCGAGGACGACGCCTACGAGCCGATGCGGTCGATCGCGGCGGCCCGGAAGCTCGTCGAGCAGGACAAGGTCGTGGCGCTGCTCGCCCCGACCGGCACCGCCCAGACCGCGGCCCTGATCCCCTTCGTGACCGAGGCGAAGACGCCGCTGCTGTTCCCGTACGGGTTCAGCAAGGCGCTGACGAACCCGACCAAGCGCTACGTCTTCGCGACCCTGCCCGAGGTCCGGGTGCAGATGCTGCTGCTCGGGGACTACATCCTGAAGACCCTGAAGCAGTCGAAGGTCGCGGCCATCTACCAGAACGACGATTTCGGCCAGGACGCGGTCGCGGGGCTCGAGGAGCGGTTCGGCCGGGACGGCGTGAAGATCACGAAGCTGCCCTTCGACCGGGGCACCACGAACTTCAGCGGCGTCGTCGCGCAGGCGAAGGATGCCGGCGTCGAGCACGTCGTCTTCCTCGGGATCCCGAAGGACGCGGCGCTCGTGCTGCGCGAGCAGGCGAAGCTCGGCTGGAAGCCGCAGTTCAGCGGCCACAACGCGCTCGGCGACCCGCAGAGCTTCCAGCTCTCCGGCAACCTGATCGAGGGCGCGATCGCGGTCGCCGTGATGGAGCCGCTGGACAGCGACAAGCCGGCCGTGAAGGACTTCATCGCGGCCCAGAAGAAGTTCATGCCGCGCACGCAGCCGACGACCTACAGCATGCACGGCTACGCGGCCGGAAAGCTCTTCGCCGAGGCCTTGAAGCGCGCGAACGGGAAGACCGATCCCGATGCGATCGTGGCCGCCCTCGAGGGCATGCGGGACTTCCAGACCGGCTTCATGGGCCCGACGGCGTTCACGCCCGAACAGCATGCCGGCAACCTGTCCGGCGCCTTCATGAAGGCCGAGCGCGGCAAGTGGAACGTCATCACGGAGTGGGTGGCGCTGCAGTAGCGCAACCGGATCGGCTCGGGCGGGTCGGCGGGCCTGCATCCTTTGGCTAACCGCCGGGTTAGCCAACCGACTTGCCAGTCGGTCGCTGTGCGCCTAGATCGTCTTCGGGGCGGGGCCGAACCAGGTTTCGTCCACCTCCTTCGTCATCCTGAGGAGCCTGCGAAGCAGGCGTCTCGAAGGACGCACAACGGTCCGTGCGTGCGTCGAGACGAGCCGCTCAGCGGCTCTCCTCAGCATGACGAGAAGGGAGGGTGCCCTGCTCGGAGCGTCGAGGCTTCGGAACCATGGAGGAGGCTGGACGTGGGACGAACCTGCCACCGAGCGGGTGCGATGCCGCGATGAGCGCGGGCGCTCACGCCTCACGCGAATGCGCCGGATTTGCCGGCGCGGCGATCGCGCTGTCCTGGCCGGAGCCGGACGTCGCGCAGGCGACATTCACGCGGCCGGGCGAGATGAACACGCTGTCGCTCGAGCTGCTCTCCGAGCTCGACCGCGCGCTGGACGAGGCCGTCGCCGGACAGGCTCGCGCCCTCGTGCTCACCGGATCGGGCCGGTCCTTCTGCGCCGGGGCGCACCTGAAATACTTCACCGAGAGCGATCCGCGCATCGGGTCGGGCCGCTTCGCGCTCCGGGACAGGTACCTCGCTCCGATCACCCGGGTCTTCGAACGGATCGAGGCGCTTCCGGTCCCGGTGATCGCGGCGATCAACGGCTTCGCGCTCGGCGGCGGCTGCGAGATGGCGCTCGCCTGCGATCTCCGGGTCCTGTCCGACGCGACGAAGATCGGGGTGCCCGAGACCCGCATCGGGGCGCTCGCGGGCGCGGGCGGCGTGCAGAAGCTGCACCGGATCGTGGGCCGGGGAAAGGCCATGGAGTGGATCCTCCTCGGCACGCATATCGAGCCCGCCGACGCGCTCGCGCACGGGCTCGTCACGGCCGTCGTGTCGCCGGACCGGGTGCTCGACACCGCGCTGGATCTCGGCCGTCGCTTCCGGACGCTCGGGCCGTGCGCGGTCGAGCAGTCGAAGGCCGCCGTCCACATGTGCGGCGACGCCGACCTCGCGACGGCGCGCCGGATCGGGCTCGAAGCGCTCGCGATGCTGATCGACGGGCCGGAATGGAACGAGGGCATGGCGGCCTTCATGGCGAAGCGGCCGCCGGTCTTCCCTGACCGAACGTGAGGACCTGTCCTGAGATGGCGAACGATACGGGTGTCATGCTGAGGAGCCCCCGGATGGGGGCGTCTCGAAGCACTCACGACGGTCGGTGCGTGCTTCGAGACGAGCCGCTTCGCGGCTCTCCTCAGCATGACGCAGGGAGGCGTTCCGATTCGGGGTCGATCAGGTTGCGCGAGAAGGAAATGGTCGTGGCATGGCGGTCCTGACGAGCAAGATCATCCCGGGCGGCGCCGCCTTCCGGGACAACGACGCGGTCTATGCCGGCCTGCTCGCGGACCTGCGCGCGAAGTTCGATTGGGCGCTCGCGGGCGGCGGCGAGCGGCAGGTCTCCCGACACCTCGCCCGCGGAAAGATCCTGGTGCGCGACCGGATCGACCTCCTGGTCGACCCGATGACGCCGTTCCTGGAGCTGTCGCCGCTCGCGGCCTGGAACATCTACGACAACGGCCTGCCCTCGGCCGGGATCGTGACCGGGATCGGCACCGTGCGGGGCGTGACCTGCATGATCATCGCGAACGACGCGACCGTGAAGGGCGGCTCCTTCTTCAAGGAGACGGTCCGCAAGCACATCCGGGCGCAGGACATCGCGATCGAGAACCGGTTGCCGGTGGTCTATCTCGTCGATTGCGGCGGCGCGAACCTCGAGAACATGGAGGACGTGTTCCCGGACCAGGAGCATTTCGGCGGCACGTTCTACCGTCAATGCCGGATGTCGGCCGACGGGCTGCCTCAGCTCGCGGCGGTGTTCGGCGAATGCACGGCGGGCGGCGCCTACATCCCGGCGCTCGCGGACGAGTTCGTGATGGTGGCCGGCAATTCTTCCATCCATCTCGGCGGCCCGCAGATCGTCAAGGCTGCGATCAGCGAGGTCGTCGACCGCGACACGCTGGGCGGTGCGCTGATGCACGTGACCGTCTCCGGCGTCGCGGACCATTTCGCGGCGGACGAGCACGAGGCGATCGCGAAGCTTCGCGACATGGTGGGCGCGCTGAACTACCCGCAGCCGCTCGCCGGCGACGTCCGGGCGCCGCGGCCGCCGCTCTACGACGCGGCCGAGCTGCCCGGCATCGTGGGCGCGGACCTCTCGCGCCCGCTCGACCAGCGCGAGATCATCGCCCGCATCGTGGACGGGAGCGACTTCCACGAATTCAAGCCGCTCTACGGCGCGACGCTCGTCTGCGGCTTCGCGCATATCGAGGGGCTGCCGGTCGGGATCATCGCGAACAACGGCGTCCTGTTCTCGGAGAGCACGCTGAAGGGCGTGCATTTCATCGAGCTCTGCGACCAGCGGAACGTGCCGCTCCTGTTCATGCAGAACACGACGGGGTTCATGGTAGGGTCCGACGCCGAACGGCACGGCATCGCCAAGAACTCGGCGAAGCTCGTCTACGCGGTCTCGAACGCGCGTGTGCCGCGCTACACGCTGGTCACCGGCGGCTCCTACGGGGCCGGCAATTACGGAATGAGCGGGCGCGGCTTCCGGCCCCGGTTCATGTTCATGTGGCCGAACACGCGGCTCGGCGGCATGAGCCCCGACGTCGGCTCCTCGGTCATGATGGATCTCCGCCGCGCCAGCATCTCGCGCAGCTCATCGCCCGAGGAGCTCGCGGCATACGAGGCGAAGGTGCGGCACATGTTCGACTTCAAGTCGGACCCCTATTACTGCACGGCTCGGCTCTGGGACGACGGCATCATCGATCCGCGCGACACCCGCACGGTGCTGGCGCTCTGCCTCGCGACGGGCGCCATGCGGCCGACCCGGAGCGAGCATCGACCCGTGTACAGGATGTGATGGCCGCGATGCCCTTCTCCTCCGCGCCCCATCCCATTCGGACCGTCCTCGTCGCGAACCGCGGCGAGATCGCCTGCCGGGTCATCCGGACCTGCCGGAGCCTCGGGCTCCGGACCGTCGCGGTCTATTCCGACGCGGACCGGGACGCGCTCCACGTCCGGTCCGCCGACGCTGCGGTGCGGCTCGGGCCCGCGCCCGCGGGCGCGAGCTACCTCGACATCGAGGCCGTGATCCGGGCCGTCCGGGCGAGTGGCGCCGACGCCGTGCATCCCGGCTACGGGTTCCTGTCGGAGAACGCCGCCTTCGTGCGCCGCTGCGAGCAGGAGGGCATCGTCTTCGTCGGGCCGACCTCGGCCGCCGTCGCCGGGGTGGGCTCGAAGATCGAGGCGAAGACGATCGCCGAGCGCGCCGGCGTGCCGACCGTGCCGGGCTATCACGGCCACGACCAGGGGATCGAGCGGCTCGCGAGCGAGGCCGCCCGCATCGGCTTCCCGGTGCTGATCAAGGCCTCGGCCGGCGGCGGCGGGCGCGGGATGCGGCTCGTCGAGCGGGCCGACGACCTCGCGGGCCTTCTCGCGTCCGCGAAGAGCGAGGCGCGCTCGGCCTTCGGGGACGACGCCGTCCTGCTCGAGAAGTTCGTCGCGAACCCGCGCCACCTCGAGGTGCAGATCATCGGCGACCAGCACGGCAAGCTCGTCCACCTTTTCGAGCGGGACTGCTCGGTCCAGCGCAACAACCAGAAGGTCATCGAGGAGGCGCCCGCGCCGAACCTGCCGAATAGCGTCCGGGCGAAGCTGTTCGAGGCCGCCCTGACCCTCGGCCGCGCGATCGGGTACACCTCGGCCGGCACGGTCGAGTTCATCATGGAGGCGGGCGGGACGGAGCCCTACTTCCTCGAGGTGAACACGCGGCTCCAGGTCGAGCATCCGGTGACGGAGGCGATCACCGGGATCGACCTCGTCGCGTGGCAGCTTCACGTCGCGGCCGGGCTGCCGCTGCCGCTCTCGCAGGACCAGATCGTCGCGCGCGGCCATGCGATCGAGGTCCGGCTCGCGGCGGAGCGGCCCGATGCCGGGTTCCAGCCCTCGGTCGGGACCTTCCGGACCGTCGAGGCGCCGGCCGGGCTCCGCTTCGACACCGGCGTCGCGAGCGGCTCGACGATCGGCCTGCATTACGACAGCATGGTCGCGAAGCTGATCGCGCACGGCGTCGACCGGCCGACCGCGGTCGAGACGCTCACGCTCGGGCTGGAGCGGCTCGTCCTCCTCGGCCCGGCCACGAACCAGGCATTCCTCGAAGCCTGCCTCGGCGAGTCCGCCTTCGCCGAGGGCCGGGCCACCACGCGGTTCCTCATGGACGCGTTTCCGGAGGGCTGGCGCCCGGACGGCCGCAGGCTCGCGCTCGTCCGGGCCTTCGCGGCGATGCGCTGGCTCCTCGGCACGGCCGGGCCGGATCGGGACGTGTGGCGGCGCCGCACCGGTTTCAGGACCATGGGTCGGCAACGGCCGGCCCAGAGCTGGATCGACGTCGCGGACGAGTACGGCATGGCCGCGATCGTGCTGCGGATCCAGGACGGTTCGCTGTCCGCGACCGTCGACGGGGAGGCGCTCGCGCTGGGCTCGCTCGATGATTTCGGCGGCCCGATCGACGGGCGGCTGCCCTCGGCCATCGTCGACGGCGACACCGTCTTGGCGACGCTGGGCGGCCTCGCGATCACGGCCCGGATCGCGCTCACCGTGGAAGCCGTCAGGGCGTCGGAGCTGTCGGGCGACGGCGCGAACAGCCTCGTCGCGCCGCTTCCCGGCGTCGTCAGCGAGATCCTGGTCCGGATCGGCGATGCCGTCCTGACCGGCGACCGGGCCTTGCAGATGGAAGCCATGAAGCTCGTCCACACGCTGAGCTTCACGCGGTCGGGAACCGTCTCGGCCATTCATTGCGCGGTCGGCGACACGGTCGCGAGCGGCGCGACGCTGGTCGAGATCGAGACGAAAGGGGAGGGGTGAGATGCCAGGGCTTTGGTTCGAGGAATTCGAGGACGGGATGGTGTTCGAGCACCGCTGGACCAGGACCATCACCGAGACCGACAACAAGTGGTTCTCGCTGCTGACGATGAACACGCAGCCGCTGCACATCGACTCGCATTTCGCGGCGAAGAGCGTCTGGAAGCGCCCGCTCGTGAACAGCCTCTTCACGCTCGGATGCATGGTCGGGATGTCGGTCGACGACACGACGTTCGGGACCACGATCGCCAATCTCGGCATGACGGACGTGAAGTTCCCGCACCCGCTCTTCGAGGGCGACACGATCCGGATCCGCACGACCGTCCTGTCGAAGCGCGAGAGCAAGTCCCGCCCGGGCGAGGGGATCGTCAACCTGCGCCACGAGGCGATCAACCAGGACGGGATCATGTGCGGCGTCTGCGATCGCGCCGCCCTGATGCTGAAGAAGCCAGCGGCCTGAGATCGGCCTCTTCGTGTCGACGACGTCTCGACGAACGCAGGCCCGTCATTCCGGGGCGGCGAAGCCGAGCCCGGAGCCCATAGACGTCGACGTTGTCGATGCGACGCCGAGGGCGTCAGAGCCGACACCGTCAGCGTCAATGGGTTCCGGGCTCTCGCTTCGCGAGCCCCGGAATGACAGCCGGGGTGTCCGAGCCAGGGTCTCGGCCGGGTCGGACCCGAGCCCATGACCGCCGCGGGCGCCGTCCTCGAGGCGCGCGACATCTCTCTGCGCTTCGGCTCCGTCGAGGCGCTGGGGTCGGTCTCGCTCTCGGTCGCCCCGCGCGACATCCACGCCGTCATCGGGCCGAACGGCGCCGGCAAGTCGAGCCTGCTGAACTGCCTGTCCGGCTTCTACCGGCCGCAATCCGGGACGGTGCTGTTCCGGGGTGCCGACATCTCGGCCTCGCTGCCGCACGAGCGCGCGGCGCTCGGGCTCGCCCGGACCTTCCAGGGTATCCAGACCTACCCGTCGATGACGGCCCGCGAGAACATCCTGACCGGCTTCCACGCCCGGATGACGACGGGCCTCTTCGGTGGATTGATCCACTGGGGCCGCGTCCGGGCGGAGGAGGAGGCCTACGCCGCGAAGGCGGAGGCCATCATCGATTTCCTCGAGCTCGAGGAGCACCGCCACGATCCCGTCGGGGACATGTCCTACGGGATGCGAAAGCGCATCGACCTCGGCCGCGCGCTGGCGCTCTCGCCCGGAATCCTCGTCATGGACGAGCCCATGGCCGGGATGAGCACCGAGGAGAAGGGCGATCTCGCCCGCTTCATCCTCGATATCCGGGAGGAGTTCGGGATCCCGGTCGTCCTGGTGGAGCACGACATGGAGGTCGTCATGGCGATCTCCGACCGTGTCACGGTGATGAACTTCGGCCGTGTCATCGCCTGCGGCACGCCGGACGACGTGCAGGCGCACCCGGCCGTGATCGAGGCCTATCTCGGGGTCGGGGCGACGTGACGACGCCCCCTCCGGCCGGTGCGGGGACGACGCCACGCGAGGCGCGCGGCCGGACGCTGCCGCAGCTCCTCCGCGACGATGCGCGCGAGATGCCGGACGTCGACGCGGTCAAGTCGAAGCGGGCCGGCCTGTGGCGGGCGAAGACCTGGTCCCGCGTCTACGCCGACGTGCTGATCCTGGCCCGCGGGCTCGCCGCGCTCGGGCTCGGGCGCGGCGAGGTCTTCGCGCTGATCTCCGAGAACACGGAGGAGCAGCTCCTCGTCGAGCTCGCCGTCCTATCGCTCGGCGCGATCGCGGTCAGCGTCTATCCGGACGCGTCCGGGGACGAGCTCGACTACGTGCTCGGCCATTCCGGCGCCGCCATGGTGCTCGGGCAGGACCAGGAGCAGGTCGACAAGATCCTGGCAGGGGCCGCCGCTGCCGCGCTGCGCGCCGTCGTTTATGTCGACGGGCGCGGGCTGTGGAGCGACCCCGAGCCCCGCCTCGTGTCGCTGGAGAGCGTCCGCGAGCGCGGGGCCGGGCACGCCGACGCATCCTGGATCGAGACCGAGATCGCGCGCGGCCGGCCGGCCGACGCGGCCGTGTACTGCTACACCTCCGGCACGACCGGACGGCCGAAGGCCGCGATCCTGTCGCACGCCTTCATCCTCGACAACGCTCATCGTCTGATGGGCTCGCTCGAGATCCACCCGGGCGGTCGCTACCTGTCCTACATCTCGCCGGCCTGGGCGGCCGAGCAGTTCTTCGGCGTGGCGCTGCCGATGCTGGCGCCCCTCGTCGTGCACTTCTCGGAGAAGCCCGAGACCGTCCAGGTCGATCTTCGCGAGATCGGTCCCGAGTTCCTGATGTTCACGCCGCGGCAATGGGAGATGCAGGCCTCGAACCTCGAGGCCAGGATGATGGACGCGGGCCCGCTCCGGCGGCGCCTCTATCGCTGGGGCGTACGGCAGGGCGCGGCCCGCGCGGCCGGGCGGGGCGGCTGGTTCGACAGGCGCGTGCTGTGGCCGCTGGCCGATCTCCTGGTCCTGTCCGGCGTGCGCGATCTCCTCGGGCTGAGCCGGGCCCGCGCCGTCCTGTCCGGCGGGTCGGGCCTCTCGGCCGAGCTGTTCGAGCGCTTCCGGGCCTTCGGGGTGCCGCTCGGCAACCTCTACGGCTCGACCGAGCTCGGGCTGATCTCGACCCACAGGCCGGGGAGCCGGAATCCCTGGACGCTCGGCTCCTTCATGCCGTCCGACCCGACGCTCGCCCCGCCGATCGAGGGATGGGTCGACGACACGGGTGAGCTGCGCCTGAAGGTGCTGGCCTTCTCGGGGTATCTCGGCGACGAGGCCGCGACCGCCGCGATGGGCAGCGCCGCCGAGGGCTACAGGACCGGCGACGCCGTCCGGCTCGACGAGGCCGGCGAGCTCATCTTCCTCGACCGCCTGAAGGACCTCCGCCGGCTGAAGACGGGGCAGGTCTACCCGCCGCAGTTCATCGAGAACCACCTGCGCGCCTGCGCGATGATCCGCGAGGTCATCGCCATCGGGGACGAGACGCGCGACCGCGTCGTCGCGCTCGTGAACATCGACGCCGAGATCGCGGGCCGCTTCGCCGAGCGGCACGGGCTCGCCTACGGGACCTTTCCCGAGCTGAGCCAATTGCCGGCGATCCGGCACGAGATCGCGGCCGCGATCGCGCGGGTGAACCGCCTCGTCGAGCCCGGCTCGCAGGTCGCGGCCTTCGCGAACCTGCCGAAGGAGCTCGACGCCGACGAATCGGAGCTCACGCGGTCCCGGAAGCTCCGCCGCGAGCAGATCCACGCCCGCTACAGCACGACCATCGAGGCCCTCTACCGCGGCGACGCAGGCCTCCGGACCGAGATCGAGGTCCGGTACCAGGACGGCACGACCGGCCTGATCAGGACCGAGGTCGTCCTGAACCGGATGGAGCCCGCGCCGTGATCAAGCTCGTCCAGACGCTGATCGAGGGCTCGCTGGTCGGCCTCGTGTACGGGCTCGTGGCGATCTCGTTCGTGGTCATCTACCGGGCGTCCCGGATCGTGAACCTCGCCCAGGGCGAGGTGCTGGTCTTCGGCGCTCTGTTCCTCTGGACGTTCACGCTCGGGCTCGAGGCCGTCGGCCACGGCGTGCCGCTCGCCCTGGGCTTCGCGCTCGCGGCCGCGGCCTGCGTCGCGTTCGGGCTCGTGCTCGAGCGATTCGTGTTCCGGCCGCTGATCAGCCAGCCGGCCTTCGCGATCTTCATGGCGAGCATCGCCCTCCTGATCCTGCTCCGGGGCAGCGCGCAGCTCCTTTGGACCGCGCAGACCAGGCCCTTCCCGGCGATCCTGCCCGAGGGCGGCATCACGCTCGGGCCCTTCCTGGTGAACACCCGCATGGCGATCGGCGGGGCGCTGACGCTCGCGATCGCGTTCGGCCTGCACCTCGTCTTCACGCGCTCGCGGCAGGGCCTCCGGCTCGCGGCGGTCGCCGAGGACCATGTGACCGCGCTGTCGCTCGGCATCTCGGTCCGGGCCGCGATCGCGACGGCCTGGATCCTCGGCGCGCTGGTCGCGACGCTCGCCGCCGTGGTGCTCCTGTCCGGCAACATCGTGTCGCTCGAGAGCGCGCAGATCGGCTTCAAGGCGCTGCCGGTCGCACTGCTCGGCGGGCTCGAATCGATCCGCGGCGCGCCGCTCGCGGGCGTGATGATCGGCGTGAGCGAGGCGCTGGCCGCGGCCTATCTCGATCCCGTGACGAACGGGGCCGCCTCCGGCCTCGTCCCCTACGCCATCATGATCGCCGTCCTGCTGATCCGTCCCCAGGGGCTGTTCGGCTGGAAGACGATCGAGAGGCTCTGACATGCTGCCGACCGGGATCCATTTCGACAGCTACGGGGCCGAGGCCCGGACCCTGCGGACGGGCCGATCCCGCGCCTGGGCGCTTGCGCTGCTTTGCGGCCTCGCGGCCCTGCCGTGGCTCGCGAGCCCCTACCTCCTCGGCATCGCGACCGACATGCTGATCACGCTGGTCGCCGTCTACGGGCTCTACGTCACGGTCGGGATGGCAGGGCAGATCAACGTCGCCCAATCCGCCTTCGTGGGGATCGGGGCCTTCGCGACAGCGAAGCTGTCCGGCTATGGGCTCTCCTTCCTCCTCGTCATCCCGCTCGCGGCTCTGATCACGGCTGGCGTGTCGGTGACGTTCGCGCTCACGGCCGCGCGGCTGAAGGGGTTCTACCTGGCGCTGACCACGCTCGCCGCCCAGGTCATGTTCCCGATCGTCGTGCTGGCGCTTCCGGAAGCCTGGCTCGGCGGCCTGGTCGGGATGTCGGTCGAACCGCCGACGCTCGGAGGCGCGACGCTCGGGACACCCGTCCCGCTCTACTACCTCGTCCTCGCGGTCGTGATCGTCGCGACCGTCGCGGCCTTCAACCTTCGGCGCTCGCGGGTCGGGCGCGCCATGATGGCGGTGCGGGACAACGACATCGCGGCCGAGGTGATGGGCATCCCGGTCACCCGGATCAAGCTCACGGCCTTCTTCGCGGGTTCGCTCTTCGCGGGCGCGGCCGGCGCCTGCACGGCGTATTTCCTGCAGTTCGTCACGGTGTCCGGCTTCACGCTGTTCGCGTCGATCTGGTATCTCGGGATGCTGATCGTCGGGGGCGCGCAGTCGCCGCTCGGGCCGATCCTCGGCGTCGCCTTCATCACGCTCGTGCAGGAGAGCCTGCACGGGCTCGCGAACGCCGCGATGCAGTCGGGCTCCGGCAACGCCGGCGCGCTGTTCGCGCTCACCTCGATGGCGCTCGGGGCCTGCATCCTCATCGCCCTCATCTTCGAGCCGCGCGGCCTCGCCCATCGCTGGCAGGTTCTCAGGACGGCTTTCCAGCTCTGGCCCTTTCCCCGCAAATGAGAGCCGGCACGTCGTCAGAACCGGAGCGGAAAGCTCCAAGCACCGAGGGAGAACGTCCATGAATGCGCCAAAGCCGATAACCACGACGCTGAGGTCGGCCCTGTTCGCGACCGCGATCTGGGCCGCGGGCGTGATGCCCGGCTCTGCAGCCGAATACGTGATGAGCGCCAGCGCCGATTATTCCGGCCCGTTCGCGGGCGTGATGCCGAACGCGATGTCCGGCATCAACGCGGTCGCGGATTGGTGGAACAAGGAGGTCGGGGCGAAGCTCGGGATCACGGTCAAGGTCAAGATCTACGACATGCGCTACGATCCCTCGGTCATCGCGAAGACCTGGCCGTCCATCCTCGGCTCCGACCGGCCGATCCTGCATCTCGGTTTCGGGTCGCCGGATCTCTCGACCCTGATGAAGCGGCTGCCGGGCGACAAGGTCCCGATGCTCATCGGGACCGCGATGGTCGGCCTCGTCTGGGTGCCGAACGGGTGGCACTACTCGATCCGGCCGACCTACAGCCACGAATTCGCGGGGCTTCTCGGCGCCCTGCAGGAAAAGAAGGGCGCGAAGCTCAAGGTCGGGGCGATCTCGACCCAGAACCAGGCCGGCTTCGTCGATCAGGTGAACGGCCTGAAGAAGCTCGCCGCGACCTATCCGGACCGTTTCGAGATGCTGGACACGCAATGGGCCGACACGGCGCCGGTGTCGCTGACCAGCAGCGTCCGGACGCTCGCGGCCGAGAAGCCGGACCTCATCGTGGTCGGAGGCACGACCGCGCAGGTGATCGCGGCCGCGAAGGCCCTGGACGAGCTCGGCCTCAAGATCCCGCTCGTCGCCTCGACGCATAACGGGCTGACGGAGGTCGCGAAGGGAATCGATCTCGCGAAGCTCGAGGGCTCCTATTCCGCCTTCTCGTTCACGCCGCCGGAGCGCGAGGGCACCGCGATCCAGCGGGTCTTCGAGGCGAACAAGAAGGCAGGCGAGTGGGGCCTGATCTCGGCGCAGTCGGCCGCCCAGGCGCTCCTCGCGCTGCGGGTGCTGGAACAGGCCGTGAAGGCCGTCGGTCCCGACAAGGTGACGGGCGAGGCGATGCGGACTGCGCTCCTCGAGCACGTCTACACGGAGGAGGAGCTCCTGGGCGCGCTCCCGACCCTCGACTTCGACGCCTCGGCCCCGTTCCCGATCGGCCGGATCAAGTCGACCGCGGAGGTGGTGCGGGCCGGCAAGATCGTGCCGGCCGCGACCGAGTGGTACGACGTCCCCGCGCTCGAGAAGTGGTGAGAGGCGCCGTCAGGTGGGCCTCAGCCTGAGCAACGTCGACGTCGTCTATTCCGGCGTCATCCAGGTGCTCCGATCGGCGAGCCTCGAGGTGCCTGACGGCCAGCTCGTGGTCCTGCTCGGCTCGAACGGGGCCGGCAAGACCACGACGCTCAGGGCGATCTCGGGGCTTCTCGGCCCCGAGCTCGGCCGCGTGACCGCGGGTCGCGTCACCTTCGACGGCCAGGACCTCACAAACGCAGACCCCTGCGACATCGTCCGGCGCGGGATCGTCCAGGTCCTCGAAGGGCGCCGGGTGCTGGCGCATCTCACCGTGGAGCAGAACCTCCTCGTCGGCGCGCATCTGCGGGCCGACCACGCGGCCGTGCGGGCCGACCTCGATCGCGTGTTCGGGTATTTTCCGCGCCTGCCGGATCTCCTCGGCCGGACGGCCGGCTACCTGTCCGGCGGCGAGATGCAGATGATGCTGATCGGCCGTGCTCTCATGGCGCGCCCGAAGCTCCTGGTCCTCGACGAGCCCTCGATGGGGCTCGCGCCCCTCCTGGTCGAGCAGCTCTTCGCGACGATCGGCCGGATCCGGCGCGACGAGGGCCTGACCGTGCTCCTGGTCGAGCAGAACGCGCGTGCCGCGATCGCGCATTGCGACTACGGCTACGTCATGGACGGCGGCCGCATCGTGCTGCACGGCACGCGCGACGAGCTCTCCTCGAACCCCGACGTGCAGGAGTTCTACCTCGGCCTGTCCGGCGAGGAAGGCCGCAACCGCTTCCGCAACATCAAGCATTATCGCAGACGGAAGCGCTGGCTCGGGTAGGGCGGATGTCCTGGGCTACCGCAGCCGCTTGTCATTCCGGGGCGGCACAGCCGAGCGGAACCCATACAGGCTGACGATGCGAACCTTGACTCCGTCCGGCGATACGTCGGCGACGTCGGCGTTTATGGGTTCCGGGCTCGGCTTCGCCGCCCCGGAATGACACCGAGAGATGGAAAGCTCGTAGCCACGCACGACGCTCGCGCGCGTTCGGCCTAGCTCACGACCCCATCCGCCTGCAAAGCCGCGATCTCGTCCGGCGCGAAGCCCCATGCGCCCAAGGCGGTCGGGTCGCTGCGGCTCGCCTCGGCGGCCCCGATCGCGATCGTGCCGGGCGTGCGGAAGAAGCGCGGGGCGGGCGCGGGCTGGACCACGCCGTCCACCGCGACGAAGCTGCCCCGCGCCGCGGCCTGACGGTGCGTCTCGGCCTCCTCGAGCGAGAGGACCGGGGTGACGCAGGCATCCGTGCCGTCGAAGGTCGCCTCCCAGTAGCTGCGCGGCTCCTGGCCGAAGATCGACGCGAGACGGTCCTGGCAATAGCTCTCGTCCCCCGGCGCGCCGCTGATGAAGCGCGGGTCGGCCTGGAGGTCGAGCCCGCAGAGCAGCGCCTTCCGGAAGGCGGGCTCGATCGCGCCGACCGCCACGAAGCCGCCGTCGGAGCAGCGATACGTCCGGTAATAGTGGCGGCCCCCGTCGAGGACGTTCCCGCCAGCCGGCTCGGGATGGGCGCCGCATTTCCGGAGCGCGCCGAGCAGCGTTGCGAGGGTCGAGGAGCCGTCCACGATCGCGGCATCCACGACCTGCCCGGCACCGGTCTCGCGGGCCGAGATCACGCCGGCCAGGATCCCGAAGGCGAGGAGCAGGCCGCCGCCGCCCATGTCGCCGACGAGCGGCGGGATCGCGGGCGGCGGCGCGCCGTCGCGCGCGAAGAGCGAGAGCGCGCCGGACAGCCCGATGTAGTTCAGGTCGTGCCCGGCCATCCCGGCGAGCGGCCCCTCCTGCCCCCACCCGGTCATGCGGGCGTAGACGAGACGCGGATTGGCCGCGAAGCAGCGATCCGGCCCGAGCGCCAGCCGCTCCATGGTGCCCGGCCGATAGCCCTCGATCAGGGCGTCGGCCCGGGCCACGAGCCGGAGCACGGTCTCTCGGCCGGCCTCCGCCTTGATGTCGAGCCGGACCGTCCGGCGGCCGCGGTTGAAGGTCGCCTGCGCGCCCATCTCCTCGAAGGCGAGCGAGGGATCGGGCGGAGGGTAGCCGCCGGGCCGGTCGAGCCGGAGGACGTCGGCCCCGAGATCGGCCAGCATCATGGCCCCGAGCGGGGCCGGCCCGATCCCGGCGAGCTCGATCACCCGGAGCCCGGCGAGCGGCCCCGCGCGGCGGGCGGGCCCGTCAGAAGCTGACGTCGAGCCCATGAGCCCGGGCGATCAGGAGGAGCTGGATCTGGCTCGACCCGTCCCCGATCGTGCAGATGCGGTTGTCGCGGAGGTAGCGGGAGGGCGGGCAGTCGTCCATGTAGCCCCAGCCGCCATGGAC
The DNA here is from genome assembly GCA_964244795.1 of uncultured Enterovirga sp. Classification (GTDB taxonomy): domain Bacteria; phylum Pseudomonadota; class Alphaproteobacteria; order Rhizobiales; family Beijerinckiaceae; genus Enterovirga. Next base: position 15,869 of record CAXTKM010000016.1, read on the forward strand.
CTGGATCGCGAGGTTCGCGCATTCCGAGCCGATCTCGGTCGCGTAGTATTTCGCGGTCGAGAGGTCCTTCATGTCGGGCTCGCCGCCCTGGCCGAAGGACCAGGCCGCCTTGTAGACCAGCATCCGGGCGGCATCGACCTTGATCGAGATGTTCGCGACCATCTCCTGGATGAGCTGCAGGCGGCCGAGCGAGCCCCCGAAGGCCTGCCGCTCCTTCGCGAAGGCGACAGCATGGTCGAGGCTCGCCTGCGCGAGGCCGAGCGAGCAGGTCGCGAGAAAGAGCCGCGCCTGCTGGTAGCCGCGGTGCAGGAGGAGGCGGCCGCGGTCGAGTTCGCCGAGCAGCATGTCGCCGGACAGGCGGCAATCGTCGAAGAACAGCGGCCGCGTGTCGGACGAGCGCCAGCCCATCTTGCCGTACTTCTCGCCGACGCTGAACCCGGGCGTGCCGATCGGGACCAGGAACAGCGAGAACGCCTTCCTGGCCGCCTCGGGCGCGCTGGTGACCGCGAGCACGAGCGAGAAGCTCGAGATGTCGGTGCCGGCGTTCGTGATGTAGGCCTTCTGGCCGTTCATGACGAAGCCGTTCCCGTCCGGGCGGGCCGTCGTCGTGAAGCCGGCCGTGTCCGAGCCGGCCTGCGGCTCGGTCCCCGCGATGGCGCAGATCGCGCGGCCGGACACGATGTCCGGCAGGTAGCGCTCCTTCTGGCCCTGCGTCCCGAACCGCGACAGCGTGAGCCCGGTCGCCATGCTGACCATCGCGCTGACCGCGAGCGACTGGTCGGCGCGAGCGAGCTCTTCCAGCGCCAGCACGGCGTCGAAGACCCCGAGGCCGAGCCCACCCCATTCCTCGTCGAAGGGAATGGACAGGATTCCGAGATCGCCGACCTTTCGGAACAG
>CAXTKM010000016.1:16775-31537 GCA_964244795.1 uncultured Enterovirga sp.
TCCGTCGGGAAGACGGCCTCCCGGTCGAGCGTCTGGGCGCGCGGCGCCACCTCGCGTCGTGCGAACTCTGCGACCCTGTCGCGAAACTCCGCCTGGTCGGCGGAGAGGCCGAAATCCATGGCCGGCGCCCTCCCGAACACGCCCGCCGATGCGGGGCGCGCGACCCGTATCACGTCCGAACCGACTTACAAGTCATTTGGCTAACCCGGCGGTCGGTCGAGGAGGGCCGGGCACCCGACCGAAGGGTCTCCACGAGCCACCAACCTCCTCGTCCCGGAGACCTTTGCGCGGGGGCTACGGATGTCATTCCCGGCGGCTGCAAATCAGTCGGGAATGAGGGTCCAGGGCCCCGACGCGCCGGCCCTGGATCCCCATCCCCTCCGCTTCGCTCCGGCCGGGACGACACGGTCGGAGCACGAAAAGGTCTCGACCCTGACATGTCGACCGAAGGGTGGACCCGAAGGACGCACAACACCCGTGCATCTTTCGGCTCGGCCGATTGAGCGCTCTCCGCGGCGCTCTCCGTCGGCCCTACACGAACTCGTCCTCGCTCGACCGTCCGAGGACGATCTCGCCCTTGGCCTCCAGGTCCTTCGCGTGCTGGATCAGCGAGGCCTGCGCCTGCTCGACGTCCTTCATCCGCATCGGGCCGAGCGCCGCGATGTCGTCCGTCAGCATCTTGGCCGCGCGCGTCGACATGTTCTTCGTGAAGATCTCGCGCGTCTCGTCGGGCGAGCCTTTCAGGGCCTGGGTCAGGATCTGGCGGTCGATGCCGCCGAGCAGCGTCTGGATGGCGGCTGGCTGGAGCTTGGTCAGGTCGTCGAAGGTGAACATGAGCTTCTTGATCCGGGTCGCGGCCGGATCGTTCGTGCGTTCCAGGGCCTCCATGAGGCGCTTCTCGGTCTGCCGGTCGAGCGCGTTGAAGACGTCCGCCACCTCGACATGGAGGTCGCGCTGCACCGTCCGGGTGAGGCCGGACAGGAACTCCGCCTGGAGCACCTGCTCCACGCTCTCCAGCGCCTCCTTCTGGACGGAGTTCAGGGTCAGCATGCGGTTCAGGACGTCCGCCGCCTGCTGCTCCTTGAAGTTCGAGAGCGCGTTCGCGGTCGTCTTCGGGGGCAGGCGCGACAGGATCAGCGCGACGGTCTGGGGGTGCTCGCCCATCAGGTAGCTGCTGAGCGACGCGGGATCGACGCTCGACATCTTGCGCCAGACGTTCCGGCTCGACTGGCCCCGGATCTCGTCCATGATCGCCTCGGCCTGGTCCTGGTTCAGCACGCTCTTCAGGAACGCCTCGGTCCGGTCGTAGCTGCCCACGACCTTGTCGCGATCCGAGAAGCTCGTGGCGAACTCCGTGATCAGGCTCTCGGCCACGTCGCCCGGCACCGTGCCGAGCTCGGACATCGCGATCGAGAGCAGCCGGACCTCGTCCTCCTCGAGGTGCTCCCAGATCGGCGCGCTCTTCTTCTCGCCGAGGAGCAGCATGATGGTCGCGGCCTTGCTGGCGCCGCTCATGCGTGCGTGGGGTCGGGAGCGGCGCTCGCCTGTGGTCTCGTCCGTCATGATCGGTGCCGATGATCCTCGGTGAGCCGCCGCCGCGTCCGCTCTACGACGCGAGGTGCTTCTCGGCCGAGAGGTCGGCCAGCCCCTGGGTCATCTGGACCGCGATGTGATCGCCCGCGCGCCCCATCCGGCCCCGGCCGACGACCTTGCCGCCGCAGCGCATCTCCACGAGGTGGTCGGTCGAGATGTCGAGCATCAGGGTCTCGCCGACCGCGAGGGCGAGCACGGAGCCGAGCGGCAGCACCTTCTCCTGCAGGACCGCCGTCAGCTCGATCTCGGAGCGACGGAACTCGCGCACGAGATGCTGCTGCCAGACGTCGTCGTTGCCGAGCCGGTCGCCGACGTAGCTCGAGCTCAGCGCCTCGCGAATCGGTTCCAGCGTGACGAAGGGCAGCACGATCTCGAAGAAGCCCTGCAGCGTCCCGAGATCGATCTTGAAGGTCGCCAGGACGACGAGGTTCTGGGGCTGCGTGATGGTCGCGAAGCGCGGGTTCGTCTCGAAATGGTCGAGGGAGAACGCGACCGGCGAGATGGAGCTGAACGCCTCGCTGCTGTCGGCCAGGACCGCCTCCACGAAGCGGCGCAGGATGCTCATCTCGATCGGGGAGAAGGTCCGGCCCTCCACCAGCGTCGGGCCGAGCGCGGCGCTGCCCCCGAGCGCGACCTCGACCAGCGCATAGACGAGGCCGGAATCGACCATCATCAGCCCGAAGTTGTTCCAGGGCTCCGCCTTCACGACGCCGATCAGGCAGGGCAGCGAGATGGAATCGAGGTACTGGCCGAACCGCAACGACCGGATGCTGTCCAGCCGGATCTCGACGAGGTCGGAGGTGAGCTTGCGGGCGGAGGTGCGGAGCAGCTTCACGAGGCGGTCGAACACCGCCTCGAGCATCGGGATACGCTCGTAGGGAACGGTCGGGGCGTCGATCAGCGCATGGATGCCGGACGGGATCGCGCTCAACGCGCCATCGCCCCCGAGCCCCAGGAAGTCGTCGATCGCCCTCTGGTCGAAGGGGGCGTCCGCCGTCACGGTCGGCTCGCCCGCGAACGGGCCGGGATCGCCGTCTCCTCGCGAAGCCTGGTCCGTCCTGGCCGCCATCCCGTTCGCCCCATCCCTCTGGATGCCGCGATCCGAGCGCGAGCGGAAGGACACCGCGCGCGAAGATCGAATCCGTCACACCACGCCCGACCCCTCCGGTGTCCGGCATCGTGGTTAACGCCGGGTTAAGAGGGCAGGACGCGCGGCGGCGACCTCGCCGCGACCGGCGCGTCCCCGGAAGTCTTCCGGCAAGGTTATCAAAGCGTCCACATTTGCCCGCTAGGTCTGTCGCAGATCGGACCGTCCGTCCGGCATCGACTCGATGGATCATCCGGATGCGCGCTTCCAGGATCGATGCTCGCGGCCAGGGGGGCGGTCGCCGCGTTGCGGAGCCGCGTGGGCCAGAGCGCGGTCGTCGTGCCGAGCGCGGTCTTCCCAGCCGCCGTCCGGCCTGACGCCGAAACGCCGACCGCCGCGCCTCCCGCACGCCTTCCCCATGCCGAGATCCGACATGACAATGACGCCCGAGTCCGACAGCACCGTATCGCGACCGCTTTGGATCAGGATCACGGCCTACGGGTTCGCGGCCGTTCTCCTCGCCAGCACGACCATCGGGGGGCTCGCCTGGTACCAGCAGTCCGAGCTGTCGCGGCATGTGCAGCAGATCGAGGCGCGCAACGACATCGAGTTCATGCAGGCGGATCTCGCGGCCCAGCAGCGGACCGCGTCCGCGCTCGCGATCGGGCTCGCGGCGGAGCCCGGGGTGGCGGATCTCATGGCGCGAGGGGCGCGCGAGGAATTGCTCCGCCGCTACGACGGCGCGATGGCCAGCCTGAAACAGGATGCCGACGTCAGCCTCTTCACCTTCACGAGCGCTGCCGGGGTCGCGATCGCTCGCGTGCACAATCCGACGCAGTTCGGCGACACCGTCACCGGGCGCCGGCCCTCGGTGCAGGCGGCGATCACCGAGAAGAAGCTGATGAAGGGCCTCGAGCCGGGCCTCGTCGCGCTCGGCGTCTTCGCGACCGCACCGGTCCTGAAGGACGGGCGCCTCGTCGGCGTCGTCGACATCGGGACGTCGCTCGGCCGGAGCTACTTCGACCGGCTGAAATCCGCGCTGAAGACGGATATCGCGGTCCACCTCCCGCGCGGCGAGACGTTCGAGGCTCAGACGTCGACGTTCTCCGGACCGACGCCCTTGTCCCAGGCTGAGCTGAAGGCCGTCTTCGACGGCCAGACGGTCGGCCGGCTGCTCGACACGGCCACGGGGAGCCATTTCCTGTCGGCCTTCGTGCTGCGTGACTTCTCGGGCAAGAAGATCGCGGTCGTCGAGACCGCATCCGACCTGACCGAGCTCGTGCGGAGCGGCCGGACGGCGCTCTGGCAGACCGTCGCTGTGAGCGTCGCGATCTCGATCTGCGCGCTCGTGCTGTTCCTGCTGGTCGCGCGGTCGCTCGGCGGCGCGATCCAGGCCGTCACGGCCACGATGGGTCGTCTCGCGGCCGGCGATTTCAGCGTCGACGTGAAGGGGAAGGAGCGCACGGACGAGATCGGCGCCATGGCGAAGGCCGTCGAGGTGTTCAAGGCGAACGGGGTCGCGCTCGTCGAGAACCAGCGCGAGGTCGCCGACGGGCGGCGCGTCGCGGAGGACGAGCGTTCCCGGAACGACGCGGGGCGGGAGGTCGCGGCCTCTGAGCAGGCCTTCGTGGTGGGCTCGGTGGGCGAGGGTTTGGCGGCCCTGGCGCGTGGCAACCTGACGTTCCGGCTCGCCGCCCCCTTCCCGGTCGAGTACCGCAAGCTTCAGGACGACTTCAACGCGGCCCTGTCGACGCTTCAGGAGACCGTGAGGCAGATCTCCGGCGCGGCGGAGGGGATCGGGTCCGGCACGGGCGAGATCAGCCAGGCGTCGGACGACCTGTCGCGCCGGACGGAGCAGCAGGCGGCGTCTCTCGAGGAGACGGCGGCGGCGCTGGACGAGATCACCGCGACGGTCCGGAAGACGGCCGAGGGCGCGAACCATGCTCGCGAGGTCGTGACGACCGCGAAGGGGGATGCGGAGCGCTCGGGCGAGGTGGTGAGCGGGGCCGTCCAGGCGATGGCCGAGATCGAGAAATCCGCAAAGCAGATCGCGCAGATCATCGGGGTGATCGACGAGATCGCGTTCCAGACGAACCTCCTCGCGCTGAACGCGGGCGTCGAGGCGGCCCGGGCCGGCGAGGCGGGCCGGGGCTTCGCGGTCGTGGCCTCCGAGGTCCGGGCCTTGGCGCAGCGCTCGGCGGACGCCGCGAAGGAGATCAAGGCGCTGATCCAGGCCTCCTCGGGCCAGGTCGAGAACGGGGTGTCGCTTGTCGGTCAGGCCGGCCGCGCGCTCGGCCGGATCGCGGCCCAGGTGGCCGACATCAGCGCGGTGGTGGTGGAGATCGCGGCCTCGGCGAAGGAGCAGGCGACGGGCCTCGCCGAGGTGAACACGGCCGTGAACCAGATGGACCAGGTCACGCAGCAGAACGCCGCGATGGTGGAGCAGTCGACGGCGGCGAGCCATGCGCTGGCCGGCGAGGCGAAGGAGCTCCGCCGCCTCGTCGCGGGCTTCGACGTCGGGCAGGACGCGGTGGTGGCGCTGGTCCCGAAGGCCGCGGCCCCGAAGCCCCGCACGGTCACGGCCCTGAAGAGCGTCGGCGGCCGCGGCGTCTCCGCCCTCCGCAAGCCGCAGCCCGACAGCCAGGCCGACGAGGCCGGCTGGGAAGAGTTCTGAGCGGCGGCGCTGGCCGGGGCGGGATGACCGTCCGCCTGCACCTCAGGGGCCTGCTTCTAAGCCCTGCCCTCGTTTCGGGCCTCGCACGAGGCCAAGGCGACACAGGGTCAACCAAAAGCCGCGAAGACTCCCGAGTTCCTTCGGATTTCTTTGTTCTTTAACGAAATTCTTGCCTGATTGGCCGTCGTATCTCGGTTGTCTCGACTGAAAGGAGGTCGACGTGAAGCTCACCTCCGTATTCGGTCGCATTTCAATCGCGGCCCGCCTTTCCGCCATTACGGCGGTCAGCCTGATGTGCCTCGGCATCGGGACGTTCGTCACGGCAAGAGCCATCGTCGTGTCATCGTCGGAGCAGGCGGTCCAGAAGCACCAGGAAAGCAGCATGCGGGTGGCCTGGAACGCTCTCAGGGGCTTCGGGACCCGGTTCTCGATCGTCGACGGGAAGATGTACGCGGGTGATCGTCCGCTGAACGACTTCTTCGAGCCGGTCGATCTCGTGAAGCAGTTGGTCGGCGGAACGGCGACGATCTTCCAGAAGGATGTGAGGATCGCAACGAACGTCAGGAAGCCGGATGGCAGCCGCGCGGTCGGCACGAAGCTCGCGCCCGGGCCGGTCTACGACGCCGTGTTGACACGTGGCGAGAGCTATCGCGGTCAGGCGGACATTCTGGGCCAAGCCTACTTCACCGCCTACGATCCGATCCGCAACGACAAGGGCGACATCATCGGGGTCCTCTACGTCGGGACGCCGAAGTCCGAATTCTTCGTCGCGGTCGCCGAGCTGGAGCGCGACCTGACGATCCTCGTCCTGAGCCTCAGCCTGCTCGTGGGCGGAGTCGCATTCTGGCTGGCGCGTCGCACCCTCAAGCCGCTCGGCGGCCTGATGGCAGCCATGAACAGGATATCCGGCGGCGATCTCGCGACGGACATCCCAGGTCTTGCGCTGAAGCACGAGATCGGCGCCATGGCGAAATCCGTCGCGGTCTTCAAGCAGGGCGCGGTCGACCGTCTCCGCGTCGAGGCCGACGCGTCCGAGCACCGCCGTGTCGCCGAGGAGCATCGTGCCAGCAGCGGCGTGGCCAGTGAAAAGGCCGCAGCCGAGCAGGCCTTCGTGGTGGGCGAGATCGGAACGGGCCTCGAGGCGCTCGCCAGGGGCAACCTGACCCATCGCCTCACGGAGACGTTCCCGGTCGAGTACCGCAAGCTTCAGGACGACTTCAACGCGGCCCTGTCGACGCTTCAGGAGACCGTGAGGCAGATCTCCGGCGCGGCGGAGGGGATCGGGTCCGGCACGGGCGAGATCAGCCAGGCGTCGGACGACCTGTCGCGCCGGACGGAGCAGCAGGCGGCGTCTCTCGAGGAGACGGCGGCGGCGCTGGACGAGATCACCGCGACGGTCCGGAAGACGGCCGAGGGCGCGAACCATGCTCGCGAGGTCGTGACGACCGCGAAGGGGGATGCGGAGCGCTCGGGCGAGGTGGTGAGCGGGGCCGTCCAGGCGATGGCCGAGATCGAGAAATCCGCAAAGCAGATCGCGCAGATCATCGGGGTGATCGACGAGATCGCGTTCCAGACGAACCTCCTCGCGCTGAACGCGGGCGTCGAGGCGGCCCGGGCCGGCGAGGCGGGCCGGGGCTTCGCGGTCGTGGCCTCCGAGGTCCGGGCCTTGGCGCAGCGCTCGGCGGACGCCGCGAAGGAGATCAAGGCGCTGATCCAGGCCTCCTCGGGCCAGGTCGAGAACGGGGTGTCGCTTGTCGGTCAGGCCGGCCGCGCGCTCGGCCGGATCGCGGCCCAGGTGGCCGACATCAGCGCGGTGGTGGTGGAGATCGCGGCCTCGGCGAAGGAGCAGGCGACGGGCCTCGCCGAGGTGAACACGGCCGTGAACCAGATGGACCAGGTCACGCAGCAGAACGCCGCGATGGTGGAGCAGTCGACGGCGGCGAGCCATGCGCTGGCCGGCGAGGCGAAGGAGCTCCGCCGCCTCGTCGCGGGCTTCGACGTCGGGCAGGACGCGGTGGTGGCGCTGGTCCCGAAGGCCGCGGCCCCGAAGCCCCGCACGGTCACGGCCCTGAAGAGCGTCGGCGGCCGCGGCGTCTCCGCCCTCCGCAAGCCGCAGCCCGACAGCCAGGCCGACGAGGCCGGCTGGGAAGAGTTCTGAGGAACCGATCGTGAAGACACGCAAGAATGCCCCGATGAAGAACTTCGAGACGATCACCCTCAAGCTGCGGCCGATCCTCGATCTCGTGGCTGCGACGCCGCTGAAGACCGAATTCGTGGCCGCTCGCGGCCACGCCGTCAGCATCGATGCCTCCGAGGTCGACCGCGTCGGCGGCCTGTGCCTCCAGGTGCTGCTCTCGGCACGATCGACCTGGGCGCAGGACGGCCTCCCGTTCGCCTTCCGCGAGACGTCCGCCGCTTTCGAGGCCGGGCTCGGCACGCTCGGAGCCTCCTTCCTCCTCGCCTCCAACCATCCCGGAGCCCCCTCGTGAGCAAGACGATCCTGACGATCGACGATTCCCGCACCATGCGGGACATGCTGATGCTCGCCCTGTCCGAGGCGGGCTTCCGGGTGGTCCAGGCGGTCGACGGCGTGCACGGCCTCGAGGTTCTCGGCACCGAGTCGCCGGACGTGATCATCACGGACATCAACATGCCCCGGATGGATGGCTTCGAGGTCATCGAGAACGTCCGCCGCGACGCCCGCCATCGGGCGACCCCGATCCTCGTGCTCACCACCGAGGGCGACGCGGCCAAGAAGGAGAGGGCCCGCTCGGCCGGTGCGACCGGCTGGATCGTGAAGCCCTTCAATCCCGAGAAGCTCGTGAACGCGATCCGTCGCGTCGCGGCCTGATCGGACCCGAACCGGAAAGCCCGAAGGTGATGCCCTTGGATCCCCTCGCAGCCATCAAGATCACCTTCTTCCAGGAGTGTGAGGAGCAGTTGGCCGAGCTCGAGCTCGGGCTGCTCGCCATGAAGGCCGGCGATCACGATTCCGAGACGGTCAACGCGGTCTTCCGGGCGGTGCATTCCATCAAGGGTGGCGCGGGTGCGTTCAGCCTGGAGGACCTCGTCGGCTTCGCGCATGTCTTCGAGACCGTCCTCGACGAGATGCGCGGCAACCGCCTCGCGATCGACGGTCGCATCCTCGACGTGATGCTTCGGGCGGCCGACGTTCTCGCGGATCTGGTCCGGGCCTCCCGCGACGGCGGCGCGATCGACCGGGACCGCCGCGCGGTCCTGGTCCGGGAGCTCGAGGCGCTGACGGCCGGGCCGGGCGACGCCCCGGAATCTGCCGAAGACCTCGACCTCGATTTCGGCTTCGCGCCGATCCAGGTCATGGTCGAGCTGGACGAGCCATCGGACGCGATCGAACGCCGGATCGTCACGTTCAAGCCGCGCTCCTCGCTCTACGCGAAGGCGAGCGAGCCGGCGGTTCTCCTTCGGGAGCTCGCGACGCTCGGCCCGGTCGAGGTCGTGCTCGATACCGGCAGCCTGCCCGGGATCGACGCGCTGGATGCCGAGACGGCCTATTGCCATTGGACGATCAGCCTCGGGAGCGCCGACGAGGACGCGATCCGGGAGGTGTTCGATTTCGTGGACGGCGATTGCGAGCTCGTCATCGTCCGGGAGGGCGCGGCGATCGAGGTGCCGCTCGCCGTGCCGGTCGCGCTCGCCCTGCCGGTCGCCCCGGAGGCCGCCTTCGCGGCCGCCGACCTCATCGACGTCCAGGCCCTCATCGCGAGGGCGACCGCCGCGGCCGCGGCGCAGGCTGCGCCCCGACCGAGCATCGCGCCGGCACCGGCCCCGAAGCTCGTCGCCCCGGCCCCGAAACCCGAGGTTCAGGACAACAATCAGGGCGGACCCGACGTCGCCGGACCCGCGGGCGCGCCCTCGACCGGGTCGCCGACGATCCGGGTCGACCTCGACCGCGTCGACCGGTTGATCGACCTCGTGGGCGAGCTCGTCATCAACCAGGCGATGCTGGCGCAGCGCGTCCTCGAGAACGGGGTCGCGCGCTCGTCCGGCATCGCGGTCGGGCTCGACGACCTGGAGCTCCTGACCCGCGACATCCAGGACAGCGTCATGGCGATCCGGGCGCAGCCCGTGAAATCCGTGTTCCAGCGCATGCCCCGGCTGGTCCGGGAGGTCGCGGCCGCGACCGGCAAGGAGGTCCGCCTCGCGGTCGAAGGCGAGGGCACCGAGGTCGACAAGACCATCATCGAGCGCCTGACCGACCCGATCACCCACATGATCCGGAACGCGATCGACCACGGGCTCGAGTCGCCGGAGCGCCGGCGCGAGGCCGGAAAGCCGGCCGAGGGAACGGTTCGGCTCGCAGCCCTCCACCGCAGCGGCCGCATCGTGATCGAGGTCGCGGACGACGGCGGCGGCATCGACCGGAAGCGCGTCCGGGCCATCGCGACCGAGAAGGGCCTCGTGTCGCCCGACGCGAGCCTCAGCGACGAGGAGATCGACAACATCATCTTCATGCCGGGCTTCTCGACCGCGGAGACGGTGTCCTCCATCTCGGGCCGGGGCGTCGGGATGGACGTCGTGCGGCGCAGCATCCAGGGGCTCGGCGGCCGGATCACGATCCTGTCCCGGCCGGGGCTCGGCTCGACCTTCACGCTAAGCCTTCCGCTGACCCTCGCGGTCCTGGACGGCATGGTCGTGTCGGTCTGCGGCCAGACCCTGGTCCTGCCGATCACGACCGTGATGGAGACCCTGCAGCCGAAGCCGGCCGAGCTGCGTCACCTCGAAGGCAGCGCGCCGCTCCTGCTGATCCGGGACCGCTACGTCCCGATCATCGACATCGGGGAGCGGCTCGGCTTCCGGGACGAGGCCCTGCCGCCGACCTCGGGCGTCGCGGTCCTGGTCGAGGGAGAGGACCGGAGCAGCGCGGCCTTCCTGGTCGATTCGATCGTCGGCCAGCGCCAGGTCGTCATCAAGAGCCTCGAGGCGAACTACCGCCGGGTGCCCGGGATCGCGGCCGCGACGATCCTCGGCGACGGCCGCGTGGCCCTGATCCTCGACGTCGACGCCGTCATCTCGGGCGAGCATTCCGAGCGCGCCCGTCCCGAAACGCGCCTCTCAGCAGCAGCAGGTTGATCATGGGTACGGAAGCCACCATCCACGCGTCCGACCGCAAGGAGCTGATCGCGTTCCGGATCGGGGCGCAGGAGTTCTGCGTCGACATCCGGTCCGTGCGCGAGATCCGAGGCTGGACGCCCGCGACCCCGCTGCCGCATTCGCCGGGCTTCGTGCGCGGCGTGATCAACCTGCGGGGAACCGTCCTGCCGGTGATCGACCTCGCGCTCAGGCTCGGCCTGAAGGGGAGCGAGCCCACGGCCCGGCACGTCATCATCGTGTCCAGGATCGCTGACCAGCTCGTCGGCCTCCTGGTGGACGCGGTGTGCGACATCCTGACGGTCACGGGCGACGCGCTCCAGCCGACGCCGGACGTCGCCTACGACGCGGCCAAGCTGTTCGTGAAGGGCCTCCTGCCGATCGACGGCCGCATGATCAGCCTCGTGTCGCTCGACCGCATGCTGCCCCTCGAAGCCGAGGCCGCCTGACATGGCCAGCGCCGCGGCGAAGCGCGCCGAGAGCAACATCGTCGGTGGCGAGTTCCCGTTCACGGATCACGACTTCCGGCAGATCGCCTCCATGCTCCACGCCGATGCCGGGCTCGCCCTGCCGGAGAGCAAGGCGACGCTCGTCTATTCGCGCCTCGCGAAGCGGCTCCGGATGCTCGGGCTCGAGAGCTTCCGGGATTATTGCGAGCTCGTGCAGGAGGCGGACGGCGCGGACGAGCGGCGCAACATGCTGGCCGCGCTCACGACCAACGTCACGCGCTTCTTCCGCGAGCCGCACCATTTCGAGCACCTCAAGACCCAGGTCCTGCCCGCGGCGCTGGCCCAGGCCCGCAAGGGGGGACGCGTCCGGATCTGGTCGGCCGGATGCTCCACCGGACCCGAGCCGTACTCGATGGCGCTCACCATCCTGTCGCTCCTGCCGGACGCGGCCGACCACGACGTCAGGATCCTCGCGACCGACATCGACCCGAACGTGGTCGCGACCGCGCGGCGCGGCATCTACCCGAAGGAAGACGTGGCCGCGATCCCGGGCGATCTCGTCCGCAAGTGGATGGAACCCCGTGAGGGCGGCGCGGCGGAGGCCGGCGAGGCGATGCGCCGCCTGATCTCGTTTCGCGAGCTGAACCTGATCGGTTCCTGGCCCATGAAGGCCCGCTTCGACGCGATCTTCTGCAGGAACGTCGTGATCTACTTCGACGAGGAGACGCAGCGCAAGATGTGGAACCGGTTCCGGCAGTCGCTGCACCCCGAGGGCCGCCTCTACGTGGGCCATTCGGAGCGGGTGAACGAGAGCGGGTTCCGGAGCGACGGGCTCACGACCTACGCCCTGGAAGGAGCACGGCCATGACGAAGACGAGGGTCCTGGTCGTCGACGACTCGGTCACGATGCGGAGCCTCGTGACCGCCATGCTCGAGAGCGATCCCGACATCGAGGTCGTGGGCACCGCGGCCGATCCGCTCCAGGCGCGCGACGCCATCAAGGCCCTGAATCCGGACGTGGTCACGCTCGACATCGAGATGCCGAACATGAACGGCCTCGACTTCCTCGAGAAGATCATGCGGCTCCGGCCGATGCCGGTCATCATGATCTCGACACTGACGCAGCAGGGCGCCGAGGCGAGCATTCGGGCGCTCGAGATCGGTGCCTTCGACTGCATCGGCAAGCCGTCCGCGGGCGTCACGGCCCAGGAGGCCTTCGCAGACCTGCCCAGCAAGGTGAAGGCCGCCAAGCGCTCGCGTCCCCGGCAGGCCTCCGTCCCGGTCAGCGGCGGCCAGGCGTCCGCCGGGCGTTTCGCGCCGAACGGGCGCGTCGTCGCGATCGGCTCGTCGACCGGCGGAGTCGAGGCCCTGCTCACGATCATCTCGCGGTTCCCGGCGAATTGCCCGCCGACCCTCATTACGCAGCACATGCCGGCGACCTTCACGCGCAGCTTCGCGCAGCGGCTCGACCGCTTCTGCGCCGCGACCGTGACGGAGGCGACCGACGGGGCGGTGCTCGCCCCGGGTCACGTCTACCTGGCGCCCGGCGGGCCGCAGCACCTGGAGCTGTCCGGATCGAGCACGTGGCGCTGCCGGCTGCGCGCCGGAGATCCGGTGAACGGGCACCGCCCCTCCGTCGACCGCCTGTTCGAGACCGCGAGCGCGACCGCCGGCGAGAACGTCGTGGGCGTCATCCTGACCGGGATGGGGCGCGACGGAGCCCAGGGGCTCCTGTCGATCCGCCAGGCCGGCGGCGCGACCTTCGGCCAGGACGAGGCCACGTCCGTGGTCTACGGCATGCCGCGCGTCGCCCACGAGATCGGGGCGGTCGAGCGTCAGCTCTCCCTCTCCCGCATCGCGGGCGAGGTCCTGCGCCTCTGCAACCAGCATTCCGAGGAGAGGGTGTGATGCCCGCGGCCAAGACCATAAGCGTGATGATCGCGGACGATCAGGCGTCCATGCGGGCGCTCGTGCGGAACGGCCTCGAGCAGATCGGCTTCAGCGACGTCCGGGAGGCCCGCGACGGCGAGGAGGCGCTCCGCGGCGTCATCACGCGACCCGTGAACCTCGTCCTTTCGGACTTCAACATGCCGAACCTCGACGGCATCGGGCTCCTGCGGTCGATCCGGGTCCACCCGCCGACCAGCAAGATCGCGTTCATCATGCTGACCGGCCGGGCCGATGCCGACCTGCTGAAGCAGGCGAAGGAATTCGGCGTGAACAACTACGTCGTGAAGCCCTTCACGGTCGCGACGCTGCGGGAGAAGATCGAAGCCGTCTTCGGGAAGCTGTCGTGAGCGCAGTTCTCCAGGCCGCTGGACACGCGGGCGCCGAGCGCGAGCGCCGCGTGAACATCGTGCAGGGCGAATACGAGGTCAGCCGGGATCCGGACGTGGTCCTGACGACGCTCCTCGGCTCCTGCGTCGCGGCCTGCATCCAGGACCCGGTCGCCCGGGTGGGCGGCATGAACCACTTCCTGCTCGCGCAATCCGAGACGGCCGGCGCGAGCGAGCACCTGCGCTACGGCGTGCACTCGATGGAGCTCCTGATCAACGGGCTCCTCAAGCTCGGGGCGCGGCGCGAGAACCTCCAGGTCTGGCTCTTCGGCGGAGCGCGCCTGCTCGAGCGCGTCACCGACATCGGGGCGAAGAACGCCGAGTTCGCGGAAGCCTTCGTCCGGCGAGAGGAGCTGACGCTCGCGGGCAGCAGCCTGCGCGGATCGCGCGCGAGGCGGGTGCAGTTCTGGCCGGTCAGCGGCCGGGTCCGTCAGCTCGCGCTGGCGAAGGCCGACCCGATCGCGCTCGCGCCCCCGTCCCGGCCCCGGATCCCGGCGCCGGTCCCGTCCGACGATGTCGAACTCTTCTGACGAGAGGCCGAGCCCCATGTCCAGGCCTCATCCCGAGCACGATTCCGTCTCCCTCGCCGACGTCCTTCGCAGGATGGAGCAGGAAGCGGGCTGCCTCGCCGGGATGGGCGAGGAGATCCAGGACGTCCTCTCGAAGACGCTCGGCTCCGCCGCGTTGACGAGCCAGGACCTTGTCGCGGTCCAGGCGCTGGATTCCCTAGCTCAGCGCCTCGCCGGGCTGTCGGTCTTCCTCGGCCGCCTCGCGACCCAGGTTCCGGACGAATGGGCCGTCCGGCCTGCGCTCGCGGCCGAGACCGTCACCCTGGCGGGCCTCGCGCATCGGCTGGCCATGGGCGGGCCGGAGCAGCTCCCGGCGGTGTCGGGAGAGGCCCATCTGTTCTGACCCGGCGCGAGACCTTTGCTCAACGCACCGCTGTCATTCCGGGGCGGCACAGCCGAGCCCGGAACCCATAAAGACTGAGCTCGTCGACGGCGCACCCGCCTCGTCAGCCCGGAAACGTCGGCGTCTATGGGTTCCGGGCTCGGCTTCGCCGCCCCGGAATGACAGGCGGGGAGGTGTGGAAAGGCTGCTTGACAACTAGGAATAATATCCGCTAGCGGAGGGGGCTTGTGGACGTCACCGGGCTTCATGGGTGCAGGACGAGGCGGTGCCCCGAGGTCCAGGTCCGGTCAGGCCTGACTCCCGGGCGTCCCGTCGCGCGCTCACGCGTCGCGACGGCCTCGAAAAGAGCCGCGCGGGATGCCGGGAGGGACCTGGCACCTTTCAGTCAATCGCTCACAGAGCCGGTGAACCGGCATCCCGCCCCCTCGCTCTCGAGGCGAAGGAGAGAGACCCGAGATCGATCGTTCCGCCCTCACCGGCGCGTGGTCGCGGACACGTGCCCGCCCCACGCCCCCCGGAGGGCGCTGGCGACTAGGGCCTGTCCCCATTGCGGTGTACGGCCCGAATCTGATTCCGTCCTGCCC
>CAXTKM010000017.1:0-30958 GCA_964244795.1 uncultured Enterovirga sp.
GGCTTCACGCCGGAGGGCGAGCGCGTGCTGGAATGGGGCCGCCGCATCCTGGGCGACGTTCGGGGCATGCGGGAGGATCTCGCGGCACTCAAGATCGGCCTCGAAGGCCATATCCGGATCGCCGCGATCCCGACCGCCCTGCCGATGGTGGCCGAGATCACGACGCCGTTCCGGGCGCGCTATCCCGGCGTGCGGTTCACGATCCTGTCCCGCACCTCGATCGACATCCTGGGCCTTCTCGACGACGCCGAGATCGATGCGGGATTGAGCTACCTGGAGAACGAGCCGCTGGGCCAGGTCCGGACGGTTCCGCTCTACGAAGAGCGCTACCACCTCCTGACCGCGAGCGCGGGCGCGTTCTCGGACCGGGACACGGTGAGCTGGTCCGAGGTCGCGGCGCTGCCGCTCTGCCTCCTGACGCCCGACATGCAGAACCGGCGCATCATCGATCAACTGCTGCGCGACACCGGCGTCGCGACCCGGCCGACGCTCGAATCCAACTCGACGATCGTGCTCGTTTCGCACGTGAGGACGGGACAATGGTCGACCGTGATGCCGAAGATCGTGGCCGATAGCCTCGGGCTGCCGACGACCGTCCGGTCGATCCCGATCGGGGAGCCGGACGTCAGCCACGCGGTCGGGCTGATCGTCGCCTACCGCGAACCCGCGACGCCGCTCGTCACGGCGCTGCTGGCCGTGGCCCGTCAGCTCGCCCGCGCCCTCGAGGCATCGAAAGCGTGATAGTTTTGTGCTATCGCGTCATCCAAACGTTGCATTGATTTCATTCTAAACTGCGCGCTTCTTTCCATGTGAAGAACGAATGAAGTGCAGCGCATGAGTGTTGAGCCCTGGAATGCGGCACGGGCCGGTGAGGTGATAGCCGGACACGCGCATCTCGACGGCGCGACGTTGCCGATCCTGCACGCCCTGCAGGAAACGTTCGGCTACATCGACCCCGAGGCCGTCCCGCTCCTGGCCGAGGCCTTGAACCTGTCCCGCGCCGAAATCCACGGCGTCGTCACCTTCTATCATGATTTCCGGAGCGCCCCGGCCGGCCGCCATGTCGTGAAGCTGTGCCGGGCCGAGGCCTGCCAGGCCGTCGGCGCGGTCGCGATCGCGGACCACGCCAAGCGCCGGCTCGGGATCGACTGGCACGGCACGAGCCTGGATGGGGCCGTGACCTTGGAGCCGGTCTTCTGCCTCGGGCTCTGCGCCTGCGGACCCGCGGCTCTCGTGGATGGAGAGCCGGTCGCGTATCTCGACGCCGCCGCCTTCGACCGATGCATGGCGGAGCTGCGCCCGTGATCCGGATCTTCGTACCCGCGGACGCCCAGGCCGTCGCGCTCGGGGCCGACCGTGTCGCGACCGCGATCGAGACGACAGCCCGTGACCGTGGCGCCGACGTCACCGTCGTCCGCACGGGATCCCGTGGCCTGTTCTGGCTCGAGCCGATGGTCGAGGTCGAAACGCAGGAGGGCCGGATCGCCTACGGGCCGGTCGGACCCGAGGACGTCGCGGAGCTGTTCGGGGCCGGGCTCCTCGTGGGCGGCTCGCATTCCCTCGCGCTCGGTCGGCCGGACGAGATCCCGTATCTCGCCCGCCAGACGAGGCTCACCTTCGCGCGCTGCGGGGTGATCGATCCCATCTCGGTCGCGGATTATCGGGAACACGGTGGCTATGCCGGTCTCGCGAGGACGCTCGCGCTCGACGCGACCGCGATCGTCGACGAGGTGAAGGCCTCGGGGCTGCGCGGGCGCGGCGGAGCCGGGTTCCCGACCGGGATCAAGTGGTCGACGGTCCTGCTCGCCGAGGCCGACCAGAAATACGTGGTCTGCAACGCCGACGAGGGCGACTCGGGCACCTTCGCCGACCGCATGCTGATGGAGGGCGATCCGCTCTCGCTCGTCGAAGGCATGACGATCGCGGGGCTCGCGGTCGGGGCGACGAAGGGCTTCATCTACATCCGGTCCGAGTACCCGCACGCCTACCGGACCATGAACCGCGCGATCGAGGCCGCCAGGCTGGCGGGCTATCTCGGGCCGTCCGTCGCGGGCTCGGGCCGCGCCTTCACGCTGGAGACCAGGCTCGGAGCGGGCGCCTATATCTGCGGCGAGGAGACGTCTCTCCTCGACTCTCTCGAGGGGAAGCGCGGGATCGTGCGGGCGAAGCCGCCGCTGCCCGCGATCAAGGGCCTCTTCGGGAAGCCGACGGTCGTGAACAACGTTCTCTCGCTCGCGACCGTGCCCTGGATCATGGCGAATGGGCCTGAGGCCTACGCGGCCTTCGGCATGGGCCGCTCGCGCGGCACGCTGCCGTTCCAGCTCGCCGGGAACGTCGCCCGGGGCGGGCTGATCGAGACGGCCTTCGGGCTGACGCTTCGCGAGGTCGTGGAGGGTTACGGCGGCGGGACACGGTCCGGGCGCCCGATCCGGGCCGTCCAGGTCGGCGGGCCTCTCGGGGCGTATTTCCCGGAAAGCCTGCTCGACACGCCGCTCGACTACGAGGCGTTCGCGGCCCTGAACGGGCTCCTCGGTCATGGCGGGATCGTGGTCTTCGACGACTCGGTCGACCTCGCGGCTCAGGCCCGCTTCGCCTTCGAGTTCTGCGCGGCCGAGAGCTGCGGCAAGTGCACGCCCTGCCGCATCGGGGCCGTACGGGGCGTCGAGACGGTGGACCGGATCATCGCCGGGATCGAGCGCGAGGCGAACCTCGCCGTCGTTCGCGACCTCTGCGAGGTCATGACCGACGGCTCGCTCTGCGCGATGGGCGGGCTCACGCCCGTGCCGGTGCTGAGCGCGCTCGCGCATTTCCCCGAGGATTTTCGTCGCGCGCCAGTGTCCGCGCCGCCGGCCTTGATGGCGGCGGAGTGAGATCGTTGACCGCCGGCCTCGCCCACTTGCTCGTCATCGCGAGCGCAGCGAAGCAACCCAGAGGTCGGCGCGTGCCCTCCTGGGTTGCTTCGCTGCGCTCGCAATGACGGTGTCGAAGGAGATCATCCGATGGCCCTGATCCAGGAACTCGACACCGGCACCCCGATCCGGCTCACCAGCAAGACGGTGACGCTGACGATCGACGGCCAGGACGTGACGGTCACGGCCGGCACCTCCGTCATGGCGGCCGCGGCCACGATGGGCACGCAGATCCCGAAGCTCTGCGCCACGGACTCGCTCGAGCCGTTCGGATCCTGCCGGCTCTGCCTCGTCGAGGTCCAGGGGCGACGCGGGACGCCCGCGTCCTGCACGACCATCGCCGAGGACGGGATGGTGGTCTCGACCCAGACCCCGAAGCTCGCGAAGCTGCGGCGCGGCGTGATGGAGCTCTACATCTCCGATCACCCGCTGACCTGCCTCACCTGCTCGGCGAACGGGGATTGCGAGCTGCAGGACATGGCCGGCGCGGTCGGCTTGCGCGAGGTGCGCTACGGCTACGAGGGCGAGAATCACCTCGCGGCTCCGACCGATGCGTCGAACCCCTACTTCACCTTCGAATCCTCGAAATGCATCGTCTGCAACCGATGCGTCCGGGCCTGCGAGGAGGTCCAGGGCACCTTCGCGCTGACGATCGAGGGACGCGGTTTCGGGTCCAAGGTCTCGCCCGGCGGCACCGACTTCTTCGGCTCGGAATGCGTGTCGTGCGGAGCCTGCGTCCAGGCCTGCCCGACCGCGACCCTGAACGAGAAATCCATCATCGCCATGGGCAAGCCGGAGCATTCGGCGGTGACCACCTGCGCCTATTGCGGCGTCGGCTGCTCGTTCAAGGCGGAGATGCAGGGCGACACCGTCGTCCGCATGGTGCCCTACAAGTACGGCAAGGCGAACGAGGGCCATTCCTGCGTCAAGGGCCGCTTCGCCTACGGCTACGCGACCCACCGGGACCGCATCACGACGCCGATGATCCGGGAGCGGATCACGGACCCGTGGCGCGAGGTGACCTGGGCCGAGGCGGTCGAGCGCGCGGCCTCCGAGTTCAAGCGCATCCAGGCGGCCTACGGGGTCGATGCGGTCGGCGGGATCACGTCCTCGCGCTGCACGAACGAGGAGACCTACCTCGTCCAGAAGCTGGTCCGGGCCGGGTTCGGCAACAACAACGTCGACACCTGCGCCCGCGTCTGCCACTCGCCGACCGGCTACGGCCTGAAGGTGACGCTCGGGACCTCGGCCGGAACGCAGGACTTCGCCTCGGTCGCGGATGCCGACGTGATCCTGGTCATCGGCGCGAACCCGACCGACGGCCACCCCGTCTTCGCGTCCCGCATGAAGCGGCGGCTGCGGGAGGGCGCGCGCCTGATCGTCGCGGACCCGCGCCGGATCGATCTCGTCCGCACACCCCATGTCGAGGCCGACTATCACCTGCCGCTGATGCCCGGCACCAACGTCGCGCTCACGAACGCGATCGCGCACGTGGTCGTGACCGAGGGCCTGGTCGACGAGGATTACGTCCGGGAGCGCTGCGACCTCGGCGATTTCGAGGTCTGGGCGCGGTTCATCGCCGAGGAGCGGAACTCGCCGGAGGCGTGCGAGGCCGTGACGGGCGTGCCGGCAGGCGACGTCCGGGGCGCGGCCCGGCTCTTCGCGACGGCCCGCAACGGCGCGATCTATTACGGCCTGGGCGTCACCGAGCACTCGCAGGGGTCGACCATGGTCATGGCGATGGCGAACCTCGCGATGGCGACCGGCAACATCGGCCGGCTCGGGGTCGGCGTGAACCCGCTGCGCGGGCAGAACAACGTCCAGGGCGCCTGCGACATGGGCTCCTTCCCGCACGAGCTGCCCGGTTATCGGCACGTCTCCGACGATGCGACGCGGGAGACGTTCGAGGGCCTGTGGGGCGTCCCGCTCCGGCCCGATCCGGGCCTCCGCATCCCGAACATGCTCGACGAGGCCGTCGAGGGCCGCTTCAAGGGCATCTACATCCAGGGCGAGGATCCGGCCCAGTCGGACCCCGACACCCAGCACGTCACCGCCGGCCTTCTGGCGATGGAATGCGTCGTCGTGCAGGACCTGTTCCTGAACGAGACCGCGAAATACGCGCACGTCTTCCTGCCGGGCTCGTCCTTCCTGGAGAAGGACGGCACGTTCACGAATGCCGAGCGCCGCATCTCGCGCGTCCGGAAGGTGATGCCCCCGAAGGCCGGCCTCGCCGACTGGGAGGCGACCCAGATGCTGTCGAACGCGCTCGGCTACCCGATGACGTACCGGCACCCCTCCGAGATCATGGACGAGATCGCGGCGCTCACGCCCACCTTCGCGGGGGTCTCCTACGACAAGCTCGAGCAGCACGGCTCGATCCAGTGGCCCTGCAACGACGCGGCACCCTTCGGCACGCCGATGATGCATGTCGACCGCTTCGTGCGCGGCCTCGGCAAGTTCATGATCACCGAGTTCGTGGCGACCGAGGAGCGCACGGGCGCGCGCTTCCCGCTGATCCTCACGACCGGCCGCATCCTGTCGCAGTACAACGTCGGCGCCCAGACGCGCCGGACGGAGAACTCGCGCTGGCACGAGGAGGACGTGCTCGAGATCCATCCCTTCGACGCCGAGCAGCGCGGCATCGTCGACGGCGGCCTCGTGGCGCTGGAGAGCCGCTCCGGCGACATCTCGATCAAGGCGATGGTCAGCGACCGCATGCAGCCGGGCGTCGTCTACACGACCTTCCACCACGCGAAGACCGGCGCGAACGTGATCACGACCGACCACTCGGATTGGGCCACGAACTGCCCGGAGTACAAGGTGACCGCCGTCCAGGTCCGGCGCACCAACCGGCCCTCCGACTGGCAGGCGAAGTTCTACGAGGAGGATTTCTCGCTCACCCGCATCGCCGGATACCTCGATGCCGCCGAGTGAGGCAGGTCCCTCCTTTGTGATGGCCGGGCTTGTCCCGGCCATCCCGGCCGTGAAGACTGAGCGTTCTATCGACCGGGATGGACGGGACGAGCCCGGCCATGACAGCGGGCTGCTACCGGCATCGCGGTCGATGCCCGTGACCGCCATGCTCTACGGCGGTGAGCAGGCCACCCGAAACCTCTCGGTCCCGGTCGAGATCCCGGTCGAGATCGCGTTCGGCGGCGTGCCGTTCGCCGTCATGATGCTGACCCCGCGCGACCTGACCGACTTCGCATATGGGTTCAGCCTCACGGAGGGCCTGATCCGGTCCGCGGACGACGTCAGGGCGGTCGATGTCGCGACCGAGGCGGATTCCGTGCGGCTCGACGTCACGCTCGCGCCGGACCGCATGTCCGGGCACCTTGCGCGCCGCCGGGCGATGACCGGGCGCACCGGATGCGGGGTCTGCGGGATCGAGGACCTCGCCTCGCTGCAGCGCGGTGGAGACTGGCCGGTGACGGTTCCGGCCGTCGCCCTTTCGGCCATCGGGCGGGCCGTGGCCGAGCTCGAGGCCGGGCAGGCGCTGAACCAGGAGACGCATTCCGTGCACGCGGCCGGCTGGGCGAACCGCGACGGCCGTGTCCTGCACCTGCGCGAGGACGTCGGCCGCCACAACGCGCTGGACAAGCTCGTGGGCCTGATGCTCCGGGAGCGGATCGCGCCGGAGGACGGTTTCCTCGTCATCACGAGCCGATGCTCCTTCGAGATGGTCGACAAGGCGGCCGCGATCGGGGCCGGGCTCCTGGTCGCGGTATCCGGACCGACCTCGCTCGCGCTCGATCGGGCGACCCGGCTCGGCATGGCCCTCCTGGGGATCGCGCGTCACGACGCCGTCACGGTCTTCAGCGGCGACCCGTTCGTTGGTGGCCTGGCCCGGACCGGCGAAAGGAACGCGGCGTGAACGCCCACGAGAAGCTCGCCAGGACGGCGAACCAGATCGCGACGTTCTTCCGCTCGTATCCGGAGGAGGCCGCGATCGCGGGGATCTACGATCATATCGTCGCGTTCTGGCCGCCCCGGATGCGGGCCGACCTCGACGCGGCGATCGATGCGGACGCCGCGCTCGGCGCCGACACCCGAGCGCTCGACCCCTATGTGGTCGCGGCGTTCCGACGAGAGACCCGAGGGGCGAGTCCCGCCCGGAGGGAAGCAGCCGGCCCGGAGACGGTCGGACAATTGGGGAGTGACGCAGGATGACGACGGCCAGTTCGCCGACATTGTACCCGCCGGCCGGCGCCGGCCTGCTCGATCGCGAGCGGATCATCGCGAGGCCCGGCTTCAACCGCTGGCTCGTGCCCCCGGCCGCGCTCGCGATCCATCTCTGCATCGGGATGGCCTATGGGTTCAGCGTGTTCTGGCTGCCGCTGACGCGCCAGCTCGGGATCACGGCCTCGAAGACCTGCACCGATCTCACGTTCTGGGGCTCGCTCTTCACGACCACCTGCGATTGGCGCGTCGCCGATCTCGGCTGGATGTACACGCTCTTCTTCGTCGTGCTGGGCTCGTCGGCCGCGATCTGGGGCGGCTGGCTCGAGCGCGTCGGCCCGAGGAAGGCCGGCGTCGTCTCGGCGCTCTGCTGGTGCGGCGGTCTCATCGTGGGCGCGCTCGCGATCTACACGCACCAGCTCTGGCTCCTGCTGCTCGGCCCCGGCGTGCTCGGCGGGATCGGGCTCGGGCTCGGCTACATCTCGCCCGTCTCGACCCTGATCAAGTGGTTCCCGGACCGCCGCGGCATGGCGACCGGCATGGCCATCATGGGGTTCGGGGGCGGCGCCCTGATCGGCTCCCCCCTGGCCGACATCCTGATGAACCACTTCAAGACCCCGACCTCGGTCGGCGTCTGGGAGACGTTCCTGACGATGGCGGCCGTCTATTTCGTGTTCATGATGGGCGGCGCCTTCGGGTACCGCATCCCGCCCTCGGGCTGGCGCCCGGACGGCTGGACCCAGCCCGTGAACGCGAACGCGATGATCACCGCGCGCCAGGTCCACCTGAAGGACGCCCACAAGACGCTCTCGTTCTGGATGATCTGGGTCGTCCTCTGCCTGAACGTCTCCGCCGGGATCGGGGTCATCGGGATCGCGTCGCCGATGCTGCAGGAGATCTTCGCGGGTTCGCTGATCGGACGGCCGGAGCTCTCGTTCGCTCAGCTCGACGCGGGCCAGAAGACCCAGATCGCCGCGATCGCGGCGGGGTTCGTCGGTCTGCTCTCGCTGTTCAACATCGCGGGCCGCTTCTTCTGGGCCTCGCTGTCGGACAAGCTCGGACGGAAGATGACCTATTTCATCTTCTTCGGCCTCGGAATCCTGCTCTACGCCTCCGCTCCGACCTTCGCCGGGATCGGCTCGAAGGCGCTCTTCGTCGCGGCCTTCTGCATCATCCTGTCGATGTATGGCGGGGGGTTCGCGACGGTGCCTGCCTATCTCGCCGACATCTTCGGGACGCAGTTCGTGGGCGCGATCCACGGCCGGCTCCTGACCGCCTGGTCGACGGCGGGCGTCATCGGCCCGGTCGTCGTGAACTACATCCGGCAGTCGCGCGTGGACGCCGGCGTTACCGGGCCGGCCCTCTACGAGAGCATGATGTACATCCTGGCCGGCATGCTGGCGGTCGGGTTCGTGGCGAACGCCTTCGTGCGGCCGCTGGCCGAGCGCTGGTACATGCGGGACCAGGACGTCGCGGCCCTGCAGGCCAAGACCAAGGCCGCGACCGCGACCGAGACGTCCGGCTCCTTCGGGATCGGGCGCGGCGGCCTCGACGCGAAGAGCGCGCTCGCCTGGGCCATGGTCGGCCTGCCGCTCGCCTGGGGCGTGTGGATCACGCTCTCGAAGAGCCTGCTGATCTTCAGGTAGGATCGGCAGAGATAGCGGCCCGGGGGATACTCCTTCCGGGCCGTCGTTGACACTCGGCTGTCATTCCGGGGCTCGCGAAGCGAGAGCCCGGAACCCATAGACGTCGACGCGGTCGATAAGACGCCCACGGCGTCTTGACCGGAATCGTCGGCGTTTATGGGTTCCGGGCTCGGCTTTGCCGCCCCGGAATGACATGTGGTGAGACCGCGTTCATCCCGCCCGCCGCTCGGCCGCCTCCTCGATCACCCGCAGGATCGCGTCTGGGAGCGAGGTGTCGTCGCCGGCCATGCCGTCCATGGCGGCCACGCGCGCGACGACGGTCGCGGCGATCCGTTCCTCGACCGTGTCCTCCGCGAACGCGTAGTAGATGACGGCGCGCTCGCCGTCGCGGTGGCAGCGGCCTTCGATCTGCTGCAGCTGGATCGCGCTGTGGCGCATGTCATGGACGACGAGCGACCGGGTCCGGTCGCCGCCCGCCATCTCGCCGCGATGGAGCGAGATGGATTCCGTCACCGTGAACACGACCGCGTCCGCCGCGCCGGTCTGGAACGCGACCCGGGCCGCCTCGTTCGCGTCCCCGCCGCGCGTCCCGTCGATCTCGGCGACGCGCCAGCCCTGGCCGCGCAGCGTCTCCGACAGGAGCGCGCCGGTCTCGAGATAGGCGACCGACACCGCGACCTGCTCGCCGGACGAGAGCAGGTCCTGCGCGAAGGCCGCGGTGCCGGTGACCCGGAGGAGGCTCGCCTTCTGGCGGAAGCGGAGGTCTGCCGCCCAGCCCGCGGCCCGGCGCGTACTTCCGCCTGCGAGCCCGAACTCCTGCCGGAACTCGCGCCAGGTCGCGTCGTAGAGCCGCCGCTCTCCCGGATCGAGGGCAGTCGCGGCGAGCTCGCGCTGCACCTCCGGCCAGCCCGCGATGTCGGCCGGCCGGCGCCGGAGCCCGATCGCCCGCGGGCCCCGATAGAGGAGATCCGCCATGACCTTCCGGTCGCCCTCGTTCGGTTGCCAGCTCCAGTTCGTCCAGCGCCCCTTGGCGCGCCCGATCCCGAGCGTCCTCATGAGGACCCGGAAATCGGCCAGCGTCTCGGTCGGGCATCTGGCAGCGTTGCCGAGGAGACGGCCGAGGTAGGACAGCTCGTGCGGCGATTGGCCGGCCGTCGCGCTCATGTAGATCGCGAACGTGGCCGCGTCCGCGAGCTGGCGGCAGGCCATGCTCTGCTGGGCGTAGGGGTTCCTGAGCCGGTGGCTCTCGTCGAACACGACGATCGGCCAGATGCGCTTCGGGCGGCCATGCCGGGCGAGCTCGTTGTTCTTCGCCCGGACCGAGCGCCTGGTGCTGGCTGGGGGCGCGGCGAAGAGCGACTTGATCCGCTCGTAG
Source organism: uncultured Enterovirga sp. (assembly GCA_964244795.1). Lineage (GTDB taxonomy): Bacteria > Pseudomonadota > Alphaproteobacteria > Rhizobiales > Beijerinckiaceae > Enterovirga. Next base: position 10,110 of record CAXTKM010000017.1, read on the forward strand.
TTGATCAGCGTCACGGCTTTCGACGTGCCGCCGCTCGCCGCGAGCGAGCTCGCCGCGATCGTGCGGCGCCATTGCGGCATGCCGCCCTTGGGGCACACGATCAGCACCTCGTGCTCGGGCATGGCCGCGACCGCCGTCCAGGCGGAGAGGGTCTTGCCGAGCCCGGTCAGGTCGCCGAGCACGAAGCCGGGTCGACCGGCCGCTCGAGCGGCCAGGATCGCGTCCCGGGCCGCGACCTGGTGCGGTCTCGGGGTGAAGATCAAACGCCGCTTCCGCTGTCGCCTCGATCCGGCGAGAGAAGGCCGGGCGACGCGCCGGTCAAGCCTCGATGATGTGCGGGACGAAGCGCGACAGGTTCATCGTGATGGGCGAGGCGTCCTCGCGCATCCCGAGGCCCGCCGGCTGATCGCCGACGATCCAGCTTCCCAGGACGGCGTAGCCGAATGGGCTCGCGAAGAGCGGCGTCGCTTCCTGGATGACCCAGGACGGCTGCTGCGCGTAGGAGCCCGGGACGGTCTCCACCGCGACCCCGCCGCGGTGGAGCGTGATGTTCGCGCCCTCGCGCGAGAAGGCGGGCTTCCGGACGTAGTCCGAGAGGCTCCCGGCCCCGGGGTCGCCCTCGAAGAAGGCCGGCAGGAGGTTCGGATGGCCAGGATGGCGCTCCCAGAGGAGCGGCAGGATGGCCTTCGTGGACAGCATCGCCTTCCAGCCCGGCTCGATGAACCGCGTCCCCGAACCCGGGATCTTCGGCCCGAACCGCTCCGCGAAGAGCCATTCCCAGGGGTGCAGGTTCGACAGGACGTCGATCACCCGGTCGTCGAGATCGGTGAAGCGGCCCTCCGCGTCGATCCCGATCGCCGCGATGTCGACGAAGGCGACCCGATGCCCGGCCTGCGCCGCGCAGTCCATCATGTAGAGGACCGTGCCGAAATCCTCGACGCTGTCCCGGTCGGTCGAGACATGCAGGATCGAGCGCGTCGAGAGGCCCGCATAGGCTTCGATCAGCCGCTCCTGGATCAGGTTGAACTGGTCGCTCGCGGGCGGGACGATCCCGGTCTGCCTCGCCTCCTCCAGCCAGATCCACTGGAAGAACGCGGCCTCGTAGAGGCCGGTCGGGGTGTCGGCGTTGTACTCGAGCAGCTTCGCCGGGCCCGACCCGTCATAGGCGAGGTCGAAGCGGCCGAAGATCGTCGGCTCGCGCTCGCGCCAGGAGGCCGCGACGTAGTCGTGGAAAGGGGCCGGCACGCCGAGGCGATCGAGCAGGCGCGCGTCCCGTGACGCCTCGTCCGCGAGATCGAGGCAGAGCGCGTGCAGGACCCGCGAGGGCTCCTCTATGTCGCGCTCGATCTCGTCCAGCGTGAACGCGAAACAGGCGGTCTCGTCCCAATAGGGTTGGCCGTACATGTGGTGGAACTGGAATCCGAATCGCTGCGCCGTCTCCTGCCACTCCGGCCGCTCCCGGATCGCGAGACGGCGCATCAGGCGCTCCCGCTGCCGTGGAGACCGCTGGACGACCCGAATCCGGACCGCGAGATCGTGGTCGTTCGGACGTTGGGGGGCCGGGCCGGGACGACGGCCGGCGTGGACCCGGAGCCGGAGGGAGACGTCGAAGAAGGTCTCCGGCTCTCCGCGAGGTTCGGCCCGTCCCGGTATTGCGAGGGATAGTTGCGCGACGCGTAGAAGGCGCCGCCGCCTCCACTGCCCGACGAGGTCTGCCGCGACGCCTCCCGGGCCAAGATGAACCCGGCCATCATGGGAACGAACATCGTCGAGACGGTGCCGTCCGGGTTCCGCAGGCGCGCCTCGGCGCAGTCCGTCACGTCGAGCGAGCGGAGGCACTCCTCTCGGCTGGTGAAGCGCGGCGCGCTGGCTTGGTGGCTCGCGAACGCCGCGTTCTGGGCCGCCACGCAGGCATGCGACGGATTCCCGGCCTCGGTGCAGGTCCCGACATCCGTGTAGTTGCCCGGCATCACGACGCCGCTGTCGCAGGCGGTGAGACCGCCAGCCGTGACGGCACCCATCAGGGTGAGCCGGACCGAGGTCGAGCGCTTCATCGCGGATGCCTCCCGGCGACCAGGCGAGAGGACGTCGTCACGGTGTCAGGCTGGCGGCGTTCAGCATGCCGAACACGACCGCGATCCCGCCGAGCCACGCGCCGCCCGCGATCTCTCCCGAAACGATGCGCGTCGAGACGTCCGGCATCAGGAAGCGGGCGAGGAGATAGGCCGCGATCTGGACCACGGCCGCGATGAGTGTCCAGATCACGAAATCGAGCCAGTTGACGCTGTTCTTCATCGCGGCCGTGAGCGGGAGCACGAAGCCGACCAGCGCGCCCACGAAGGCCGCGACCGCGGACAGGTTGCATTGGCGGATCAGCGCGAATTCGCGATGGGTCGTCACCTGGACGTAGAGTGCCGCGAAGCCCGCCACCAGGACGACCGACGTCAGGAAGTAGGTGAAGAAGGCCGGAAGCCCGTTGAGGTAGCCGTGGAACATGAACCCTCCTGCCCGTGACCGCCGGCGTCAGACCGGCGTGACGTCGACGCGCGCGAGCCCATAGCCGATCATGAACGTGATGCTGCCGCGATCGTCCGACGCGAGGTCGCGCTCGACCGCGAGGATCAGCGTCTCGGTCTCGGCCCCGACCTCGCGCCGGTAGGGCATGATGCGCTGGTGCAGGCGTGTCTCGCTCCCGCCCGCGGCCGCGATGGTTTCCGTGAACTCGGCCGGCGCGACCCAGTTCGTGGCGCTCTCGCCCCAGACCCGGTGGAAGAGGAAACCGTCGGCCTCGAAGGTGGCCTGCCCGATGCGGCCGCCCTCGCCCGCCCAGGTCCGCCATTCGGCATCGCCCTGCGGCACGACCTCGTCCCAGGGATGATAGATCGTGACCTCGCGGACGTGCTCGTCGCCCGTGCCGCCGACGCACAGGACCTGCAGCATCGCGCCGGCGTCGTCGTAGTAGCGGTGGATCGCCCCGTCGCCGTCGAGCGATGCCGTGCCGTGGGCCGAGATGACCAGCGTCGCGGGCGGCAGGCCCCTCGCGAGCCGCGGCTCCTCCAGGCGCAGGCGCATCGTGTCGAGAGCGGCCGCGCGGCCGAGCCCGAGCCCGAAGGGACCGCTCCGGAGATCGACCTGTGGCTCAGGATCTCCGAACAGACCTTTGAGCGCTCCGAAGATCATCGCCGGAGGTCCTCCGTCGGCCCGCGACTTCACCGCCGACGCGGGAAAGCATCGCCGCTCGGGAAAAGCTTGGCAATAGCGCCGCTCTCCGGGTTCGGCTACGCTCGCCAGGAAGGCTCGCCGCAACGGGCGGGCGTGATCGCCGAGAGCAAGCGGAATGGAGCAGCGTCGGTACTGGGATGTTGGCACGCTCGCGACCGCGCTCGCGACCGCCGAGCCCGTCGCGTCCGGACAGATGGGCGTGTCGCTCCTCACCGGGCCGGAGACCGAGCCGGTGATCCGGCTCACGCTTCACGCCCTCGGAGACCTCGAGATCCTGGTCGGGGTGGAAGGGCTCGAGGTCCAGGCGAGCGTCGCGCTCGTGCCCGTGTCCGACATCGCCGACGCGCCGCGCTTCGAGCACCAGCTTTTGCGGGCGAACAAGCTTCTCCCGCTGTCGACCTTCGGGATCACGACGATCGGCGGTCGCGAGCATTACGAGATCTTCGGCCAGATGAGCGGCGCCTCCCGGATCGACGAGGTCATCGAGGAGATCGAGACGCTCGGCCGGAACGCGCTCGACGCGGCCGAGATGATCGAGGTTTGGAAGGCTGAACACGGCGGCGGGAGGCCGGCATGAGCGTTTGGGCACAGCTCTTCACCCTGATCCGGGGCGGCGCGAACGAGGCAGCCGAGCGGGTCGCCGACGCGAACGTCGTCCGGATCCTCGACCAGCAGGTGCGCGAGGCGGACGGCGCGCTGCTGAAGGCGCAGACCGATCTCGCCGGCCTGATGGGGCGGGCGAAGCTCAGCCGGGACAAGGTCGACGATCTCGACGCGAAGCACGGGCGCGACATGGCCGTGCTCGAGCGGGCCGTGGAGCAGGGCCAGGATCAGCTCGCGCAGGAGCTCGCCGACAGGATCGCCGTGCTCGAGGGGGAGCGCGACCGCGAGCGCCGCTCCTGCGACGAGCTCTCCCGCAAGGAGGTCGAGCTGCGCGACAGCGTCGGCAAGATCCGCCAGCGCATCCAGGGCATGAAGCGCGAGATCGACACCGTGAAGGTGACGGAATCCGTGCAGCGCGCCCAGCAATCGATCGTGTCGCACGGCGCCGGAGCGGTCTCGACCCTCGGCAACGCCGCGGCCTCGCTGCAGCGGCTGAAGGAGAAGCAGGCCGCGCGCGGCGCGACCTTCGAGGCCGCGGACAGGCTGGAGGCCGTGCAGTCGGGCGGGGACCTCGACCGGCGCCTCGCCGATGCGGGCCTGCTCGAGGGACCCGGGTCCGGGGCCTCGGTCCTCGCTCGCCTGAAGGCCCGGGGGGCGCCCGCGCTCGCGGCTCCCGCCCCGGTGCCCGCGCTTCCGGCGCCGGACCGGCAGGTCGCGTACGCTCCGGCTCCGGACCCCGCGAAGAGCGAGACGTAGCGCCGGCGGGAGCCTCCCCCCTCGGGAGCGTTGTGAGTCCTTCGAGGCTCCCCTCCGCTTCGCACCTCAGGATGAGGAGGTTGGTGGAATCCACCCACGTCCTCATCCTGAGCTGCCGCGCGGCGGCCTCGAAGCACGCAGCACGATGATGCGGCTCCGACCCGGTCTCGCCGGAGAGGGACGCGCCCTGAGACTAGAACCCAAGCTCCATCTGGGAGCGCTCGGGAGACAGCGCCTCGGCGGTCAGGCCGGCCAGGGTCACGCCGAGAAGCCGGACGGGCAGCTTCGGCGGGCAGATGCCGCGCAGGAGGTCCAGGGCGGCGGCTTCCAGGGCCGTCCCGTCCGGCACGGGCTCCGGCCCGGAGCGGCTGCGGGTGACCTGGGTGAAGTCGGCGTATTTCACCTTCAGGACAACGGTCCGGCCCCGGATGCCGCCGGCCGCGCAGTAGCGCCAGACCTTCTCGATCAGGGGCCGCAGCGCCTCCGCCATCTCGTCCTGGGCGGTCAGGTCCGACGCGAAGGTCGTCTCCGCCCCGACCGACTTCCGCTCGCGGTCGGGCCGGACCGGGCGATGGTCGATGCCGCGCGCGATCGCGTGATAGAACGGGCCGGCCTTGCCGAAATGCGCCTGCAGCAGCGGCAGCGCCTGGTCGCGAAGGTCGCGCCCGGTGAAGATGCCGAGCCGGTTCATCTTGGCCGAGGTCGCCGGCCCGATGCCGTGGAAGCGCCCGACCGGCAGGTCCTCCACGAAGACCGGCCCGAGCCGGGGCGTGATCACGAAGAGCCCGTCCGGCTTGCGGTGATCGGAGGCGAGCTTCGCCAGGAACTTGTTGTACGAGACGCCGGCCGAGGCCGTGAGGCCGGTCGCGTCCCGGATTCGTTCCCGCAGCTCCTCGGCGATCCGGGTCGCGGTGCGCTCGCCCGTCGCGATCCCGGTCACGTCGAGATAGGCCTCGTCGAGCGACAGCGGCTCGATCAACGCCGTGTACTCGGCGAAGATCGCCCGCACCTCGCGCGACACCGCCTTGTAGACCTCGAAGCGCGGCTTCACGAAGACGAGCTCGGGGCAGCGCCGTCGCGCCGTGACGGACGCCATCGCGGACCGGACCCCGAAGACCCGGGCCTCGTAGCTCGCCGCGGCCACCACCCCGCGCTCGCGCGATCCCCCGACCGCGACCGGCCGGCCCCGCAGTGCGGGATCGTCGCGCTGCTCGACGGACGCGAAGAAGGCATCCATGTCGACGTGGATGATCTTCCGCGGGTCCGGGGCGTCGAGAGGCGTCGGCACCGGCGAGAGATAGCGCCGCTCCGCCCGAGTCGGTAGCCTGACCGCGAAGGCGGACGTCCGCCGATCCCGAAGGCACCATGCCGATCTCCGTCGACCCGATCACCCGCTCCGTCGTCGAGCACCGCCTGTCCGCCATCGTGACCGAGATGGGCGAGGCGATGCTCCGGACGTCGTATTCGCAGATCCTGAACTCGAGCCGCGACTTCTCGATCGCGATCACGGACACGGCCGGCCGCCTCGTCGCGCAGGCCGACCACATCCCGGTCCATGTCGGCGCGCTGCCCTGGGCCACGAAGGCGGTCGAGGAGCGCTTCTCCGACGTCGTTCCGGGCGACGTCATCCTGATGAACGACCCCTATCATGGCGGCTCGCACCTGCCGGACCTCACCGCCTTCGTGCCTGTCTTCGACGGCGAGGCGCGGCTGTTCTGGACGGTGGTCAGGGCGCATCAGAGCGACATCGGGGGCGCGACGCATGGCGGCTACAACCCCGGCGCGACGGAGATCTGGCAGGAAGGCCTGCGGGTCCCGCCGATCCGGCTCTACGAGGCCGGCCGCCTGCGCGACGACCTCCTCGACCTGCTCGCGCTGAACACCCGGAACGGCCGCGACTTCCGGGGCGACCTCGCCGCCATGGTCGGCGCGGCCCATCTCGGCGAGCGCCGGATGGCGAAGCTCTTCGCCGAGTTCGGGAGCCCGATCGTCGGGGCGGCGATCGAGGCGATCTTCGATTCGGCGGAGGCCCGGACCCGGGCGATCGTCACCGGCTGGCGCGACGGCGTCTACGAGGGCGAGGCGTTCCTCGACGACGACGGCCACGGCCGCGAGGACATCCGGATCGCGGCCCGGGTGACGAAGCGCGGCAGCGACGTCGAGATCGACCTCTCGGGATCGGACCCGCAGACGACGAGCTTCATGAACTCCTCGCACGCCAACATGCAGGCCGCCTGCGTGATGGCCTTCGCCTACTTGATCGACCCCGACATCCCGAAGAATGCCGGTGCGATCCGGCCGCTGACGGTGGTCGCCCGCGAGGGCACGATCGTGTGGTCCGAGCCCGGCCGGCCGGTCACGATGTGCACGAGCCATCCGTCGGACGAGATCGTCGAGGCGGTCGTGAAGGCGCTCGCCAGTGCCTGCCCGGACCGGGCGATGGCCGGCTGGGGCCGGCGCTTCCGGATCGCGATCCAGGGGACGGACCCGAGGAACGGCCGCGGCTTCATCTGGCATCTCTTCCACGCCCGCCCGGGCGGCGGCGCGTCGCCGGGCGGCGACGGCTGGTCCTCGGCCGGCGAGTGGCACACGGTCGGCGGGCTGAAGTTCGGCAGCGTCGAGTTCGCCGAGGTGCGCTTCCCGCTCCATTTCCACCGTCATGAGTTCCGGCCGGATTCCGGCGGCGAGGGCCGCTTCCGTGGCGGGCTCGGCGTGGAGCTCGACCTCGCGGTCGAGGTCGCGGAACCCGCGCGCGCGAACACGGCCGGGGACGGCGTGCGCTACGGCGCCTGCGGCATGCTGGGCGGGCGGGACGGCGAGCCGCACGATTACCGCCTCCTGTCCGAGGGCCGCGAAACCCGCGTCCTGAAGACGAAGGAGGTCGGGATCGCGGTGCGGCCCGGCGACGTGTTCGCGGTCCGATCCGGCGGCGGCGGTGGCTGGGGCCCGCCCGAGGCTCGCCTGAGCGAGGCCCGGGAGCGCGACCGGCGCGAGGGCTTCGTCGGCGCGTCGCGCGACGGGGAGCGCTGAGATGGCCGCGCTCAGGATCGGGATCGACGTCGGTGGCACCTTCACGGATCTCGTCGCGATCGACGACGCGGGCCGCACCCTCTTCGCGAAATCACCCTCGACGCCGGCCGACCCCTCGCTCGGCGTCATGGCTGGGCTCGAGGAACTCGCGCGCCGGCACGGGCTCGGGATCGGTGACATGCTCGGCCGGACCGAGCGCATCGTGCACGGCACGACGGTCGCGACGAACGCGCTGCTGGAGCGCAAGGGCGCCCGGGTCGCGCTCCTGACGACGGAGGGGCACCGGGACATCCTCGAGATGCGGGAAGGCCTGAAGGACGATCGCTACGATCTGCGCTCGCCGCCGCCGGAGCCGCTCGTCCCCCGCCGCCTCCGGCTCGGCGTGCGCGAGCGGATACGGGCCGACGGATCGGTCCTGACACCGCTCGATCCGGATTCGCTTGGGGACGCGATCGCGGCGATCCGGAAGGCTGGCGCGACGTCGGTCGCGATCTGCTACCTGCACGCCTACCGCGACCCGGCCCACGAGATCGCGACTCAGGAGCGGCTCGCCCGCGAGCTGCCGGAGGTCGACGTGTCGCGATCGAGCGACGTCTTGCCCCAGATCAAGGAATACGAGCGCGTCTCGACGACCGTCGTGAACGCCTATGTCGGGCCCGTCGTCCGGCGCTATCTCGGCGCGCTGGAGCGGCGTCTCACTGAAGCAGGCCTCGCCGGCAGCCTCTTCGTCATCCTGTCGCATGGCGGCATGGCGCCCGTGGCGGAGGCCTCCCGGCTGGCTGCCGCGACCGTGCTGTCCGGCCCCGCGGGCGGGGTCGCGGGCGCCCGGCGCTGCGCGGACCTCCTCGGCATCCCGGACCTCATCCCCTTCGACATGGGCGGCACCTCGACTGACATCTCGCTCGTCTCCGAGGGCAGGGCCGCGCTCTCGGCCGAGCGCGGGCTCGCGGGCGAACGCATCGCGCTCCGGAGCCTCGACATCGCGTCGATCGGGGCCGGCGGCGGGTCGATCGCCCGGGTCGACGCCGGCGGCACGGTCCATGTCGGGCCGGAGAGCGCCGGCGCCGTGCCGGGTCCGGCCTGCTACGGGCAGGGCGGCGAGGCCCCGACCGTCACGGACGCGAACCTCCTCCTCGGCTATCTCGACGCCGAGACGTTTCTCGGCGGCACGCGGCGGCTCGACCGCGGGGCAGCGGAGCGGGCCGTCGACGGCCTCGCGGGGCGGCTCGGCCTCTCGCGCGACGAGACGGCGCTCGGCATCCACCGGCTCGTCAATCTCCGGATGGCTGACGGAATCCGGCTGATGACGCTCCGGCGCGGCGTCGACCCGCGCCGCTTCGCGCTCCTCAGCTTCGGAGGTGCGGCCGGCGTGCACGCGGTCGAGGTCGCGCGCGAGCTCGAGATTCCGCGCGTGATCGTGCCGAATGTCGCGTCCGTCCTGTCCGCTTGGGGCATGCTGGCGAGCGACCTGCGCTACGAGGTCAGCCGCACCCATGTCGGAGATGGGGCGGCGCTCGACGACGCGCGCCTCCACGGCGTCTTCGCCGACCTCGAGCGGGAGGCGACAGGCCGTCTCCGGTCCTGGTTCTCCGGTCCGGTCGCGATCGAGCGCTCGGCGGAGATGCGCTACGGCGAGCAGGTCTTCGAGATCGACGTGCCGCTGGACGGTGTCGCCTGGGAGCCCGACGGCCTCGTCCGGCGCGTGGAGGAGGAGTTTCACCACCGCCACGAGGCTCTCTACACCTACGCGTCCCGCGACCAGGAGGTCGTATTCGTGAACGCCCGGGTGGCGGCGATCGGCGCGGTCGTGGCCGTGCCGGAGCGGGTCGCCGAGGGAGCCGCCGCCGGTTCCGGCCCATCGAGCCGGGACGCCCATTTCGGCGGCTGGCGGCGCGTGCCGGTCCTTCCGCTCGAGGGGCTCGCCCGCGGCACGGTGATCGAGGGCCCGGCGATCATCGAGGCGGAGACCACGACCGTCGTCGTCGGCGAAGGGGACAGGGCCACCGTGAACGCGCAGGGCTGGCTCGACATCGCGCTGCGCTCGCCGAGCTGAGGCTGGGTCAAACCCAACGTCGTCATCCTGAGGAGGCCGGCGAGCCTCTCGAAGGACGCACTGACCCCGTCGTGCGTGCTTCGAGACGCGCCTTCAGCGCTCCTCAGAATGACGCAGAAAGGGGGAGTCGGGATTTGGGACCGGCCGGTTTTCGAAAGCGAAAGCGAAAGCGAAAGCGGAGGCGAGGCTACGGCTCGTCCGGCCAATCCCGACGCGCCTTGATCTCCGCCCGGATCGCCGTCTTGGTGACCTTGCCGTAGCCGGAGCGCGGCAGCGCGTCCCAGAAGAGCACGCGCCTTGGCAGCTTATAGCGGGCGACCTTCGGGGCGAGCCAGGCGAGGAGCGTGGCTTCGTCGAGCGCGGCTCCGGGACGCAGTACGCAGACCGCGACCCCGACCTCGCCCCAGGTCCGGTCCGGCATCCCGAGGATCGCGACCTCGGCCACGGCCGGGTGCGCCAGGACCTTCTCCTCGGTCTCGCGCGGATACACGTTCGACCCGCCGGAGATGTACATATCGGAGGCGCGGCCCGTGATGAACAGGAAGCCCTGGCCGTCCATGTGCCCGAGGTCGCCGGTCCGGAACCAGCCGTCCCGGAACGCGGCCGCGTTGGCCTCGGGGTTGTCATGGTAGCCCGCGAAGACGGCCGGCCCGCAGCAGCAGATCTCGCCCGTCTCGCCGGCCGGCCGCTCCTGGCCGGCTTCATCCTGGATCTGGACCTGCATGCCGGTGCGCTCGTAGCCGCAGGTGCCGATCCTCGCGTCCGGCCCGTCCTCGGGGTCGTGCAGGGCGGCCGGCAGGACGGTGATGTTGCCGGTCACCTCGCCGAGACCGAAATACTGGACGAGCACCGGTCCGAGCGTCCGGAGCGCGTGCTTCTGGTCCTCGCGGTACATGGGCGCGCCGGCGTAGATCACGTGGCGCAGCGACGAATGGTCGTGGCGATCCACGGCCGGGTGCTCGGTCAGGAGCTTCACGATCGTCGGCACGGTGAACATGTTCGTGACCCGCCAGCGCGCGACGAGCCGCCAGGCCTCCTCGGGATCGAGCCGATCGCCCGGCATGAGGATCGTCTTCGCGCCACGGGCGACCTGGGCGAGCTGGTGGATGCCGGCCCCGTGCGAGAGCGGCGCGACCACGAGCGAGGCATCGCGATGCGTCGTCCCGGGCATCAGGTCGCAGAGATGGTTCGTGATCACGAAGGCCATCTGGCCGTGGGTCAGGACCGCGGCCTTGGGCCGGCCCGTCGTGCCGGACGTGAAGAAGAACCAGCACGGCTCGTCGTGCTCGACCGACGCGACCGGCAGGGCCTCGCCATCGTGCCGCTCGACGAGGGAGTCGTAATCCTCGCCGATGTCGGACGGGCCGATCGAGACCGCGAACCGGATCCCGGGCGCGGCGGCGCGGGCCGCCCGAGCATGGTCCGGGAACTCGCGGCCGCAGATCATCGCGGAGGCGCCGCTCGCGGTCGCCAGGTAGGCGACCTCGTCCGGGGTCTGGCGGAAGTTCGTCGGCACCCAGACGGCGCCGAGCCGGAAGCAGGCGAACATCGACTCGAAGAGCTGATTCGCGTTCCTGGCCTGGACCAGCACGCGATCGCCCTTCGCGACGCCGCGTTTGGCCAACGCCGCCGCCATCGCGTCGACCCGCCGGTCGAGGTCGCTCCAGGTCCAGGTGCGGTCGCCCCAGGCGAGGCCGATCTCGCCGGGGTAGCGGAGAGCCGATTGCCGGAGGACATGAGCGAGGTTCATCACCCGCCGCGACTGCGGCGCGACGCCGCCTCTCGGCGGCAGCCTCATTTCAGGAAGCCGGTCGAGATCCAGGGCACGGCGGCTACGATCACCGTGCCGACGAAGAGGGCGAGCATGTAGCCCCAGATCGGCCGGATGCCCTCCGAGGGCTCGACCCGGCCGATCGCGCAGGCCGCGTAATAGCCGACCCCGAAGGGCGGGGCGAAGAGACCGATCCCCATCGCGAGAATGACCACCATCGCGTAATGCACCTCGTGGATGCCGACCTGCTTCGCGATCGGGAACAGGAGCGGGCCGAACAGCACGATCGCCGGGATGCCCTCGAGCACCGAGCCCAGGATCACGAACGCCACGATCGAGACCGCCATGAAGGTGACGGCCCCGCCCGGCAGGCCGGTCATCGCGGCCGCGAGCGAGCGCGAGAAGCCGGATTGGGTCAGGCCCCAGGCCATTCCGGTCGCGGTCCCGATGATGAGCAGGATCGCGCCCGACAGGCAGGCCGTGTCGACCAGCATCGGCTTCAGCCGCGCCCAGTCGAACTGGCGGTAGATCAGGAGCCCGGCCAGGATCGCGTAGGCGATGCCGATCGTCGAGACCTCGGTCGCGGTCGCGACGCCCTCGACGACCGCGGCCCGGATGACGAAGGGCAGCGCGACCGCCGGGATCGCGATCAGGAAGGTGCGGCCGATCTCGGCCCCGGTCGCGCGCCTGACGTGGCTCAGGTCCTCGCCCCGGTAGCGCCAGCGGATCACGACGCAGAGCGTGATCGCGAGGACCACGCCGGGCAGCAGCCCCCCCGTGAACAAGGCCGCGATCGAGACGCCCGTGACCGACCCGATCGTGATCAGGACGAGGCTCGGCGGGATCGTCTCGGTCTGGGCGCCGGTCGCGGAGAGGAGCGCCACGAGGTCGCCCGATTTCGCGCCCCGCGCCTTCATCTCCGGGAACAGGACCGGCGCGACCGCCGCCATGTCGGCCGCCTTCGAGCCCGAGATGCCCGACACGAGATACATCGCGCCGACGAGAACGTATTGCAGACCGCCCCGGACGTGGCCGAGGAGGCTCGCCAGGAACGCCACCATCGCGCGCGCCATCCCGGTCATCTCGATCAGGAGCCCGAGGAAGACGAAGAGCGGCACCGACAGGAGGATGAGGTGGCTCATGCCCTCGTCCATCCGGCCGATCAGGACCATCAGGGGCGTCCGGGTGGTCAGCAGGAGATAGCCGAGGATCGAGAGCCCGAACGCGAAGGCGATCGGGACGCCCGCGAAGACCGAGGCGCCCACGACGCCGACGAAGAAGATCACGAGGTTGAGGTTGCCGAGCTGCCGGAAGACGGGCTGGCCGGCCCAGAACGCGAGCGCGATCAGCGCGACGGCCCCCAGGCCCAGCGCGAGCGTCCGGGGGGAAGAGCCCGCGCGGGCGAGCCGCAGCACGGCCAGGATCGTCATCAGCCCGACCCCGACCGGGAGGGCGGCCGCCCGCCAGGCGTTCGGGATCTCGAGCGCCGGCGTCGTGATGAAGACCTCGTCATGCGCGTATTCGTAGGCCGGCCAGGCGACGAGCAGCAGGAACGCGAGCGCGGCCCCGGTCGCGAAGACCTCGAAGAAGGCCCGGGTCGCGGGCGAGGCCCGGGACACGAGCGCCGTCATCCGCATGTGCTCGTTCCTGCGGAACGCCACCACGGCGCCCAGCATCGCGAGCCACAGGAACAGGATCGAGGCGAGCTCGTCCGACCAGATCAGCGGGCTGCGGAAGACGTAGCGGGCGACGACGCCCGCGAGCAGGATCGCGATCTCGGCCGCGACCAGGATCGCGACCGGGATCTCGATCAGGCCGCCGATCGCGGCATCGACCGAGCCGAGCCAGCTCCGCCGAATCTGTGCCGCGCCGGCGGGATGATCCTGGCCGACCGGGCCCGGCGCGGCCAGGACGGACACGCCCTCAGACGAGCTTGCCGACCGATTTCTCGAGAAGCGCCCAGGCCTCGTCGCCGTACTTGCCCTTCCATTCCGCGTAGAAGCCGGCCTGGCGCAGCTTGTCCCGGAAGGGCGCGGCCGCGGGCTGGTTGAAGACGACGCCCTTCGCCGCGATCTCCTGCTGGAGGTTCGCGTTCAGCTTGGCCACGTCCTCGCGCTCCTTCACGCCGGCGGCGTTGACGTGCTTCGCGACGACCGTCCGGATGTCCTCGGGCAGGCGCTCCCAGGCGCGTCGGTTCGCCAGGAACCAGAAGCCGTCCCACATGTGGTTCGTGAGCGAGCAGTACTTCTGCACCTCGTAGAGCTTCGCGGTCGAGATGATGGCGAGCGGGTTCTCCTGGCCCTCGACGATCTTGGTCTGCAGCGCGGAATAGACCTCGTTGAAGTTGATGGAGGCCGGGGCCGAGTCGAAGGCCTTGTACATCGAGGTCCAGAGCGGCGAGACCGGCACCCGGATCTTGAAGCCCCGGAGATCGTCCGGCGTCGCGATCGGCTTCGACGAGGAGGTGGTCTGGCGGAATCCGTTGTCCCAGATCCTGTCCATCGCGACGAGGTTCGCCTTGGCGATCTGCGACCGGACATAGGCCCCGAGCTCGCCGTCCATGGCCTTCCAGACGCTGGCGTAATCGGGGAACGCGAACCCGATGCCGTTGATCGACGCGGCTGGGACCAGGGTCGAGAGGATCAGTCCGGAGAGCGTGAAGAACTCGACCCCGCCGGAGCGAAGTTGGCTCAGCGTGTCCGTGTCGGAGCCGAGCTGGCTCGTCGGGAAGATCTGGAGATCGAAGCGGCCGTTCGTCTCGGCCTTGATCGCGGCCGCCATCTCGCGCGCGCGCTCGTTCATCGGATGGGTGGCCGGCAGGTTGTTCGCGTATTTGTACGTGAACTCGGCTCCCTGGGCCCGGGCCACGAAGGGCGACCCGAGCGCGCCGCCGACGGCCGCCGCGCTTCCAGCCGCAAGCATGTGACGGCGAGACAGCTTCATGGTGACACTCCCCTCGGGGCGGCGCCGCCGCCCACGCTTCCTCGACCCTGCCGGCCCGTCCACGGACCTGACGTTCTTGCCGGTGACGACTAACCGGCGCCTGTCACCTGTCAAGCTCTTCCGCGGGCCGGAGAGCCATGGCCCGGACACCAGTCTCCGGGCCGGCTCCCTCGCCCGATGGAGAGCGCGCATGACCGTGTGCCCCGGCAGGCGGAGAGCCGGGCCTTTCGGACGGCCCCATGGCCTTGCCGTTGGGTCGACCCTTCGGCATGATTTCAGGGCGGCGGAGCGGGGCATGAGCGGGGCGAAGAGGCGATCGTTCGAGGCGGGTCACCGCCCGAAGTTCCTTGTCGTCGTGGACGGCACGCCGGAGGCCGGCCGCGCCATCCATTTCGCGGCCCGGCGCTCGGCCCGCACCGGCGCGAGCCTGATCATGCTCGGCGTCGTGACGCCTCCCGACGCCTTCGAGTGGCTGGGCGTCGGCGACGCCGTCCGGGCCGAGGCGGAGGAGGAGATCGCGGCCCTGCTCGCGACCGCGGCCGAGAGCGCCGAGGCCGCGGCGGGGGTCGTGCCCGAGCGGGTCGTCAAGGAAGGCGACCGGGCGGAGGCGATCCTGGCCCTCATCGGCGAGGACGAGGACATCTCGTTCCTCGTTCTCGCGGCGTCGACGGACAGCTCCGGGCCGGGGCCGCTCGTGTCCGGGGTCGCGGCCAAGGGCGCCGGCAGCTTCCCGGTCCCGATCGTGATCGTGCCGGGCGACCTCACCGACGACGAGATCGACGCGCTCGCCGGCTGAGCCGGGGCTTGAATCGCGGCCGTCCCGGCTCACATCCCGAATGGGCCCGATTTCGGCGAGCCGATGCCAATCGGGTCGCCCCGTGCTATGGGGCGGGATCGCTCGGGTCGAGGCCCGGGAAGAGGACCATCCGATGTTCATCCAGACCGAATCGACCCCGAATCCGGCGACCCTCAAGTTCCTGCCGGGCCGGGTCGTGATGCCGACCGGCACCTTCGACGCCCCAGAGCCCGAGGCCGCGACCGGCTCACCGCTGGCGTCCCGGCTCTTCGCCCTGCCGGACGTCGCGGGCGTGTTCCTCGGCTACGACTTCATCACCGTGACGAAGCGCGAGGGCGACTGGCAGCACCTGAAGCCTGCGGTCCTGGGCGAGATCATGGAGCATTTCGTGTCGGGCGCGCCCGTCCTCCTCGAGGGCGGCGCCCAGCCGGCGACCGATAGCGGCGAGTTCTTCGATCCGGCCGATGCAGAGACCGTCACGACCATCAAGGACCTGCTCGAGACCCGGGTCCGGCCCGCGGTCGCGAGCGACGGCGGCGACATCACCTTCAAGGGATTCCGGGACGGGGTGGTCTACCTCACCATGAAGGGGTCCTGCGCCGGCTGCCCGTCCTCGACCGCCACGCTCAAGCACGGCATCCAGAACCTGCTCCGTCACTTCGTGCCGGATGTCCGGGAGGTCGAGGCCGTCTGACCTTCGGGCGTCGGTGCGCGTCCTCGCGATCGATACCGCGCTCGGCCTATGCGCGGCCTGCGTACTGGACACGGCCGGAACGGAGCCTTTGGCGTCCGAGGCGATCGCGATGGAGCGCGGCCATGCCGAGGCGCTCCTGCCGCTGCTCGACAGGATCGTCTCGCGGGTCGAGGGCGGGTTCGGGTCGATCGATCGGGTCGCCGTGACGATCGGGCCGGGAAGCTTCACCGGGATCCGGGTCGGGGTCGCGGCGGCGCGCGCGGTCGCGCTCGCGACCGGGGTCCCGGCTGTCGGGGTCACGACGCTCTCGGTCCTGATGGCGCCGTTGCTGGAGGGCGGCTCGGGCCGCCTCATCGTCGCGGCCATCGACGCCCGGGGCGGTCGCGTCTTCGTGCAGGCGCTCGCGCCCTCGGGACGGCTGATCATCCCACCCTCGGTGCTGTCGGTCCGGGAGGTCGTGCGCTCGCTCGGGTCCGGCCCGGTCGTGCTGCTCGGATCGGGCGCCCGGTCCGTCGCCCAGGAGGCGGTCGCGGTCGGGATCGAGGCGATCCTCCACCCGGCGCCGGCCTCGCCCGACATCGCCTGGGTGGCCCGGCTCGGCGCCGCGGCCGATCCCGACGAGGCGCTCGCGAAGCCGCTCTACCTCGCCGCCCCGGACGCACGCCCTCAGGACGGGGCGAGGCTGGCGCGACTGTGAGGACACCCGTGGGCGGGCTGTCGTGAGCGACCCTTCGTGACCTGGCTCAGGCGGCTCGGGACCCCGTCTCCCGTTCCCCGGATCGCGTCCGTGACGGTGGACCACGTCGACCGCATGGCCTCGATCCATGCCGGCGCCTTCGCGCGTCCCTGGGGACCGGACGAGTTCGAGGGCTTCCTCGCGGACCGGGCGGTCCGGGCCGACGGTCTGTTCCTGGGCCGGGATCGCCAGCCCTCCGGCTTCGCGCTCTCCCGCGTCACGCTCGACGAAGCCGAGATCCTGTCCGTCGCCCTCGCCCGGCCGGTGCGGGGGCGCGGCCATAGCGGGCTCCTGCTCGCGTACCACATCCAGGCGCTCGCCCATGCGGGCGCGGACCGCATCCATCTCGAGGTGGAGGAGGGCAACGCGCCGGCGCTCGCGCTCTATCGCCGGCTCGGCTTCGCGCAGTCCGGCGTCCGGCCCGGCTACTACGCCCGGCCGGACGGAACCCGGACGTCGGCCTTGTCGATGACCAGGGTGCTGTCGGGACCGGCCGCCGCCGCTCGCCGATGACGCTGCCGGGCGTGACGCTCCGGGTCGCGGTGCTGGTCCTCGTGTTCGCGGCGCTCGCCCCGTTGCAGATCCTCGCGATCCGGCTCGGCTGGCCCGTCGCGGCCCGGATCCCGGTCCGGTTCCACCGGCTCTTCCTGCGGCTGTTCGGGATCAGGGTGACGGTCCTGGGCGCGCCGCCTTCGCCCGCGACCCCGAGCCTCGTCCTCGCGAACCATGTCTCGTGGCTCGACATCTCCGTGATCGCGAGCCTCGTGCCGCTCTCCTTCGTGGCGAAGAGCGAGATCGCTGGCTGGCCGCTCTTCGGCACACTCTCGCGCCTGCAGCGCTGCGTCTTCCTCGACCGTTCCCGGAAGGCCGCCACGGCCGAGGTGAACGCGGTCGTGGCCGCGAGGCTCGCGGCCGGGGACGCGATCGTGCTCTTCCCGGAGGGCACGACAGGCGACGGGATCCGGCTTCTCCCGTTCCGCTCCTCGCTCGTCGGCGCGGCCCGGGCGGCGCTCGCCGACACGACGCCGGGTGCGATCCGGCTGCAGCCGCTCGCGGTCGTGTATGCGGGCCGGAACGGCCTGCCGCTTTCGCGGAGCGGGATGCCGGACATCGCCTGGTACGGCGACATGGAGCTGCCGCCCCATCTCGGCGCCTATGTCAGGGGCGGCCCGGTCGAAGTCGTGGTCGTGTGGGGCGAACCGATCCCGTTCGGGCTCGGCACGGACCGCAAGCGCGCGACCGCCGCGGCCGAGAACGCCGTCAGGGCCGCGATCCAGAGCGTGCGGTCCGGGGTCGGCGCGACGCGACCCTCACCGTAGTCAAGTCTTCTTGTGGCGCACGCTCCTCGCGATGACGAGGGGGCTCGATCATCCCCAGCACAGCCCCGATGATCGCGTCGGCATCGAAACAACATCGCGCACACGGCGTTCACCCCCGCAGCTTGGTCGGATTTCGGACAAGAGTCGCGAAGGCTCGGCTTCGTGTTCGGCCGCAGGAATAGGGTGCATGATGAGCGGCATCGCGAACTGGATCGTCGGCAAGGTCAAATGGCTTCTGGTCGTCCTCGCAATCGGAGGGCCGTTCTTCGCCTATATCGGATGGTCGGACGCCGAGCGCACCGCCCGGATCGCGTCTCAGGGCGTCGAGGCGGACGCCGCGATCACCGGCGCGACCCGCAAGAAGCGCCGGCGATCGGGGACGAGCTACGCCCTCAACATCGCCTGGAAGGACAGCAAGGGCGAGCTCCGCAAGGCCGACGACATCCTGATCTCCCATCGTTTGGCCGAGCGCGTCATCCGGGACGACAGGATCGTGATGGAGACGACGCGGGTGAAATACCTGCCGGACGAGCCCGAGAAGAGCGGCGTCATCCTGGTCGAGGACGCGGACGAGCAGGCGAGCCTCGATAGCGGGATGACCTACGCGGGTCTCGGCGCGGGCGCGATCGGGATCGTCGGTTCCGGGCTGTTCTTCGGCCTCGGCCGGCGCCGGTCGAGACGGGCCGACACGGCGGACGGCTCGCAACCGAGCCCGTCCGCCTGACCGGCGTTTTGTCCGGGAGGCGCTATTCTCTTGTCATGCCGGAGGTCGTAGAAGGGGCGGTCATAGAGCGCCAGAGAAGCCCGGCCCCGTCCCGCGTGAAGACCGTCTTCGTCAAATCCTACGGTTGCCAGATGAACGTCTACGACTCCGCCAGGATGGCGGACGTCATGGCGGCCGAGGGCTATGCGGCGGCGGACGGCCCCGAAGATGCGGATCTCGTCATCCTGAACACCTGCCACATCCGCGAGAAGGCGGCCGAGAAGGTCTATTCCGAGCTCGGGCGGCTGCGGGTCATGAAAGCGGCGCGCCGGGCCGAGGGCCTCGATGCCGCGATCGTGGTCGCGGGATGCGTGGCGCAGGCCGAAGGCCGCGAGATCATCCGCCGGCAGCCTGCCGTCGATGCCGTGGTCGGCCCGCAGAGCTATCACCGTCTCCCGGCGCTCCTGGCCGAAGCCCGGAGGGCGGGATCCGCCGTCGACACGGACTTCCCGCCGGACGCGAAGTTCGGCCATCTCCCGGCCGCGTCGCCGGCGCAGCTGCGCGGACGCGGCGTCTCCGCCTTCCTGACCGTGCAGGAGGGATGCGACAAGTTCTGCTCGTTCTGCGTCGTGCCCTACACCCGGGGCGCCGAGAGCTCGCGCCCGGCCGCGGCCCTGGTCTCGGAGGCGAGGGCGCTGGCCGAGGCCGGCGTGCGGGAGATCACGCTCCTCGGCCAGAACGTGAACGCCTATCACGGTCTGGACGAGCGCGGGCGGGCGGTCACGCTCGCCGGGCTTCTCGTCCGGCTCGCCGACCTGCCGGGTCTCGTGCGGCTCCGCTACATGACGAGCCACCCGAACGACATGGGCGACGACCTGGTCGCCGCGCATCGCGACCTCCCGGCCCTGATGCCCTACCTGCACCTGCCGGTGCAGTCCGGTTCGGACCGCGTGCTGGCCGCGATGAACCGCCGGCACGACGCTGGAGGTTATCTCCGGCTGATCGACCGCGTCCGGGACGCCCGCCCGGAGATCGCGCTCTCCTCCGACTTCATCGTCGGCTTTCCGGGCGAAAGCGACGCCGATTTCGAGGAGACGCTGCGGCTCGCGGCCTCGGTCGGGTTCGCCTCCGCGTTCTCCTTCAAGTACAGCCCGCGCCCCGGCACGCCCGCGGCCGACGCGTCCGATCAGGTGCCCGAGCCTGTGAGGACGGAGCGGCTCGCCCGACTGCAGGACCTGCTGGAGCGCGATCGCCAGGCTTTCAACCGCCAGTCCGTGGGCCGCGTCGTCGAGATCCTGGTCGAGAAGCCGGGCCGGCACCCGGGTCAGCTCGCCGGCAAGTCGCCCTACCTTCAGCCCGTGCAGGTCGAGGGCCTCGGGGCCGCGATCGGCGAGGTGGTGCCGGTCCTCGTGACCCGAGCCGGCTCGAACAGCCTTTTCGCGGTCCCGACCGCGGCGGTGGTCCCGACCGCCGCAGTGGTACCGAACAGGACGGAGGCGGCGTGAGACGAGCGACGGTGCGGCCCGGCGCCGGGACCGGCGGACCCGGGAGCGCGAGCCTCGCGGCTCCGGGAGCCCGCACCTACGATCCCGTCTTCGCGGAGGCCAGGCCTGTGGCCGGCGTCGCGCCCGCCGGGGTGGGCGAGAGCGCCGAGATCACGCTCGCCTTCGACGACAACCGCCTGGCCGGCCTCGTCTTCGGCCATTACGACCAGAACCTCGCCCATATCGAGCGGCGGCTCGGCGTCGTCCTGAACGCCCTCGGCAACCGGGTCGTGGTGAAGGGGCCGACCGACCTCGCCTCCCGGGCGAGGCTCGTGCTGGAGAGCCTCTACGAGCGCGTGAGGCTCGAGGGCGCCGTGACCTTGGGCGACGTCGACGGCGCGATCCAGGAGAGCGCGCTGCAGGGCAGCCTGTTCCCGCAGGCCGCCGAGGCGCCGGCGCCCGCTCCGGGCAAGTTCGAGCAGATCGCGACCCGCAAGCGCGGTCCCGTCCGGGCCCGCAACGCCGCCCAGGATTCCTACCTGAAGGCGCTGCGCCGGAACGAGCTCGTCTTCGCGGACGGACCGGCCGGGACCGGCAAGACGTGGCTCGCGGTCGGTTTCGCGGTCGGGCTGCTCGAAGCCGGGCAGGCCGAGCGGCTCATCCTGTCGCGGCCGGCCGTCGAGGCGGGCGAGCGGCTCGGCTTCCTGCCGGGCGACATGCGCGACAAGGTCGATCCCTA
>CAXTKM010000018.1:0-26572 GCA_964244795.1 uncultured Enterovirga sp.
GAAATACCATCCGGTCTGGGCGAAGGCCGAGGAGCTCGGCGCCGTGCTGTTCATCCATCCGCAGAGCACGCCGCAGCTCGCGGGCCGCTTCAAGGGTAACGGCTGGCTGTCCAACACCATCGGCAACCCGCTCGACACGACGATCGCCCTCCAGCATCTCATCTTCGAGGGAACCCTCGACCGCTTCCCCGGCCTCAAGGTGCTGGCCGCCCATGGCGGCGGCTATCTCGGGTCGTACAAGGCACGCTCGGATCACGCCTGCTTCGTGTCGCCCCAGAACTGCGATCCGGCGATCGCGCTGAAGAAGAAGCCGAGCGAATACGTTAACCAGATCTTCTTCGACTCGCTCGTGTTCACGCCGGAGGCGCTGGCCTACCTGGTCAGCCAGGTCGGGGTGGGCCAGGTCGTGGTCGGCAGCGACCATCCGATTCCCTGGTCGCAGCGGCCGGTCGACCACGTCCTCGAAACCGCTGCCCTCTCGGACGACGCCAAGATCGCGATCCTGGGCGGCAACGCGGCCCGCCTGCTCGGCCTCGTTGTCTGAGCGAGGGTTTGCGGTCGAAGCGAGGCTCGCGCGTTCAGCCGCGAGGCTCGTGTCACCCGGAATGCAGGCCGAGGAGCGCTGCCCTCCACGCCCGGACCGGCTCCCGGCCGGCCGTCAGCCGCCGGAGGCGGCGTCCAAAGGCAACGTGATGACGATCTCCGTTCCGGGCTCGAGACGGCGGACCTCGGCCGATCCGGCGAGCTGCTGCGTGAAGGATTTCACGAGCCGCATCCCGAGGCCTTTCCCGGTCTCGAGGTCGAAATCCGCCGGCAATCCGACCCCGGTGTCACGGACGGCCACGGAGATTCCGTCTCCCGCGCGGGCCAGCTCGACCCAGACCCGGCATTCCCCGACCGGATAGGCGTATTTCGCGACGTTCGTCACGAGCTCGTTGATCAGGAGAGCGACCGTGATCGCCCTGTCGGTCGCGAGGACCACGTGAGCGGGCGCCGCCACGTCGATCGTGCAGCCCGGGGTCGCATCGCAGAAATCGGAGCAGATCTCGGTCAGGTAGGCGCCGAGGTCGAGCGTCGTGAACTCGTCCGTCCGGTACAGGCGCTGGTGCGCGCGCGCGATCGCCGTGATTCGGCTCGACGCCTCGCGCAGGTGGTGCTGCACCTCGGCGCTGGTCGTCGTCCGGCTCTGCATGTGGAGCATCGAACCGACGATCTGGAGGCTGTTGTTCACGCGATGGTTGACCTCGCGCAGCAGCATCTGCTGCCGGTCCAGCGCGCCCCTGAGATCGCTCTCCATCCGCTGGCGCTCGATCGCCATCCCGAGGAGGTTCGCCGCGCCCTGGAGGAACGTGATGTCGGCTTCCGAGAATTCCCCGTCCGACCGGCTATCCGCTTCGAGGACCCCGAACGGCGAGCCCTCGCCCTGCAGGATGACGTTCATGGCCCGCCGGATGCCGTACTCGACGAGCAGATCCGGGGTCCTGAACCGCTCCTCGTTCTCGAGATGGTTCGAGATCACCGGCTCTCCCGTCCGGAGGGCGTATCCGGCGGGCGACTCGAGGTCGGCCCCGACGGTCGTAGAGCCCACGACGCCCTCGCCCCAGCCGACGCCGGCCCGCACGATCAGCCTGTTGAGGCCGGGCAGGAACTCCAGGACCTTGCAGAACTCGGCCCGGAGGCCCTCCGACGTCAGCCGGGCCGTATGGTCCAGCAGCTCGGGAAACGGCGTTCCCTTGAGCGCCAGCAAGCCGAGCTCGGTCAGGATCTCCTGCTGGCGAACGCGTTGCTCGTAGCTGTGCTTGCTCCTGTCCGGGGCGGAAGCAGGCGCGGGCTCGACC
Organism: uncultured Enterovirga sp.; assembly: GCA_964244795.1. GTDB lineage: Bacteria > Pseudomonadota > Alphaproteobacteria > Rhizobiales > Beijerinckiaceae > Enterovirga. The sequence continues at coordinate 1,839 of CAXTKM010000018.1, forward strand.
ACGGCGCCGGTCGACTTCTTCCTGAATTTCACGACCGACGTGCTCTTGCCCCCCACGTGACCCACCTTGCCGCACTTCCTGCCTGTGTCCGCCGGGATCGGCACCCGTCGGCAGCGGCGATTAGCATGGAACCGTTCGAAACAGCGAACGGGAATCGTCTACAGGATCTGCGACAGGAACTGGCGCGTGCGCTCGTCACGGGCGGCCGCGAAGAACTCGGCCGGCGGCCCGTGCTCGACGATCACGCCGCGATCCGTGAAATAGATGTGGTCCGCGAGCTCGCGCGCGAAGCCCATCTCGTGCGTGACCAGGATGCAGGTCATCCCCTCCTCGGCGAGCTCCCGGATGGTCACCAGAACCTCCTTCACGGTCTCCGGATCGAGCGCGGCCGTGACCTCGTCGAACAGCATCACGCGCGGCCGCATCGCGAGCGAGCGCGCGATGGCGACGCGTTGCTGCTGGCCGCCCGAGAGCTCGCCCGGATAGCTGTCCTCCTTCCCCTCGAGCCGGACCTTGGCGAGGAGCGAGCGGGCCCGGGCCTCGACCTCTCTCCTGTCCTGCTTCAGGACGTGGATCGGGGCCATCATCACGTTCTGCAGCGCCGTCTTGTGCGGGAACAGGTTGTACTGCTGGAACACCATGCCGACCTTGCGCCGGAGCGCGAGCTTGTCGAGCCCCGGATCGTTCACCTCCTGGCCGTCGACCCGGATCGTCCCGGAGTTGATCGGCACGAGCGCGTTGATGCAGCGGATCAGGGTCGACTTGCCCGAGCCGGACGGCCCGATGATGCAGATCACCTCGCCCGACCGGACGGAGAAGCTGATCCCCTTCAGGACCTCGAACGCGCCGAACGACTTGCGGACGTCGTAGAGCTCCACGATCGGCTTGCTCGACGCGACTGCAGGACCGGGGTCGCTCATCTGACCGCGAACCGGCGCTCGAGGCCGGCCGTCCAGCGGTCGATCGGGTAGCAGTAGAGGAAGAAGCAGAGGAGCGCGAAGCCGTAGAGGGGCGCGAAGAGCTCGGGCCGGCTCCCTTCCGCGGCGTGAACCTGTGACGTGAGCGTCAGCATCTCGGTGACACCGACCACCGAGGCCTGCACCGTCGCCATCGTGACCAGCGAATAGAGGTTCATCCAGGGCGGGATCATCCGCTTGATGCATTGCGGCAGGATGATCATCCACATCGTCTGCCGCGGCGTGAAAGCGAGCGCGTCCGCGGCCTCCCACTGCGCGGTCGGGACCGACCGGACGGCCCCGCGCAGGATCTCGGACATGTTGGCCATGACCGGGAGGGCGAATCCCACGGTCGCCTTGAGCCAGTCGGGCAGCGGGATCGTCACCCCTCCGATCCGGACCTGAAACGGCACCAGGAACATCACGAAGAAGAGCAGCACGAGCCAGGGCGCGTTCCGGAAGAACTGCGTCGCGACCCAGGCCGATCTCCGGAGGAGGATCGGGCCGCCGATCTGCGCGAGGCCGAGCGCGACGCCGGACGCTGTGCCGATCGCCATCGCGAGCGCGGAGATCACGAGGTTGAACGCGAAGCCCTGGAGGAGCAGCGGCGCCCATCTGAGCAGCAGGGCGAACAGCGACCCGGACGGCCGCGCGTCCGCCTGGGCGAGCGCGCCCCCAGCGAGGAGAAGGCCGGCCAGGACCAGCGCGACCACCATCGCGTGCGGCATCCTTCCGCCGAGCCGCGCCGGCTCGGGTGCCCGGTAGGGCAGAAGGACGGGCAGGCAGGAGCCAGGGCGTGCGCGGGAGCGGTCCCTCATTGCCCGTAGCCCGGCACCGCGAGCGAGCGCTCCCAGCGATGCATCAGCCAGACCAGGACCCCGACCAGGACCACGTAGGTGAGAAGTAGCAGCGTCATCATCTCCGGGACGTTCTGGGATTCGGACCAGATCTGCTTGATCGCGTAGAGCGTCTCGGGAACCGCGATGGCATAGGCCAGCGTCGTCGTCTTCAGGAGATTGACGAGGTTGTTGTTCAGCGCCGGCAGGCAGACCCGGATCGCCAGCGGCAGCACGATGTGCAGGTAGGCGCCGAGCCGAGTGTATCCGAGCGACTCGGCGGCCTCGATCGTCGTGCGCGGGACCGCCTCGATGCCCGATCGGAAGATCTCGACGTTGAACGCGCCCGCGAACAGCGCGAGCGCGATGATGGCCCATTGCACGCTGCCGAGAAGCGGCTGCCGGGCGCCCGACGCATCGATCGCGGCCGGCAGCAGCGTGCCGAGCCCGAAATAGAAGAAGTAGATCTGGACCAGCGGCGGCGTGTTGCGAAACAGGACGACGAAACCGTTCACGGCCGAGCGCACCACCCGGAGCGGCGATCCCTGCAGCCAGGCCCCGACCGCGCCGATCGCGAGCGAGATCACGATCGTGACGGCGCTGAGATAGACGGTGGTCCAGACCCCGCGCAGATAACGGTCGCGGTCGTACGGGTCGTAGACGACCGTGAAATTGATTCCCGTCGTCTCGTAGAGACGCTGGAACCACTCCGCCAGGACATCCACCTCTCAGACGCCCGACGATGAGGAGGCGAACGGCCGGTGAGCCGTCCGGCGCCCCGCTCTCAGTTGCTCGCGGCCTTGTACTTGTCGTGCATCTTCATGGAATACTCGGTCGGCGTGATGCCCCATTTCTTTTCGAGGGCGATGATCGTGCCGATCTTCATCCAGTCCTTCGTAGCGCCTTCGAGATACGCCTTGAAGGCGTCCTGCCCCGGCGCGACCGCCATCGTCCAGGGCGTGTCGAGGATGCCGGCGAGCGGCAGGGCGTGGTCCTGGCTCCACTCCGGATCGAGCATCTTTCCCTGCAGGAAGGTCTGATCGTAGACGTAGCCGATGCAGTTCCCCTGCCTCAGCGCGAAGAGCGGCTTCTCCGACCCGTCGAAGGCGGACAGCTCGAGACCGTACCGGCGGGAGATCTCGCGGTTGTACCAGGCCGCGCTGGTCGCGCAGACCGCCTTGCCCTTGAGTCCTTCCCAGCTCGTCACGCCGGACCTCTTGCTGAGCATGACGTTCGCGAAGTCGGAATAATACGGCGGGTCGATCGCCTGCACGACCTTCCGGCGCTCGGGCGTGTCCGACATCGTGGCGATCACGAGGTCGATCTTGCCCTGCTGCAGGAACTCGATCCGGTTCGACGAGATCACCGGGACCAGCTCGAGCTTCACGCCCAGCCTCTTCGCGAGGTCGGACGCGAGATCGGGCTCGATCCCGACCAGGGCGCCGGTCGGGTCCCGGAAGCCGAACGGCTTGTAGTCCGCCTTCACCCCGACGATCAGGGTCCCGCGGCTCTTGATGGCCTCCATGACGTCGGCCGCGAGGGCCTGGCCTGCGGGCAGAAGCGTGGACGCGGCCAGAAGAGTCGACGCGGCCAGAAGCAGCGCACGGGTCATCGGTCTCATCGCGTCAGCCCTCTCGGTCGCTCCGGCGCGAGCCTTGCGGGCTGCTCCGCGGATGCGGCCCGCGCAGCTTGGCCGGAAGGCCCCCCACGTGGCAAGCCGTATGCCATCGGCATCCGGCCCTCCCGCCTGCCGTGCGACCGAAGCCATGAGGCTGTCATGCGCCAGACCGTGAGGCGCGCGGGCCGGACCGCCGACCGGACGTGTTTGTGACGGTCGGGCACGCGGGATACGGTCGAGCCGAGATCGATCCGGGAGACGTGCGTTGAGCGACAGATTGCGGTCCGCCGCCTCGGAATTCCTCGTCCGGTATGGCGGGGACGCGTTCCCGAACCTGTTCACGAGCGCTTTGGGGTCGATCGTGCGGGACGACACGGGGCGCGAGGTGCTGGATTTCACCTCCGGCCAGATGTGCGCGACGATCGGGCACAATCACCCGGCCATCGTGGAGGCCGTGAACCGGGCGGGCCAGAAGGCCTTTCACATGTTCAGCGGCATGATCCCCGAGGTCGTGGCCGAGCTCGCGGAGGTGCTCGCACGCGACTGGATGCCCGAGGGGCTCACGAAATCACTGTTCGTGAACACGGGCTCGGAGAGCAACGAGGCGGCTCTCCGGATGGCGAAGATGTACACCGGCGGCTACGAGGTCCTGGCGATGGGCGGCTCGTGGCACGGGATCACGGGCGGCGCGAGCTCGGTCTCGCTCGCGAGCGACCGCAAGGGCTACGGCGTGCCGACGCCCGGCGTCTTCGTGATCCCGGAGCCGAACGCCTACCGGCCGACCTTCCCGGGAATGAGCCCGGACGAGGAGGCGCTCGCCTGCCTCGAGATCGGGCTGAAGCTCTACGACATGCAGTCCACCGGCCGGGGAGCGGCGATCATCCTCGAGCCGATCATCAGCGCGGGCGGGGTGCTCGTCCCCCCGAAGGTGTTCGTCGAGGGGCTCCGCCGGGCCGCCGACGACCGCGGCATGCTCCTGATCTTCGACGAGGCCCAGACGGCGTTCGGCCGGATCGGGCACCGGACCGGCTCCGACTTCCACGGCGTCGTGCCGGACATCATGAGCGTCTCGAAGACGCTCGGCGGCGGCCTCCCGCTCGCCGGGACGATCACGACCCCCGCGATCGAACAGGACGTGCACGAGAAGCATTTCGCGTATTACACGAGCCACGTCTCGGACCCGCTCCTCGGGGAGGTCGGGCTCGCGGTGCTGCGGGTCATCGCCGAGGAGAAGCTCGTCCCGCGGGCGAGCGCGATGGGCGCCTATCTGCGCCGAGGCCTGGAGGGCCTGCAGCAGCGCTACGAGGCGATCGGCGACATTCGCGGCGAGGGCTTGCTGCTCGGGGTCGAGCTGGTCACGGACCGCGAGACCCGGACGCCCGCCCACCGGCTGGGTGCGCTGACCACGAGCCGGTGCTTCGAGCTCGGGCTCAGCATGAACATCCGCCGCCGCCCGGAGCGCGGGTCCGTCTGGCGGATCGCCCCGCCGCTGACCGTCTCCCACGACGAGATCGACCGCGGGCTCGACATCCTCGACCGCGCGCTCCGGGACAGCCTCGACGAGGCGAGCCGGATCGCGGCCTGACGTCTCGTCTCACATCACATGGGTGCACCAGCATGCGTATCGCGATCATGGGATCGGGCGGGGTCGGCGGGTATTTCGGAGCCCGCCTCGCCCGGGGCGGCGCGGACGTCGCGTTCGTGGCCCGGGGAGCCCACCTCGCGGCGATGCGCGAGCGGGGGCTGTCCATCGAGGGCGGCCCAGACCCGATCCACCTCGACCGCGTCGAGGTCACGGCTGACCCTGCGACGATCGGGATGGCCGATCTCGTGATGTTCGCGGTCAAGCTCTGGGACACCGAGACGGCGTTGGAACAGATCCGCCCGCTCGTCGGCCCGGACACGACCGTCATCTCCTTCCAGAACGGCGTCCTCAAGGACGAGGACCTCGCGGCCGCGATCGATCGCTCCCGTATGATGGGCGGCGTCGGCTACGTCGCGACGACGATCGATCGTCCGGGCGTGATCCGGCAGACGGGTCCGATGCAGCGCCTGATCTTCGGCGAGTTCGACGGCAGCCGATCCGCCCGCGGCGAGGCCTTCCTGGAGGCGTGCCTGAGGGGCGGGATAAATGCCGAGCTGTCGCCCGACATCCGCCGCGAGATCTGGCAGAAGTTCGTCTTCCTGGTCGGGCTGTCCGGGACCACGGCGACGATGCGCCGGGCGATCGGCCCGATCCGGGAGAACCCCCGGACCCGGGCCTTCCTGCACGACGTGATGAGCGAGGTCGTGGCGGTCGGGCGCGCGCTCGGGGTCGATCTGCCGCCCGATTACGCGGAGCGCCGCCTCGTGCTGGCCGACGACGTCGCCCCGGACATGACGTCGTCGATGCATCACGACCTTCAGCGCGGGAGGCCGCTCGAGGTCCGCTGGCTCGCCGGCGGCGTCGTGCGGCTGGGCCGGAAGGCCGGCGTGCCGACGCCGCTGAACCGCGCGATCGCGGACATCCTGGCCCTGGCGGAACACGGCGAGGACCCGATCGGAGCCGCCGCATGACCGGTCGGGAGACCGCGCCGCCATCCATCCTCCCGGCCGCGGCCACGCGGCGATCCGGCCTCACGATCCGGGGCGTCCGGACCGTCGCGGTCGAGGTGCCGATGCGGTTTCCGCTGGGCACCAGCGCCGCGACTGTCAGGGCCGCGCCCCTCCTGCTGGTCGATCTCGACACGGAGGAGGGCGTGACCGGGCGGACCTATCTGTTCTGCTACCGGAAGAGCGGCGCGGCCGCGATCGCGGCTCTCCTCGCGGACGCCGTCGACCTGGTCCGCGGCCGGCCGGCGAGCCCGCTCGAGATCGGCCAGATGCTGGCCCGACGCTTCGCCCTGATCGGCGTGGTGGGCGCCACCAGGATGGCGCTCTCGGCCCTCGACGGGGCGCTCTGGGACGCTCAGGCGAGGGCTGCCGGCCTGCCGCTCTCGACCGTCCTCGGATCGCCGCCCCGTCCCATACGGGCCTACAATTCCAGCGGTCTCGGCCTCATGGCCCCGGAGGCCGCGGCCGACGAGGCCGAGGCGCTTCTCGCCGGAGGCTTCGCGGCCGTGAAGCTCCGGCTCGGACATCCTTCGCTCGCGGACGATCTAGCCGTGATCCGCACCGTGCGGGCGCGCCTGCCGGACGCGGTCGAGATCTTCGTCGACTACAATCAGGCGCTCACGGTCACCGAGGCGCTCCGGCGGGGCCGCGCGCTCGAGAGCGAGGGCGTGTCCTGGCTCGAGGAGCCGATCCGGCACGACGATCATCTCGGCCATGCCCGCATCGCGCGCAGCCTCGCGATGCCGCTCCAGATCGGAGAGAACTTCAACGGCCCGGAAGGCATGGCCGACGCCCTGCGGCGCGACGCCTGCGACCTCGTGATGCCGGACTACGGCCGGATCGGTGGCGTCACCGGCTGGATGGGGGCGGCGGGCCTCGCGGCCGCGCATGGCATCGAGATGTCGTCGCACCTGTTCCCGGAGGTCAGCGCGCATCTCCTCGCCGCGACCCCGACCGGGGGCTGGCTCGAATACGTCGACTGGGCGGACGCGATCCTGGAAGAACCGCTCGAGATCGTGCGCGGCTCCGCCGTCATCCCGGACCGTCCCGGCGCCGGCATGACCTGGAACACGATGGCGGTTGACCGCCTCAGGATCTGACCAAAGCTCCGAACCCCTCCCTGCGTCATGCTGAGGAGAGACGCGAGGCGGCTCGTCTCGAAGCACGCTGCGACCGTTGTGCGTGCTTCGAGACGCGCCTTCGGCGCTCCTCAGCATGACGCAAGGGGGTGCGTGGGACGGGATTTCCGGTCTGGCTTCCGGCCTTCGAGCCTCCGAGGAGCCCCGAACCTTCGCCCGACGGCCATCCCCCGCCCGGAGGGCGTCACGCGGGGCGGTGCAGCTCCGGCCGCGTGCGGGTGACCGTGCGCCGGCCGTTCTTGAAAGCCGCGAGCGGCTGGGCGACCTCGGCCACGGCCGAGGTCGGGCCTGCCGCGTCGATGACCACGACATCCGCCGGGTTGCCGACAGCGATGCCGTAATCCGGACGGTTCAGGAGGCGCGCCGAGCGCTCCGTCACCATGGCGAAGCACTCGGCGATGCCCTCCCGGTCGCCCACCTGGAGCACGTTCGCGTGCAGGTTCGCGATCCGGATGAGCGAGCAGTCGCCGAAGGGCGTGAACGGGTTCAGGATGTTGTTCGTGGACAGCGAGCAGTTGCATCCGTTCGCGACGAAGAGGTTCGCGTCGACGAGCCCGCGGCGGACGTTGTAGTCGCGCTCGCGGCCCATAAGGAACAGGTCGGTCGCGGGCAGCACCGTCACCGCGACCCCCGCGTCGCCGAGCCGCCGCGCCCAGGCGGCCTGCTCGGCGGGCGGCATGGTGGAGAGCTTGGTGCCGTGCCCGAACGCGACCCGGCCGCCCCAGCCGTATCGATCGGTCAGCTCGCAGACCAGCACGGCATCGAGATGCTCGGGCGAGATGCCCGAATCGAGATGCATGTCGATATCGGCGTCGAACGCGCGCGCGATCTCGAAGACGCGGCGGATCTGCGCCGCGGGATCGGTGTCGTAGTTCGGGGCCGCGCCGACGACTCGCGCACCGCGCCGCATCGCTTCGACCATCAGCTCGTCCGTGCCGGGATTGTTGGTCAGCCCTTCCTGGGGCATCACGCAGATCTCGATGTCGATCGCCCAGGCATACTCCTTCACCAGCGCCTGGACGCCCTCGAAGCCCCGGAGCCCGACCTTCGGATCGACCTCGACATGGGTCCTGATCCGGGTCGTCCCGTTCGCGATGCAGCGCTCGAGCGTGATCTTCGCGCGCTCGTAGACGTCCTCGACCGTGAACGTGTGCTTCACGTCCGACACCCGCTCCATGGCGAGGTGCCCGCGCCCGGCGGGGGCCGGCCCGCAGCGGTCGATGATGCGCGACTTGTCGAGATGGATGTGGGTCTCGACGAGCCCGCCGCAGCACAGGCATCCCTCCGCGTCGTGCTCGGGCGCGTCGCAGCCGAGCCCGCGCTCCAGCGCCGCGATGCGTCCGCCCGAGAAGCCGATGTCGAGGAGGTCGTCGCGCCCGGGCAGGCGGGCGTTGCGGATGACGTGGTCGATCATGAGGAGCTTGTGGCTTTCGTCGCAGATGGTTCGGCTTAGCCGAAGGGCGTCGTCGCTGTCATTCCGGGGCTCGCGAAGCGAGAGCCCGGAACCCATAAACGCTGACGATGCCAGCCCTGGCACCGCTGGGTGCCGCATCGACGGTGTGAGCGTTTATGGGTTCCGGGCTCGGCTTCGCCGCCCCGGAATGACAGGCAGCGGCGAGCAAACGTCACGACATCACCCGGTACAGCTCGCGGTTGATCTCGCCGACGAGATGCAGGAAGCGGTCGTCGAGGCGGGTCTCGCGGTCGCGCGGGCGGGGCAGGTCGATCGGGAAGACCTGGTGGATGCGGCCGGGCCGGGCGCTCATCAGGACCACGGTGTCCGACAGGAACACCGCCTCGGCGAGCGAATGCGTGACGAAGAGCACGGTCTTGCGGTGATGCTGCCAGACCCGCATCAGCTCGAAGGCCATGCGGTCGCGGGTGATCTCGTCCAGCGCCGCGAAGGGCTCGTCCATCAGGAGCACCGCCGGGTCGAGCGCGAGCGCGCGGGCGAGCGCGGCCCGGCTCTGCATTCCGCCGGAGAGCTGGTGCGGCCGCTTCGCCTCGAACCCCTTCAGCCCGACGAGGTCGAGCAGCGCCGGCACGTCGGCCCGGCGTCGCTCGCCGCCGCGTCCCGCGACCAGGTCCTCCAGGAGCCGCACGTTGTCGTCGATCCGGAGCCAGGGCATCAGGTTCGCCTGCTGGAACACGAGCCCGATCCGGCCCCGGCGGCGGAGCTCCGCCGGCGAGGCGCCGCCGATCCGGACGGTCCCGGCGCTCGGCGCCATCAGGTCTGCCACGACCCGGAGCAGCGTGCTCTTGCCGCAACCCGAGGGACCGACGAGCGACACGAAGGACCCGTCCGGCACGTCGAGGTCGATCCCGGAGACGGCCGCGACCCGCTCCCGGGTCCCGGCCCCGTAGGTGACGTCGACGCCGCGAACCGCGATGCCGGCGGATGGCGCGTCGGGGGTCGGCGGTGGGGCAACAGTCAGGGAGTCGGAATCCTCTCCCATCAACCCCGACCCGCTCCTGGCGGCGACGGCCGGCACCCAGGAGCACGGCCGAGCCTGAGTCCCGGCTTTCGCCCGGGTGAGCGGTGCGGTCGAGATCGCATCAATTCGTGGTCCGGGCGCCGACGAGGCGGCTCAGGGTCTTCGCCTCCTCCAGGCCCTCGATCACGCTGTTCGTGTACATCTCCTTCGCGGTCGGCTTCTTCGGCAGGTCGCCGGATGCCGCCAGGATGTCGATCGAGGATTGCCACTTGTCGTCGTTCATCGTGCCGAAGCGCTCGGCGTAATCCGGCGTGTTGTAGAGGCCGTAGATGATCGCGAGCTTCCGGGACTCGAGCTTCAGCTCGCGGTCCGGCGAGACCTTCACGACCTCGGCGACCGCCGCCTCCATGTTGTCCCGAGTCCAGATGTAGCTCTTCAGCGTGGCCCGGACGAAGCGGCGGACGAGGTCGGGGTTCGATTTCAGGAGGGCGTCGCCCGTGTAGATGACGGTGCCGTAGAACTTCACGCCGTAGTCCTTCACCGGCATGACCTGTGTCGGGAAGCCCCGCATGTCGAGCGTCAGCGCCTGCCCGAACGCGTACCCGAAAGCCGCGTCGACCTGACCCGCCGCCATCATCTGGATCTCGGCGCCGCGGGCAACGTTCACGAACTCGATGTCGGACAGGGAGAGGCCGCCGCTTCGGAGAACCGGCTCGACGAGGCCCTTCACGTTGCTCGGGAACCAGGCGAGCTTCTTGCCCTTCATCTTCGCCGGGGCGTCGATCCCGCCCTTCTTCAGGGTGATGATCGAGAACGGGTTGTCGGGCTCGTCCGCCATCACGGCCACGACCGGGACGCCCGACGCGCGCGCCTTGATGAAGCCGTCCGCGTTCGAGAGCCCGAACTGCTCGCGGCCGAGGCCGATGAAGACCTCGTTCTGCTGCCCGGCCGAGGGCGGCCTGATCTCGAGCTCGATGCCCTCCTGGGCGTAGAACCCCTGCGCGCGGCCGCCGAAGATCGGCGCGTGCATGCCCCAGGGCGTGAAGTTGATCCGGAGCACGACCGTGTCGGCCGCTCGGCCCGGCGCGAGGCCGGCCACGAAGGCCAGGGCGGCGAGCGCGGCGAGCCAGAGGTTTCGTCGTGTCACGCGGTTCTCCCGTTCAGGCGGTCGTGGTCGCGTCGCCAGGGTCGCGGCGCCAGGCGATCCTGCGCTCGACGGCGGACATCAGGGCGAAGAAGGCGGTGCCGATCACGGCCAGCGCGATGATCGCCGCGAAGGAGCGGGCGGTGTTGAAGTTGAACGAGCCCGACAGGACCAGGTAGCCGAGCCCGTTCGAGGCGGCCAGCCACTCGGCCACGATCGCGCCCAGCACCGCGAGGGTCGTCGCGATCCTGAGCCCGGCGAAGATGTAGGGCGTCGCGTAGGGGAGCCGAAGCCGGAGGAAGGTCTGGCGCTCGGTCGCGGCGACCGACCGGAACACGTCCCGCAAGCCCCGGTCCACCTCGTGGAAGCCCGTCATCGTGTTGATCACGATCGGGAAGAACGCGATCGAGGCGACGACCAGGACCTTGGACGCGAGCCCCGCCCCGACCCAGACGAGGATCAGCGGCGCGATCGCGATCTTCGGCACGCTCTGCAGGGCGACGAAGATCGGCATGATGAGCCGCTCCGCGAAGGGGAAGCGGATCATGAGCGCGGAGACCGCGAGCGCGAAGACGGCCGCCGCCCCGTAGCCGGTCAGGACGCTGCCGATCGTGCTCAGCGAGTGCATCTGGATCAGCGGCCATTCCTCGTAGATCAGCCGGGCCACCTCGCTCGGGGCCGGCAGCAGGAAGCGCGGGACGTCGAAACCCCTGACCGCGACCTCCCAGGCGACGAGGAGCGCGAGGATGAGGATTGCCGGGCTCGCGCCCTCGAGGACGCGCCGCCAGGCGAGACCCTGCCCGGGCCGCCGGGTCGGCACGTCGTCGAGGCCGTCTTCGGCGGCCGCCGCCTCGCCCATCTGTACCCTGCCGTTTGCCACGCCCGAGAGGGCGGATCGCTCCCTCGCTTGTCAAGCAGGGATCGGGCCGGCTGGCGCTGGACGCAGGGCGCGAGCCATTGCCGCTGCGGCGCGGTCCATCTCCCGGTTGAGCCCGCGCATCGCCAGCGCTACGGCTTCGGCCCGGCGGCGTCCGCCCTGCGAAAGATCACGCGATGAACCCACCGGCGGACAGCCTCGAACCGTGGCAATGGCCGGAGGCGCATTGGCGCGGGCTCGTCGACCAGGTCCGGGCCGGCCGGAGCTACCGGCCGGCCGCGTGGCCCGGCGGCGCACGCTGCGCGGTCGCGCTGTCCTTCGATTCCGACCACGAATCGCTCGAGCTGCGTGACGGGGGCAAGTCGATCGGCCGGATGTCCTGGGGCCAGTACGGCAACCGGGTCTGCGTGCCCCGCATCCTGGCGCTCCTCGCCCGGCAGGGGGTGCCGGCCACGTTCTACGTCCCGGCCGTGATCGGCCTTCTCTACCCTGACGAGCAGCGGCGCATCGTGGCCGAGGGACACGAGATCGGCATCCACGGCTGGATTCACGAGCTGAACTCCGTGCTGCCCTACGAGGCGGAGCGCGACCTCACCTTCCGGGCCGCCGACGCGCTGGAGGGGATCACGGGGCGGCGGCCGGTCGGCATGCGGACGCCGTCCTGGGATTTCAGCCCGAACACGCTCCGGATCGAGACCGAGCTCGGCCTCGCCTACGACTCGTCGCTGATGGCGGACGAGGATTGCTACGAGCTCCTCCTCGACGGCGCCCCGACCGGCATCGTCGAGCTTCCGGTGGAATGGGTGCGCGACGACGCGGTGTACTTCATGATGAACCGCTGGACGGGCCTCCGGCCCTACACGCCGCCGGAGGGCGCCTTCGACGTGTTCCGGCGCGAGTTCGAGGCCGCCTGGGACGAGGGCGGGCTGTTCCAGCTCACGTGCCACCCGCACATCATCGGCTATCGCTCGCGCATCTGGATCATCGACGAGCTGATCCGGCTCGCGAAGGCGAAGGGCGGCTGCTGGTTCGCGACCCATGCCGAGGTCGCGGCCTACGCGAAGGCGAACGCCGCGGGCGGGGCCGGCCCCGGCCGGGAGGCCGCCTCCGGCGCGCAGGCCGCACGATGACGGAGCGGCGCCTCGGGATCGTGTTCAACGGCGCGACGGGCGAGCTCGCGCGGAAGCATCACCTTCCCGGCCTCGTGGCCATGCGGGAGGAGGGCGGGCTCCCGCTCGCGAACGGCGACCGCGCGATGCCCGATCTGGTCCTCGTCGGCCGGAGCGAGGAGAAGCTCCGGGCCGTCGCGGCCGAGACCGGCTTCCCGCGCTGGACGACGGACCTCGACGGGGCGCTCGCGCTGCCCGGGATCGACATGCTCTTCGACGCGGCACCCTCCGGGATGCGGGTCGGCGTGGTCCGCAAGGCGATCGCGGCCCGGACGCACGTCTATGTCGAGAAGCCGATCGCGGGCTCGCTCGACGACGCGCTCGCGATCGGCCGCGAGGCGGCCGCCGCCGGCCTGAAGAACGGGACCGTGCAGGACAAGCTCTTCCTGCCGGGCTTCGCGGCGATGCTGGGCCTTCGCCGCTCGGGCTTCTTCGGGCGGCTGCTCGAGGTCCGGATCGAGATGGGCCGGTGGATCTTCGACGGCGAGACGCAGCCCGGCCAGCGCCCGAGCTGGAACTACCGTGCCCGGGACGGCGGCGGCCTGATCCTCGATATGTTTCCGCATTGGCGCTACATGCTGGATCGCCTCGCGGGCGAGGTCAGGGCGGTCAGCGCGACCTGCCGGACGCAGGTCCCGCGGCGGCGCGACGAGGCCGGCCAGCCCTTCGCGGTCGATGTCGACGACAGCGTCTTCGCCTCGCTCGAGCTCGAGGGCGGCGCGGTCGCGTCCGTCCATTCGAGCTGGGCGACGCGCGTCCACCGCGAGTTCCCGATCCAGGTCCAGATCGACGGGACGGCGGGGTCGGCCGTCGCCGGGCCGTTCGGTTGCTACACCCAGCGTGCCGCGGAGGCGCCCGGTGGCCCGATGGCCTCCGCGCTGCCGCCGACCGCGAGCTTCTTCGACGACTGGACGAGGCTGCCGATGCCGGAGCGGCCGACCGGCAGCTACCGGGCCGGCTGGGAGCTCTTCATCCGCCACCTGCTCGACGACGCGCCGTTCCCCTACGGCCTGATCGAGGGCGCGAAGGGCGTGCAGCTCGCCGAGGCGGCCTATCGGTCGAGCCGCGAGCGGCGGTGGGTGGAGCTGCCGCCGCTGATGTGAGGCACCCCACGCGACCCTTCATCGCGAGCGCAGCGAAGCAACCCAGGAGGTCGTGCGCTGAAGCCTGGGTTGCTTCGCTGCGCTCGCAATGACGGAAACGCGTCACTCGGTCTTGATCCGGGCCTCCTTGATGATCGGCCACCACTTCTCGATCTCGGCCTTGAGGTGGGCTCCGAGCGCGGCCGGGGTCTGCTCGGCGGCGACCGGGATCTCCTGGCCGAGGTCGGAGAGGCGTGTCCTGACCAACGGGTCGGCCAGCGCCTCGACGACGGCCGCGTTCAGCTTCGCGACGGTCTCGGCCGGCGTGCCCTTCGGCGCCCAGAGGCCGAACCAGGTCGAGATGTAGATGCCGGGCGCGCCGGCCTCGTCCACGGTCGGGATGTCGGGCGCGGCCGCGAGCCGGTTCTTGCCCGTGACCGCGTAGGCCTTCACCTGACCGGTCCGGACATAGGGAAGCGCGCTGATCGCCTGGTCGAAGGAGAGGTCGATGTGACCCGCCACGAGGTCGCGCATGATGTCGGACGAGCCGGCCCGATAGGGCACGAACTGGAACTGCGTGCCGGTCGACTTCTGGAAGTAGAGGCCGCTGACGTGCTGCCCGGCGCCCGGGCCGCCGGTCCCGGCCGAGGCCCTGTCGGTCGATTTCAACCAGGCCACGAACTCCGTCAGGTTCTTCGCGGGCACGTCGTTCCGGCTCACGACGACGTAGGGATTGTTCGGCAGGAGGGCGATCGGCTCGAAGCCCGTCTGGACGTCGTAGGGCAGCGCGTAGGTCGCGCTCGCGACCACGAAGGAGGGCCAGTTGCCGAGCAGGATCGTGTAGCCGTCGGGCGTGGCCCGCGAGGCGCGGGTCATCCCGATCGTGCCCGACGCTCCGGTCACGTTGTCGATCACCACGGTCTGGCCGAGCGCGACCCGCATCCGCTCGGCGACGATCCGGGCCAGCGCGTCGGTCGGCCCACCGGCGCCGAACGGCACGATCATCGTGATCGGCCGCGACGGGAAGGGTTGCGCCACCGCCGTGCCGACGCTCACCGCGACCATGAGGGCGGCGACGCATGCGTGTTTCATCGAGGAGCTCCCGCGGCCGGCTGGCCGACGCGCCGGTGCTCGCACGATCGACGCCATCTTGTCCCGGCCCGATCCGGCCGGGGGTGGCACCTCGATCAAAAGACCGCGCATCTCCGGCACTGTCGGCGATCGGTCGTCCGGACGACTGCCGAAAACCTGGGCGAGGCGATTCTTTCCTGGGCTCCTGCCTCGAGGACCGTTCCATCCACGACCCGAACGTTCAAAGCGATTTCATTGTGAAATTCGCGTGATACGGTGCCGAGACATGGACAGAGCGATCCCCAGTGGCAGCCTCGTGCCCCGGATACCGGCATCCTTCTTGCTGACCTCCGGCCGCAGATGTCCGCACCTCCTTCGCTCTGTCCGGACGCTCGCGCGGTGATCTCCGTCCGCAGACCGACCGAACCGACGCACCTGCTCCCGGCGTCCGGGCAGCGAGGTGCCGAGACTGCATCCATCATGCGTCCCCGGGCGGCCTCGCCGGGCCGGACCATCGAAGAAGGACCCACGAGATCATGAAGGCAGTCGTCTTAAGGGAGCATGGCGGGACCGAGCAGCTCCGCTACGAGGAGACCTATCCCGATCCGGTCGCCGGTGAGGGCGACGTCGTCCTCAGGGTCCGGGCGAGCTCGCTCAACTATCACGACGTGTTCACGCGCCGGGGGATGCCCGGCATCAAGATCCCCCTCCCGGTGATCATCGGGCTCGATGTCGTCGGCGAGATCGCGAGCATCGGCCCGGGCGTCACGGGCTGGTCGATCGGCGATCGGGTCCTGGTGGACCCGATCAACCGCGTCGAGGGCGGGCTGATGGGCGAGACGGTCGACGGGGGCTTGGCCGAGCTGTGCCGGGCCCGCGCGCACCAGCTCATCCCGATCCCGGAGGGCGTCTCGTTCGAGCAGGCCGCGGCGCTGCCGGTCGCCTACGGGACCGCGCTCCGGATGATGACCACGATCGGCAAGGTCCAGGCCGGCGAGAAGGTGTTGATCCTGGGCGCGAGCGGCGGTGTCGGCGTGTGCTGCGTCCAGCTCGCGAAGCTCGCAGGCGCCTATGTCATCGCGGCCGCCGGCAGCGAGGAGAAGGGGGAGCGCCTGCGCGAGCTCGGGGCGGACGAGATCATCCTCTACACGCAGGAGGACTTCCTGAAGGCGATCACCACGCGCCACGGCAAGCCGGCCCGGCGCCGGTTCGCGGCCGGCGGCGGCGTCGACGTGGTGGTCAACTTCACCGGCGGCGACACCTGGGTGAAGTCGCTGCGCTGCCTCAGGCTCGGCGGCCGCATCCTGACCTGCGGGGCGACCGCGGGCTATGCGCCGCCCGAGGACCTGCGTTTCATCTGGACCTTCGAGCTGCAGGTCCTGGGATCGAACGGCTGGGAGCCCGACGACATCCGGACCTTGTTCGAGCTCGTCGGGTCGGGGAAGCTGAAGGCGCTGATCGACAGGACCTATCCGCTCACGGAGGCCGCGGCCGCCCTGCAGGTGATCGAGGACCGCAAGGTCTTCGGCAAGATCGTGGTGACACCGTGAGCGCGCTCTCCGCCGACGAGGTCCAGGCGAAGCTGGACAGCTCGCCCTTCATCGCCTTCTGCGGGCTGACGGTCGTGTCGCTCGACCACGACAAGGGCGAGATCACGATGAAGGCCCCGATGCGGCCCGAATTCGAGCGCGGCGCCGGGTCGAAGCAGTGGCATGGCGGCCCGATCGCCTCGATCATCGACACGGTCGGCGACTACGCCCTCATCATGCTGCTCGGCCGCGGCCTGCCGACCGTGAACTTCCGGGTCGATTACCTCCGGCCCGCGATCGACACGGCGCTGACCGTGACGGCGCGCGTCCGGCGCAACGGCCGCAGCGTCGGCATCTCGGATATCGACGTGTTCGACGACAAAGGCGCGCTCCTTGCGATCGGACGCGCAACCTACTCGACGCAGGCCTGAGCGCCGGACGCGAGAGGTTCGGGAGAGCGACCCGGACGAAGGTCACGACTGGAAACGAGAGCGGGCGGACGGGATCGTCTCGCCGCGACGGGAAGGACCATGTCATGAGCGTCTCACGCCGCGATCTCCTCGCCACTACGGCCGCCGCCGCGGCGCTCGGCCTGTCCGGGCGCCCGGGCACGGCTGCGCCGGGCGGACCGCCGAAGCGGGGCGGCACCCTCTTCGCGACCTGGGGCGGGTTCGAGCCGCAGGCGCTGTTCGTGCCGGCCGGCGGCGGGTCCAGCCCCTACTTCACGTCGACGAAGCTGCTGGAGCGCCTGCTGAAGCTCGATCTCGATCTCAAGTTCCAGCCGGTCCTCGCGCTCGAGGTGAACCCGGCCGAGGACTTCCGCAGCTACACGATCAAGCTCCGGCCGAACGTCACCTGGCACGACGGGAAGCCCTTCACGGCCGACGACGTCGTGTTCAACGCGATGCAGTACTGGAAGCCGATCTCGTCCGGAGGCGCCCTCGACGGGCTGACCAACGCCGAGGCCGTGGACCCGCTGACGGTGCGGCTCACGTTCAAGGCCTCGACGCCGGAGTTCTTCCTGAAGTCGGTGCTGGCCGGAAAGGCCGGGCTCTGCATCCCGAAGCACGTCTACGAAGGCCGGGACATCCTCACGAACCCGGCGAACAACCAGGTGATCGGGACGGGTGCGTTCAAGCTGAAGCAATGGGTCCGGGGCAGCCATGTCGAGCTCGTGCGGCACGACGGCTACTGGAACCCGGGGCTGCCCTATCTCGACCAGCTCGTCATCCGCTGGTGGCGGGACCCCGCCTCGCGCTCGGCCGCGCTCGAGGCGGGGCAGCTCGACATCGGGGTGTTCAATCCGATCCCGCCGCCCGACCTGAAGCGCCTCGCCGCGACCGGCCGCTACGTCGTCGAGACGAAGGGCTACGTCAGCTCGCAATGGGTCGCGACCGTCGAGTTCAACAGCCGGCGCCCGATCGTCACCCGCGGCGACGTCCGGCAGGCCCTGATGTACGCGATCGACCGCGCCTTCATCGCGGACACGATCTATTTCGGCCGCGCGCAGCCCTCCTCCGGCCCGATCCCGGCCTCGAACCCGCTCTTCTTCACGAAGGACCTGCCGGCCTACCCGTTCGACCCGAAGAAGGCCGGCAAGCTGCTCGATGCGGCCGGCTTCCCGGTGAAGAACGGCAGCCGCTTCTCGATCAACCTCGTCTCGGCGGGGTGGTTCGAGGAGAACGTCAAGATCGGTCAATACCTGAAACAGGCGTTCGAAGACGTCGACATCAAGGTCGACCTCGCGATCCCGGACCGGCCGACGTCGCTGAAGCGGATCTACACCGATTACGACTACGACATCGCGGTCTCGAACAATTCGGGCGCGGTCGAGCTCGTGCCGCAATGGACCAACTTCTTCACGACGGACGGCATCGTGAAGGGCGCGGCGTTCCGGAACGCCAACGGCTACTCCAACCCGAGGCTCGACGCTGCGGTGGCGGAGCTCACCACGCAGACGGATCCGAAGCGGCGGGTGGCTCTCGCGCACGAGTTCCAGCGCATCCTTTCGACCGACCTGCCCCTCACGTCGCTCGTCGACATCGAATCGGTCACCGTCGCCCGATCCGACGTCCGCAACCACTCGAACCTCGCCGATTACCTGGGCGAGGGCTGGTCGGACATCTGGCTGGATCGCTGATCGGCGGCTCTCATGCTCCAGATCCTGCTGAAGCGCCTCGCCCAGGTCGTCCCGCTCATCCTCGTCGTCATCGTGCTGAACTTCGTGCTGATCCAGATGGCGCCCGGCAGCTTCCTGGACGTCATGAGCGCCGAGCAGCAGATCAGCGATCCGGCGATGCTGGAGCGCCTCCGGGTGACCTACGGCATGGACAAGCCTCCCTACGTCCAGCTCCTGAAGTACATCTGGTCCGTCCTGCACTTCGACTTCGGATACTCGTACCGGCAGAACGCGACCGTGTTCGAGGTGATCATGGCGAGCCTGCCCGCGACGGTGCTGCTGATGCTGACCAGCATCTCGATCGCGCTCCTGGTCGGGGTGACGGCCGGCGTGATCGCGGCCGTGAAGGTCAACACGCTCTGGGACAACGTCGTGTCGCTCCTCGCCGTGTTCTTCTTCGCGGCCCCGACCTTCTGGCTCGGGATCATGCTGACGATCCTGTTCTCGGTCCGGCTCGGCTGGCTCCCGGTCGGCGGCATGCGGGAGATCGGGGGCGCGGGCGGAGTCTTCGCGGACATCGCGGACGTCGCCCGCCATCTCGCGCTGCCGGCCATGACGCTCGGGCTCTTCTACGCCGCCGTCTATGCCCGCGTGATGCGTGCCTCGATGCTGGAGGTGTCCCGGATGGACTTCATCCGGACCGCGAAGGCGAAGGGCTTGTCGCGCGGCCGCGTCGTGGTCGCGCACGTCGCCCGCAACGCTCTCCTGCCGGTCGTCACGCTGCTCGGCCTGCAGATCGGGACCGTGCTCGGCGGCAGCGTCGTGGTCGAGGCCGTGTTCAGTTGGCCCGGCATCGGCAGCCTCATGCTGGACAGCGTGCAGAGCCGGAACTTCCCGGTCGTTCTCGGCGTCCTGGTGCTGAGCTCGATCGTGGTCGCCTGCGCGAACGTCGCGGTCGATATCGCCTATCTCAGGCTCGATCCCCGCATCGGGGCCCGCTAGCCGTGGCGCGATCCTCCCCGTCGTTCTTCCTCGCCTTCCTGCGGCGCTTCGCCCGGAACCGCGCGGCCCTGATCGGCCTCGTGGTGATCCTCGTCATCGTCGGCCTCGCGCTCGCGGCATCCTGGCTCTATCCGCGCCCTCCGCTCCGGATCGTCGGCCGCCCCGAGATCTGGCCCTTCGCGGACCCGCGCTACATCCTGGGCACGGATTCCCTCGGCCGCGACATCGCGGCGATGATCGTGCACGGGACCCGGACCACGCTCCTGATAGGCACCTTCGCCAGCCTGACCGCGACGCTGATCGGCGTCTCGGTCGGGGCGAGCGCGGCGTATCTCGGCGGCTGGGCCGACGAGGTCCTGATGCGGACGAGCGAGCTCTTCCAGACGATCCCGAACATCATCTTCGTCCTGACGATCGTGTCCATCCTGGGCCCCGACATCCGGAACATCACGATCGCGGTCGGGATCGTGACCTGGACGCCGATCGCGCGGCTGACGAGGGCGGAGTTCCTGACGCTGCGCGACCGCGAGTTCGTCCAGGCCTGCCGGGCGCTCGGCATGGGCAACCTGCGGATCATGGTGGGCGAGATCCTGCCGAACGCGCTCCCGCCGGTCATCGTGCTCTCCTCCTTCGTGGTCGCGAGCGCGATCCTGTTCGAATCCGCCGTGTCCTTCCTCGGTCTCGGCGACCCGAACGTCGCGAGCTGGGGCGGTCTCATCGGCGGCGGCCGGACGCTGATCCGCTCGTCCTGGTACATCTGCGCGGTCCCGGGCGTCGCGATCATGCTGACCGTGATGGCGCTGAACCTCGTCGGCGACGGCCTGAACGACGCCCTGAACCCGAAGCTCGCGGACGGCTGAGCGCGGGTCCTCCCGCGCCACGCGACCCGACGAAGGAGCCTGTCCCGACATGCGGCCCACGAACAATCTCGGAGACCTGATCGACCGGAGACTCGACCCCGGCCGCACGGCCGTGATCGACCTTCGCGACGCGGCCGCGCCCCGGACCTACACGCATGGCGAGATGGACGGGCTCGCGAACGGCGTGGCCCGGCTCCTCACGGAGCGGGGGCTCACCCGCGGCACCCGGGTCGGGATCCTCGGCCTGAACCGGGCGGAGTATCTCGCGGCCTATTTCGGCATCATGCGGGCCGGCTTCGTCGCGACGCCCGTGAACACGAAGCTGCCGCCGGACACGGTCGCCTACATCCTCGAGAACGCCGGCATCGCGCTCGCCTTCACGGATGCGCTCGGGGAGGGGCTCGTCGCCGGCGCCGTCCCGACGATCGGCTTCGACGATCCCGGCCCGGGCGGCTTCGCGGCCCTCGTGCGGCCCGGGCCCTTCGAGATCGTGTCGGTCGGGCCGGACGAGATCGGCCAGATGCTCTACACCTCCGGCTCGACCGGCCGGCCGAAGGGCGTGCCGCTGTCGCACGCGGGCCAGCTCTGGGCCGTGTCGCTCAAGATGCCGACCTCGAGCCCGGACGAGCGTTACCAGATCGCCCAGCCGCTCTTCCACATGAACGGCCTGATCTCGGCGAAGACGCTCTTCGCCTCGAACGCCTCCGTGGTGATCCTGCCGGCCTTCGAGGCGCGGTCTTACATCGCGGCGCTCGCGCGCTACCGGGTCACGACCGTGATGGCGGTCCCGACGATGTTCGCCCGCGTCATCAAGGAGACGGACCTTCTCGAGACGCTCGACCTGTCCGCCCTGGTCCGGATCGGGCTCGGGTCCGCCCCGATCACGCTCGGGCTGCTCGACCGCATCCAGGCGGCGTTCCCGCAGGCCGCGATCGGCCTCGGCTACGGTACGACGGAGGCCGGACCCGGCGTCTTCGGCCCGCACCCGGACGGCATCCCGACGCCGCGGCTCGCGCTCGGCTATCCGGTCCCCGGAAGCGAGGTCCGGCTCGCGGGCGGTGCCAGTCCCGACGAGGGCGTCCTCATGATGCGCAACCCGGCCCTCATGGCCGGCTACCATCACCTGCCCGAGCAATCCGCGAAGGCGCTGCGCGACGGCTGGTACGACAGCGGCGACGTCATGCACCGCGACCCGAACGGCTTCTATTCGTTCGTCGGGCGGGCCGACGACATGTTCGTGTGCTCGGGCGAGAACATCTACCCCGGCGAGGTCGAGAAGATGCTGGAGACGCATCCGGCCGTGCAGCAGGCGGCCGTCGTTCCGCTGCCCGACGAGGAGCGCGGGCAGGTGCCGGTCGCCTTCGTGGTCGGCAAGGTCGGCACGCCGATCGGGGTCGACGAGATCCGCCGCTTCTCCCTCGCGAACGGGCCGGCCTACCAGCATCCGCGCCGGGTCGAGTTCCTGCCGGACCTCCCCTGGGCCGGCACGAACAAGGTCGACCGCAAGGCGTTGATCGACCGTGCCCGGACCCTCGAGGCCGCGGGGGGCTGGGCCCGATGAGCGAGGCGGGGCTCCTTCGGGGCAAGATCGCGCTGGTCACCGGCGCGAGCCGCGGCATCGGACGCGCGATCGCGGTCCGGCTCGCGGCCGGGGGCGCGACCGTCGCGGTCCATTACGGTGCGGGCCGGCCGCAGGCGGACGAGACGCTGGCCCGGATCGAGGCCGGGGGCGGCGAGGGGTTCGTGATCGGGGCCGACCTCGCCGAGGCGGGCGGCGCGGCGGCGCTCGCGAAGGGTTTCTCGGGCGCGCTCGCGGCCCGGACCGGCACGCCCGGCTTCGACATCCTCGTGAACAACGCCGGTATCGGCGGACGCGCGCCGATCGAGGAGATCACGGAGGCGGCCTACGACCGCATGATGGCCGTGAACCTGAAGGCGCCCTTCTTCTTGATCCAGCACCTCCTGCCGCATCTGCGCGACGGCGGCCGGATCATCAACATCTCGTCGATGGGAACGCGGGCCGCCTACGCGATGATGCCGGTCTACGCGCCCTCGAAGGCGGGGCTCGAGGCGCTGACGCGCTCGCTCGCCGTGCATGTCGGAGCGCGTGGCATCACCGTGAACGCAGTCATGCCGGGCGCCACCGCGACCGACATGAATGCCGGCGCCCGCGATCCCGTCCGGGCGAAGGAGGTCGCGGCCGGGATCGCGCTCGGCCGGGTCGGCCAGCCCGAGGACATCGCCGGCGTCGTGGCGTTCCTGGCCTCGCCCGAGGGCGGATGGGTGACGGGACAGATCGTGGACGCGAGCGGCGGCCAACGGCTGTAGGCAGGACCGTCACGCCTTGCGGTAGATCAGCGAGAGGTTCTCGGCCGGCATGGCCTCCCGGGCCTGCAGGATCAGGCCCTCCCGGCGCGCGGCGACGCTGACCTCGTCCACCTGCCGCAGGCCCCATCGGGGATCGCGGGCCCGGAGGTCGGCATCGAAGGCGAGGTTGCTCGGCGCCGTGTCGATGCCGGTCTCGATGAACGGGCCGTAGAGGAAGAGGATGCCGCCGCGCGGGAGCACCCGGCCCGCGCCTGCCATCAGGCCCTCCGTCGCGGAGAACGGCGAGATGTGGACCATGTTGATGCAGACGACGGCGTCGACCCGCAGGGCGGGCCAGGAGGCGGGATCGGCCGCGTCCAGGGCCATCGGCTCGAGCAGGTTCCGCGAGCCGGCGTGGGTCCGCCAGGCCGCGATGCTGGCCAGGGCCTCGGGAGCGGCGTCGGCGGGAAGCCAGCGCAGGTTCGGCAGAGCCGCCGCGAAGTGGATCGCGTGCTCGCCGGAGCCGGCCGCGATCTCGAGGACCAGCCCGGTATCGGGCAGGTGAGGCCGGAGCGCCTGCAGGATCGGGCCGCGGTTCCGGCCGGCTGCCGGCGCCACGCGGGCGCCGGACGGTAGGGGATCGATCATGCCGGGACCTTACCGGTTTTCAGTCGGCATCGGGCAACCCATGCGAGCCGCGGAACGGCCGACATGGGCGTCCAACACGGGTTGCCGAGCCGGCGCCCGTCGCGGTAGCCGGAGCAGGTCCCCCGCGACCCCGGCTCCGGCGAGGGCGCGCGCGTCCAGACGAGGAGAAGCCCCGTGTTCAGCCACATCATGATCGGCAGCAACGACATCGCGCGATCGAAGACGTTCTACGATTCCCTGTTCGCGGCCGTCGGCGGCAAGCCGGGCGTGCAGGACCCGAAGGGGCGGTTGATCTACGCCCATCGTGGCGGCCGGCTCCTCGTCACGACGCCCATCGACGGCGAGCCCGCGACCGGCGCGAACGGAGGCACGATCGGCTTCGCGGCGGAGAGCCAGGGCGAGGCCGACGCATGGCACAAGGCCGGCGTCGAGAACGGCGGCACGGCGATCGAGGACGCACCCGGCGTGCGCCACGGCAGCTCCGGCGACCTCTATCTCGCCTACCTCCGCGACCCCGACGGAAACAAGCTGTGCGTGCTGCACAGGATGGCCGGCTGAGCGGCACGACGGCGGCGAGGGCGAGGGAGAGCGCATCCCCGTCCGCCCTCCTCGCGCTCGTCTCAGACGGCCCGGTCGGCGCGCCGGGCGTGGTACAGGAAGGTCTGCCGAACGAAGGCGTCCTGCCTCAGCATCGCCGCCCGGCCGGCGACCTCGGCAGGCGAGGCGGGCTCGGCCGGGACGCCGAGCATCGCGGCCCGGAGCTGGACGCCGGCCGCCCGCTCGAGGAAGATCGCGGCCAGCGTCGCGGCCTCCAGGCTGCGGCCCCGCGTGACGAGGCCGTGGTTCCTGACGAGCAGCGCCGGCCCGGACCCCATCGCGGCCACCATCGCGGCGGCTGATCCGGGATCGTCGATATGGGCGGAAGAAGCCCTGAAGACGTGCACGGGGTGGGCCGCCAGATAGCCCGCGTCGCTCGTGAGCGGAGACAGCCCGAGACCGGTCGACGACAGGAGCGACGCGTTCGGGGCATGCGTGTGGACGACCGACGCGACCGCGGGATCCGCGATCAGGGGCGCGGCGTGGATCGGCCATTCCGAGTGCAGGCCGCCCCGGCCGAGAAGCACGCGTCCCGTGAGGTCGACCAGCAGGAGGTCGTCCCTGTGTCGCACCTCGTCCAGGCCGATCTCGGAGCGCTTGATCCAGAAGCCGCGTCCCGCGGGATCGCGCAGGCTCACATGGCCGAGCGTCCCGTCCGCCTGCCCCGCCGCGGCGAGGATCCGGCAGGCCTGCGCCAGGGTCGCGAGCAGAGGTGCGAGCGAGGCGTCCGGGTTCTCGTGCGAGGTCTCTCGG
>CAXTKM010000018.1:26582-30545 GCA_964244795.1 uncultured Enterovirga sp.
GCCACCTATGCTCCCGGACGGCGCCGTCACGCGAGAGGTGGGCCGAACTCCCGCCGGGACGATCGAGGCGGATCGGCTGGCCCCCATGGTCTGCGGGGACGGGGGGTGGCATAGGGCCTGCAGCGGCACCGTCGCGGACAGGACGAGAGACGATCAGATGGCATGGTTCCGGATCGGGTCGAGGGCGCTCCTCGCTCTGTGCGTGGCGTCCGGGCTCTCGGGTGCGGCAGCCGCGCAGGAGCTGAAGAAGATCAAGGTCGCGATCCCGGTCCCGGCGATCGTGTTCTATCCGGTCTTCGCCGCCCAGGAGCAGGGCTTCTTCAAGAAGGAAGGGCTCGACGTCGAGATCATCGTCACGAACGGCGATGGACCGGACGTGGATGCGCTGATCGCGGGCAGCGTGCAGTTCACCGTCTCGACGCCGAATCGCCTCTTCATGGCGGCCGAGCAGGGCAAGCCGCTCCTCGCCATCATGAACATGGCGCAGCGCATGTCGATCGACTGCGCGATGAACAAGGCCGTCGCCGAGCGGCTCGGCATCGGGCCCGAGATGCCGATCGCCGAGCGGATGAAGCTCCTGCGCGGGCTGACGGTCGCCGGCACCCGGCCGGGCTCCTTCACCTACCTGATGCTGGTCGGCTACGCGAAGCGCGCCGGCCTCGTGCCCCAGAAGGACGTGCAGATCATCGGCGTCGGGGGCATCAACGCGATGCTGCCGGCGCTCGAGAACGGGCAGATCGCGGTCGCCTGCACGGCGGCCCCGATGCCCGAGCTCGCCGTCTCGCGCGGCAAGGCCGTCATGTTCACGGACAACGCCAGGGGCGGCGACCCGGCCTTCGACGACTTCCTGTTCGAGTTCGTCTACGCGACCCCGGAACTCCTGAAGGCCGAGCCGGAGACGGCCCGCCGGTTCCTGCGCGGGCTCGTGGCCGCCGTGAACCACGTCGTCGACACGCCCTCCGTGGACCAGCTGCCGCGCCTCAGGACGCGCTTCACCGGGCTCTCGGACGAGATCCTGGTCTCGGTCCTGGATACGCTGAAGAAGGGCTACAGCCGGACCGGGATCGTGACCGAGACGGCGGTCAGGAAGGCGGGCGCGTTCCTTCTCGACACGGGGGCCATCGGCAAGACCGCCGCGTTCGGGGCGGTCGCGACCAACGATTTCCTGCCGGCCGCGCCGAAGTGACGGGAGCGCGGCGGGGCTCATGAGCGCGCTCGAGATCCTGGGGGCCAGCAAGAGCTTCCACCAGAACGGCAAGGTCGTGGAGGCGCTGGCCCCGACCGACCTCGAGGTGAGGCGGGGCGAGTTCATGACCATCGTGGGTCCGAGCGGCTGCGGGAAGTCGACGCTGCTGAACCTCGCCTCGGGTCTCGCCCAGCCGTCGGACGGGGCGATCCGGTTCGACGGGCAGGACCTCCTCGGCGTCGATCGGCGGATCGGCTACATCACGCAGCGCGACAACCTCTATCCCTGGCTGACGCTCCGGGACAACGTCGCGTTCCCGCTCGAGATCGCGGGCGTGTCGCGTGCGGAGCGCCGGCGCGAGGCCGACGGGTGGATCCGCCGCGTCGGGCTAGAAGGGTTCGAGGACGCCTATCCGCATCAGCTCTCCGGCGGCATGCGCCAGCGCGGCAACATCATCCGGACCCTGATCTACGGGCCCGAGGTCATCCTGATGGACGAGCCCTTCGGCCCGCTCGACGCCCAGACGCGCCTCTCCCTCCAGGCGCTGCTCCTGCGGATCTGGGAGACGCAGCGCTCGACCGTGCTCTTCGTCACGCACGACCTCGGCGAGGCGATCGGGCTCGCGGACCGGGTCGTCCTCATGAGCGCGCGGCCGGGCCGGATCGTCCGCGTCGACGAGGTCAGGATCCCGCGCCCGCGCGACATCTTCTTCCTCCACGACGACACAGAGTTCCGGCGCCTCTACGATGCGATCTGGAGCGAGCTCGCGAGCCAGATCGATGTCCCACGGCACTGACGCGATCGCGCCCGCCGCGACCCTGTCCGGAACCCGGCCCGCCCGCACCTCGGGGCAGGCTCGCAGGCGCTCGCGGCGGCCGGCCCTCCCGACCGGCCGGGTCTCGGTGCTGGTCGGGCGGATCCTGCTCGCGGCCGTGGTGCTCGGGGCCTGGGAGCTCGGCTCGGGACGGCTCTGGGACCCGTTCTACTTCAGCCGTCCGAGCCTGATCCTCGCCAAGATCGGCGGCGAGGTGGCGGATCCCGGCTTCTACGCCGATCTCGGCATCACGGCGCTCGAGATGGTCGTGGGCTTCGGGATCGGAGCGCTGGCCGGGATCGCGATCGGCGTCGTACTCGCCCGCTGGGACTATGTCGCGAACGTCGTGAGCCCGTTCCTGCTCGCGCTGAACAGCATTCCCCGGATCGCGCTCGCGCCCATGCTGATCGTCTGGTTCGGGATCGGCATGGCGTCCAAGATCTTCCTGTCCGCGACGCTCGTCTTCTTCATCACCTTCTTCAACACGCTGGCGGGGGTGCGGGGCGTCGACGCGGCGCTCTGCGACGTGGCGCGCGTCCAGGGCGCGACGAGCTGGCAGATCTTCGCGAAGGTCGTGCTGCCGAGCGCGTCGAGCTGGATCATCACCGGGCTGAAGATGAGCCTTCCCTTCGCGCTCGTGGGCGTGATCCTGGGCGAGTTCCTGGTCTCCTCGCAGGGTCTCGGCTACCGGCTGAACACCTATTCGACCAGCTACGACACGACCGGCGCGCTCGCGGTCATCGTCATCATGATGATCGCCATGATGGTCCTGACCGGCATCGTGGACGCGCTCGAGGCGCGGCTGATGCGCTGGCGCCCGCGCGACGCCTCGACGTCGGTCGCGCAGCGGGCATGACCGGAGGCCAGGACCAGGACCAGGACCAGGGCCAGGACCCGACGGTCGCGCTCGGTCGCTACGACCGCACCGCCGCGGTCATCGACGGGCGCGTCGCCCTCCGGGGCCACCGGCCGCGCTTCGTCACGCCGCCGGCCGAGGAGATGTTCGCGAACGCCTTCGACGGCGGCGCCTACGACGCGAGCGAGCTCTCCTTCTCGAACTTCCTTCGCCACAGCGTGGCCGGGACGTGCCGCTACGTGGGCCTCCCGGTGTTCCCGTCCCGCAGCTTCCGGCACGGCACGCTCTACGTCCTGCGGGACGGGCCCGTGAGGGAGCCGGCCGATCTCGACGGCGCCCGGATCGGGGTTAGGGAGTACTCGATGACCGCGGCTCTCGCCGCGCGCGGTGCGCTCCGCGACTCGTTCGGGCTCGAGCCGGCCCGCATGCGCTGGATCGTCGGCGACGTCGACGCGCCCGAGCGCGACGTCGTCCCGCTGCCGACGCTGCACAGGGACATCTCGGTCGCCGCCGCACCGAAGGGCCGCGTGCTGGTCGACATGCTGCGCGCCCGTGAGATCGACGCGCTCCTCGCCTACAAGCCCCCGAAGGCGTTCGGAGACGGCTCGGGGCCGATCCGAAGGCTGTTCGACGACGTGGCGTCGGCCGAGCAGGACTACTTCCGGCAGACCGGCCTCTTCCCCGTGATGCACCTCGTCGGCCTGCGCCGCGACCACGCCGAAGCGGACCCGGGTCTCGGCCTCGCCCTCTACGAGGCGCTGGCCGAGGCCGGCCGGCTCGCGCTCGCGGGTCTCCGGCAGGTCGACGCCCTACCCGTGTCGCTGCCGTGGCTCGCGCAGGAGCGGGACAGGACGGCGGCCCTGATGGGCGAGGATTGGTGGCCGTCGGGCCTCGCGGCGAACCGCGCTGTCCTGTCCCGGATGATCGGCTGGTCCTTCGAGGACGGCCTCATCCCGGAGAAGCCCGATCCCGAGGACCTCATGCTGCCGATCCTGCGCGGAACATGACGGGCTCCGCGCCGACACCTCCCCGTACGCTCCTCATTCCGGAGACCGTCGCACGGACCCGGGCCTGTCATTCCGGGGCGGCGAAGCCGAGCCCGGAACC
>CAXTKM010000019.1:0-11265 GCA_964244795.1 uncultured Enterovirga sp.
AGCACCAGACTACGAATCTGGGGGTCAGAGGTTCGAATCCTTTCGGGCGCGCCATCCTCTCGATGATCGATCGTCTCGCGGACGGCGTCACGGCGGGATGTCGCGGGTGCCGCAGCAGGAGCCGGCATGGCCAGCGAGACGGACGGGGGTCGCGGTCGGGACGCCGGGGCCAAGACCCGCGCTCTCCGGAAGTACGAGGCGGGCGATGCGCCGGTCGGCCGTGACGACGGCGATCCGCCGATCTCGTTCCTGTCGCCGTTCGGGCCGCTGATCGGACGCACGCGCGTCCCGGACGATCTCCTCCTGCGCCTCAACGCCTTCGCCGACCGGCACGCGACGCCCGGGGGATGCGAGTTCCTCGTGCCGCCTGCCGCCGCCTCGGCCGGGGGATCCGGATCGCTGATCGCCGTGATAGAGGATCGACTCCGTCGCTACGTCGTGGCCGCAGAGGGCGTGGCGGCGCGGCGCATCGAGATCGACCGGATCTGGATCGTCAGCCAATACGCCGGAACCCCGAGCCCGGTGCATTTCCACTCCGGCGACCTGTCGGGAGTCCTCTACCTCAAGGCGCCGGAGCCGGCCGGAGAGGCCGAGCTCCGCAAGACCTACATCTCGGGCCGGCAGGCCGGCCATCTCAACTTCATCACGGGCGGCAAGCAGCGCTTCGCGAAGACCCTCCTCAGCGTGCCGCCGGAGGTGGGCGTGCTCTACACGTTCCCGGCCTGGCTCCTGCACGGCGCGGAACCGTTCAGGGGGCCCGGCGAGCGGCGCTCGCTGTCGTTCAACGCCCGCGCCTCGACGGACGCGTGAGGAGTCACGACGAGGGGGACCACCGTGCCGGACGCGCTACCGCGTCCCTCGCCGACGCCCCGGCCTCGCCGGGTCGATCGCCGCGATCACCTGCGGCAGCAGATCGCGGGCGATCGCGAGATGGCCCTCGGCCGTGACGTGGATCCGGTCCCACGCGTAATGCTCGGGCGGAAAGACCGGATCGTAGACGATCGCGGCGATCGCGCGCTCCCGCAGGCGCGCCACCATCGCGGCGATGTTCGCGGCGCGCCGCTCCGGCGTGCCGAGGAACCGGAGGTCGTTCGCTCCCGGCTGGATGATCACGAGACGCGTGCCCTCCGGCACCGATTCGTCGATCCGGCGGAGCATCCCGTTCGTCGTCTCGAACGGGATGCCCGCGTTGACGACCTCGACCGGACGGCCCCCGTCCCTCAGCAGGGCCTGGAGCCGGGCCGGATAGGCGGCGTCCCGGCCCACGCCCCAGCCCGAGGTGTTGCTGGCCCCGATCGCCACGACCCGGATCGCCGGCGGCTCGGCCGACGCCGTGGGAGACGCCCAGAGCGCGACTGCGAGCGCTGCCCCGGACAGGATCGGTCTCCAGCCGCCGATCGGCACGCCCGACGCCTTCGCAACCATCATCCGCACCCTCCCCGGCCTACGGGAGGGCGGAGGCTTTTCCTCGGCGAGTCATTCGAAGGCCACATTGCATTGCACCATTGCGCTCCCCATCCTTCGAACATGCATGTCGGGACGCTCATGTCTGCACTGCTGATCGCGATCGGGCTCCTGGTCCAGGCGCTGACGGCGCCCGTCGCGGGTCCGCCGCGAGCGGCGTCCGACGTCGTGATGGCTGCGCCTGGGACGCCTTCGGCCGCCCGCATGGTGGCGGTCGGACCCGAGAGCCTCGAGCACGAGACCGAGGCCGGCGCATTCCTCGCCGTCACGCCCGAGCCAGGGCGCGGTCCAGTCGAGGCATCAGGGCCTTCCCTCGCAGTCCCGACGATCATCGCAACGGCCGGCTCCGATCGGCTCGACAGGCCTCCGAAGCGCGGCTGACACGCCCCCTCGCGTGAGCCCGACGCGAGATCCTCGGACGACGTCGCCTCAACCCTCCGCGTCTCGCGGCTCGGACGCGACGGGTCTCGCGGAGCCCGTCTGCCCGATCCCTGACCAAGGTCCTTCCCAATGCCCAAACGCGCTGTCCCGGCCGCTCTTTTCGCCTGCGCCGTCGCCGTCCTGGCCGGCTGCAAGGAGACGGCGCCCGCCGCCGCCGCGCCGCCGCCGGTCGAGGTCGGCGTCGTGTCCGTCACGGCGCGCTCCGTCGCGGTCGTCCGGAATCTGCCGGGACGCGTCGCCCCGACCCGGATCGCGGAGGTCCGGGCGCGCGTCCGCGGGCTGATCCTGAAGCGCTTCTTCGAGCAGGGCAGCCACGTGAACGAGGGCGATCCGCTCTATCAGATCGATCCCGCTCCCTTCGAGGCCGAGCTCGAGAGCGCCGAGGCGGAGGTCGCGAGAGGCGAGGCGAGCCTGACGCTCGCCCGCCAGCAATCCGAGCGCTTCCAGGTGCTGCTCGAGCGGCAGGCGAGCAGCCAGGCACAATACGAGACGGCGTTCGCCACGATGAAGGGCGCGGAGGCGACGCTGGCGGGCGCGAAGGCGACCCGGACGCGCGCCCGCCTCAACCTCGGTTACGCGACCGTGCGGGCACCGATCGGCGGCCGGATCGGCCGGGCGCTGCTCACCGAGGGCGCGCTGGTCGACGAGGGCTCGACCGCGATCCTGGCCACGATCCAGCAGCTCGATCCCGTCTACGTCGACATCACGCAGTCCGTGGGCGAGCTCCGGCGGCTTCGGCGCGACCTCGCGAGCGGCGAGCTCGCCCGGATCGCGTCCGACGTCCCGACCGTGCGGGTGCTTCTCGAGGACGGCGTCGAGCATCCGCAAGCCGGCCGCCTCCTCTTCTCGGACGTGACCGCCGACCCGAGCACCGGACAGGTCACGCTTCGGGTCGAGGTCCCGAACCCGGCGAGCGAGCTCTTCCCCGGGATGTACGTCCGGGCCCGGATCGAGCAGGCGATCGACAAGGACGCGATCGCGATCCCGCAGCAGGCGGTGCAGCGCGACCAGGACGGCCTGCCGCAGGTCCTGATCGTCGGCCCGGACGACGCGGTCTCGACCCGCTCCGTCACGCTCGGCGACGTCATCGACGGGCTCTGGATCGTGCGCGACGGCCTGAAGGCGGGCGACCGGGTGGTGGTGGACGGATTCCAGCGCATGACGCCCGGCGCGAAGGTGCGGCCCGTCGTCGTGGACGAACGCAAGCTGACCGCGGTCGTGCTTCCGACAGAGGCCGCACCGTCCGCGAGCGCGGGGGTTGCCGCGCCGGAAGCCACCGTCCAGCCCGCCGTGGCCGGCCGGCCCTGAGGTCCCGGACATGGCGAGCTTCTTCATCGACCGGCCCGTCTTCGCGTGGGTCGTCGCGATCTTCATCTGCCTCGGCGGCATCCTGGCGATCCCGTTCCTGCCGGTCGCGCAGTATCCGGTCATCGCGCCGCCCTCGATCGCGCTCTCGACCTCCTACCCGGGCGCGACCGTCGAGAGCCTCTACACGAGCACGACGCGGCTCATCGAGGACGAGCTGAACGGTGCCGCGAACATCCTCAGCTTCGAGTCGGCCACCGACACGTTCGGGGTCATCGAGATCACCGCGAACTTCCGGCCCGGCACCGATCCGAACCAGGCCTCCGTCGAGGTCCAGAACCGGCTGAAGCGGATCGAGCCACGGCTTCCGGCCGAGGTCCGGCTGCAGGGCATCCTGGTCGAGGAGGCCTCGGCCGCGACGCTGCAGATCGTCACCCTCGTGTCGCCGGACGGCACGATGGACGAGATCGCGCTCGGCGACTTCCTGATCAGGAACGTGATCAACGAGATCCGCCGCATCGACGGCGTCGGGCGCGCGACGCTCTACTCGACGGAGCGATCGCTCCGGATCTGGGTCGACCCGGACAAGCTGCGCGGCCTCGCGCTCAGCGCCCAGGACGTCACGAACGCGATCGCGAAGCAGAACGTGCAGGTCGCCTCCGGCGCGGTCGGGGCGGAGCCGAGCCCGACCAGCAACCCGACCACGGTCCCGATCGTGGTGCGGGGCCAGATGTCGCGGGTCGAGGATTTCGGGGCGATCGTGCTGCGGGCCAACGCCGACGGCTCGACGGTGCGGCTGCGCGACATCGCCCGGATCGAGCTCGGCGGCGAGAGCTACCAGTTCACGACCCGGCTGAACGGCGGGCAGGCGGCCGGCATCGCGGTGACGCTGGCGCCGGGCGCGAACGCGCTCGCGACCGCAAGCGCCATCCGGGCCAAGATGGTGGAGCTGTCGCAGTTCTTCCCGGCCAGCGTGAAGTGGGACATTCCCTACGACATCACGCCGTCGATCAAGGTTTCGCTGACGAAGGTCGTGACGACGCTGGCCGAGGCCATGGTCCTCGTCTTCCTGGTCATGTTCCTGTTCCTGCAGAACTTCCGCTACACGATCATCCCCACGATCGTGGTCCCGGTGGCGCTGCTCGGGACCTGCATGGCCATGATGCTGGCCGGCTTCTCGATCAACGTCCTCACCCTGTTCGGGATGGTGCTCGCGATCGGCATCCTGGTCGACGACGCGATCGTCGTGGTCGAGAACGTCGAGCGCATCATGGGCGAGGAGGGGCTCTCGCCGCGCGAGGCGACCCGCAAGGCCATGGGCCAGATCACGGGCGCGATCATCGGCATCACCCTCGTCCTCGTCGCCGTGTTCATCCCGATGGCGTTCTTCCCGGGCTCGGTCGGGGTGATCTACCGCCAGTTCTCGATCGCGATGGTGACCTCGATCGCGTTCTCGGCGCTGCTCGCCTTGTCGCTCACCCCCGCGCTTTGCGCCACCCTCCTGAAGCCCGCCCCGGCCGGGCACGGCCATGCGAAGACCGGATTCTTCGGCTGGTTCAACCGCTGGGTCGAGCGCGGGACGGCCGGCTACGGCCGCGGAGTCTCGTCGCTGCTCGCACGGTCCGGCCGGACCATGGTGGTCTTCCTCGTGATCCTGGCCGGCGTCGGCTACGCCTTCTGGCGCCTGCCGCAGGCGTTCCTGCCGGTCGAGGACCAGGGCTTCTTCACCGTCGACATCCAGACCCCGGCGGGCGCTTCGTTCAGCCGGACGCAGGCCGCCGTGAAGAAGGTCGAGGAGCACCTCCTCGCGCAGCCCGGGGTCGCGACCGTCACCATCGTGAACGGCTTCAGCTTCTCGGGACAGGGCCAGAACACGGCCCAGGCCTTCGTGACGCTGAAGGACTGGTCGGAGCGCGACGACGCGAACGCGGCCGCGAACCTCGTCGCCGGCACGAACCGGGCGCTCGCGTCATACCGGGACGCGACGATCCAGGCGCTGGAGCCGCCGCCGGTCGACAACCTCGGCAAC
This sequence comes from uncultured Enterovirga sp., assembly GCA_964244795.1. Lineage (GTDB taxonomy): Bacteria > Pseudomonadota > Alphaproteobacteria > Rhizobiales > Beijerinckiaceae > Enterovirga. The sequence continues at coordinate 5,240 of CAXTKM010000019.1, forward strand.
GCGTCCGGCTTCAGCTTCCGCCTCCAGGACCGGGCCCAGAGGGGATACGAGGCGCTGAACAAGGCCCAGGAGCAGCTTCTCGGCCTCGCCCGGAAAAGCCCGGTCCTCAAGGCCGTCTACGTCGAGGGGCTGCCTGCCGCGCCCCGGGCGGAGCTGGTCATCGATCGCGAGAAGGCGGCCGCGCTGGGGGTCGATTTCGAGGCGATCAACCAGGGGCTGACAGCCTATCTCGGCTCGTCCTACGTCAACGACTTCCCGAACCGCGGAAAGATGCAGCGCGTCATCGTCCAGGCCGCCGACGCCCAGCGTCTCCAGGCCCAGGACGTCCTGAACTACGCGATCCGCAACCAGCAGGGCGCGATGGTCCCGGTCTCGTCCTTCGCCGACCTGCAATGGAAGATCGGCCCGAGCCAGATCATCGGGTTCAACGGCTACCAGGCGGTGCGCTTCACGGGCGAGCCTGCGCCCGGCTACACGACCGGGGACGCGCTGGCCGAGATGGAGCGGCTGATGACGGAGCTGCCGAAGGGCTTCGGATATACATGGACCGGCCAGTCGCAGCAGGAGAAGGAGGCCGGCAACACGGCGCCGCTGCTTCTCGCGCTCTCGATCCTGATCGTGTTCCTCTGCCTCGCCGCGCTCTACGAGAGCTGGTCGATCCCGACCTCCGTCTTGATGGTGGTCCCGCTCGGCATCGTGGGCTCGCTCGCCGCAGCCTACCTGCGCGGGCTGCCGAACGACGTCTATTTCAAGATCGGGCTCATCACGATCATCGGCCTCTCCGCGAAGAACGCGATCCTGATCGTCGAGTTCGCGAAGGACCTGCGCCGGGACGGCCACTCGCTCGCGGCCGCGACGCTGGAGGCCGCACGGCTCCGGTTCCGGCCGATCGTGATGACCTCGCTCGCCTTTATCCTCGGCGTCGTCCCGCTCGCGATCGCGACCGGCGCCTCCTCGCGGAGCCAGCAGGCGATCGGCACGGGCGTCATGGGCGGGATGATCACCGCGACCGTGCTCGCGATCTTCTTCGTGCCGGTGTTCTTCTGGGTCGTGATGCGGCTCGTCGACAGGACGGCCCGGGCCGAGACGCTGCCGGTGGCTGCGGCGCCGGACGATGCGGCCGTACCGGCCGACCCGACGCCGGCGCACTGACCGGCGCGAACGCCGCTCACTCCGGCGCAGGCCGGGATGCGGGACCTGTTCGGACCGGGTGCCGGGCTTCGTCGGCGGGGGCGAGATATGCCTGCGGTCGACCCGCGAGGTCCCACGCGTCGGCCGTGAGGTCGGTCTCGACGCGGTTCCGCCCGCCCCGCTTCGCTTCGTGGAGGCAGCTATCGGCCCGATCGAGGAGCGAGGACGGCGTATCGTCCGGCCGCCGGCTCGCGACCCCGATCGACACCGTGATCTTGCCGATCGAACGCTGCGTGCCCTGCTCCACGATCTCGTAGCCGTGGATCCTTCGGCGGATGTCCTCGGCCACCTCGCTGGCGTTCTCCCGGGATCGGCCGAGGCCTATGATCGCGAACTCCTCGCCGCCGTAGCGGGCCGGCATGTCGGGTGCCTCGAGCCTCTGCTTGATGCAGCTTCCGACGAGGCGGATGACCTGGTCGCCGACAGAGTGGCCGTGGCGGTCGTTGAACGACTTGAAATGGTCGATGTCGAGCATCAGCAGCGTCAGCGGGAGCTGCTCCGTGGTGGAGCGCGCGAAGCGCGCCTTCAGTTGCTCGTCGAAGGCGCGGCGGTTGAAGAGGCTGGTGAGGCTGTCCGTCATCGCCTCCCCCCGGGCGGCCTCGAGAGCAGCCTGCAGGGACGAGATGCTGGCCTGCGAATCGTTCAGGCGGCTTTGCAGCGCCCGATTCGTCCCGCTGATGCCGCGCGTGGTTGCGAGAACGACGGCGAGCAGCGGTCCGAGGCTTGCCGCCGTCACGTCGGTCTGTTCCAGCTTGTCCGCGGTTTCGCTGAGATCGGAATCCATCTTCGCGAGTTCGCCCAGCGCTGCCCGCACCGCGTCGATCAGCGCGCCGACCTCGATCTGCGCTCCGGCACCGATCTCCCCGAGGCGGTCGGAGACCCGGAGCGACGAGAGATAATTCGCGTGCAGCTCCCGGATGTCGCTGTCCGTGAGCCGACCCTCGGCGATGCGAGCCTTCACCTCCGCCGACAGCTTGCGGTGGTGCCCGGTGACATGCTCGTACCAGAGCTCGTAGGCGATCGGCTCGGCCGAGGTTTGGTGACGCTTGACTTGCGCTAAAGCTCTCAGCCCGAAGTCGTAGGTCCGAATATGGTCGTCGCTGCTGACTGCGCTCATCGTCAAGCCTTGTCGTTTTCAAGCTCATGTTCGCCGAGACTTGGTTTATATTTACCTAGCGCTCCGACATAGGAATATTCTGACGTGCCCTCGGTACGCAGCCGAACAGAACTTGCTGTCCGGGGTGGCGTTCCGCCTGCTGTCACGGAACGATCCGGTGCCTGGCACGGACGTTGCTGCGCCTCTGCGGCCGCGACCGGGCGGCGAGCTGGAGCCTCACGCGATGGCCGATCGTCGTCACATCCTCGCGGGCGGTGCCGCCTTCTTCGCTTGCGCGCCCGCGATCGTCAGGGCCCAGCAGCCTGTCGTGATCCGCATGGGCGCGCTCAAGCTGATCCACTCGATCGCGCCGCATTTCTACAGCCGTTTCACCCCGCCGGGCTACAGCGTCGAGGTGATCCCGCTCGAGAGCCCGACCGAGGGCAAGAACGCCGTCGTGACGAAATCGGTCGATTTCGGCATGTTCGGGATCGCGGCCGCCGTGCTCGGCGCCGCGGCGGGCGAGCCCGTGACCGTGATCGCGTCGGCCTGCAACAAGGGCATGGCGATCGTCGCCCGCCGGGACGGCGACATCGCGACCCTGAAGGACCTGAAGGGACGCCGCGTCGCGATCTGGCCCGGCTCGACCCAGGAGGTCTTCGTCCTCGAGCGCCTCCGCATGGAAGGCCTGTCCGTGCGGGACGTCACTGCGGTCCGGGTGTCCTTCTCCGAGATGCACCTCGCGCTCGCGCGCGGCGATGTCGACGCCTATGTCGGGGCGGAGCCCGGGCCGGGCGTGAGCCTCGCGTCCGGGATCGGCAGAATCGTCGAATATCCCTACGGGACCGCGATGGGCGCCCTGAACATGATCTTCGCGGCGCATCCCGACACGCTGGCCGGGAAGCCCGACCTCGTCCGCACGGTCCTCGACATCCACCGCAGAGCGTCCGACTTCGCCATGGCGAACCCGGCCGAGATGGCCGCGATGGCGGTGTCGAAGCTCGGGCAGAAGCGCGAGGCGATCGATGCCTCGATCGGGAACGTCGACCTCACCTGGCGCTTCGGCGACCAGGAGGTCGGCCAGTCGAAGACCTATGCCGAGCACATGCTGGCCCTGAAGCAGATCAAGCAGCTCCCGAATTTCGCGACGTTCTTCGACACGCGCTTCGTCGACCAGATGAAGAAGCAGGCTTGAGCGCGTCCGCGTCCACGACAGCCATCGAGACGGCGCGGCCGGCGCGCCGCCCTTCGCTGAAGCGACTGCGCGAGCCGTTGCTCGCCGCCGTCCTGCCAATCGCGGCTCTCGTGCTGTGGCATTTCGCGACGACGGGACGGACGTACTCCCTCATCCCGCCTCCCCGCGAGGTCGCGCTCGCGCTCCAGGACCTCGCCTTCGGGGGCGTCTACGACGACGCTTTCAGCGGGACGCTGCTGACCCACCTCCTGGCCTCGATCGGCCGCGTCTACGGCGGCTTCGCGCTGGCGCTTCTCTTCGCGCTGCCGCTGGGCATCCTGATCGGGCGGGTCGCGGTGGTTCGCCAGCTTCTCGACCCGAGCTTGCAACTGCTGCGGCCCGTCCCGGTGACGGCCTGGCTGCCGCTCTCGATGATCCTGTTCGGGCTCGGGCCGCGCTCCGCCTTCTTCCTCGTCTTCCTGGGCGCCTTCTATCCGATCCTGGTCAACACGATCTTCGGCGTCCGGTCGGTCGAGCCGCGCCTGTTCGAGGCGGCCGCGATGCTCGGCTGCACGGGCGCGTCGCAGTTCACGAAGGTGGTGCTGCCCGCGAGCCTGCCCGCGATCTTCACAGGGCTCCGGCTCGGCCTTGGCTTCGCCTGGGTGGTCATCGTCGTGGGCGAGATGACCGGCGTCCAGACCGGGCTCGGCGCGCTCATCATGGAGGCCCGACAGCTCTCCCGCACGGAGATCGTGATCTCGGGCATGATCGTGATCGGGCTCGCGGGCTTCGCGTCGGACCGCATCGTGACCGCGATCGGCCGGCGGCTACTCGCCTGGAACCCGGACCGTGGCTGAGGCGACCGTCCCGATCCTGCAGCTAACCGGCGTCTCGAAGCACTACGTCCTCGGCGAGGAGCGGATCGAGGCCTTGCTGGGTGCGAGCCTCACCGTCCAGAAGGGCGAGTTCGTCTGCCTGATCGGGGCATCGGGCTGCGGGAAGTCGACGCTTCTGCGGATCGTCGCCGGCTTCGAGACCGCGACCCGTGGCGAGGCCCTGATGTGGGGCCGCCCGATCGCCGGGCCGGCGCCGGACCGCGGGATGGTGTTCCAGGATTACGGCCTGTTCCCCTGGCTCACGGTCCGGGGCAACATCGGGTTCGGCCCGCTGTCCCGCGGGCGTCCCGCGGCAGAGGTGCGTGACACCGTCGAGCGCTTCACGGCGCTGGTCGGCCTCGGGCGTTTCGCCGACGCCTACCCGCACCAGCTCTCGGGCGGCATGAAGCAGCGCGTCGCGATCGCCCGGGTCCTCGCGAACGAGGCCGAGATCGTGCTCATGGACGAACCCTTCGCGGCGCTCGACGCCATGACCCGCGAGCGCCTGCAGGACGAGCTCCTCGACCTCTGGGCCCGGACCGGGCTCACGGTCCTCTTCGTGACCCACGCGATCGAGGAGGCGATCTTCCTGGCCGACCGCGTCGTCGTGATGGCGCCCGGGCCGCGCCGGATCGAGGAGGAGATCCGCATCGACCTGCCGCGCCCCCGCGACGTCTCGGCACCCGCCTTCAACGAGGTCCGGCGCGCCCTCGCGGCGAAGCTGCACAGCGAGCACGCCCGCAAGGCGGCGTGAAGCTTCGTCGCCTGCGCGCCTCCCCTCCGCTTACGCCGGCGAACTGCCACACACCCTCACCCCGGCCCTCTCCCTCTCGGGAGATGGAGCCCGCGAGTCGTCCCCTGGCGCGGAGGCGTGGCACGGGCCGTGCTACGGTGAGAGCGTGCCACTTCGCAGGTCCGTTTCGGACATGATCCCGTTCGACCACCTGCTCGACGAGATCCCGGCCGATCCGCGTCGGTCCTGGCATCTCCTGTCGGCGGCCGAACGCGACGCCGCGTACGACAACACCCGTGCGGTCGCGAACAGCGCGGCTCTGATCGATCGACGGAACGCCGAATCCGCCCGGGTCCGGGCCGAGCGTCCCGGTTCGCTCGACGTGCCGTACGGGGCGGCCGAGCGGACGCGGTTCGATCTCTTTCCGGCAGCGACCTCGGAGGCGCCCTGCCTCGTCTTCATTCACGGCGGGTATTGGCAGCGGAACGCGCGCGAGGGCTTCGCCGTCATGGCGAATGGTCTCGCGGCCGAGGGGTGGTCGGTCGCGATCCCGGGCTACACGCTGGCGCCCGAGGCCTCGCTCACCCGGATCGTGGGCGAGATCCGGCTCTCGCTGGACTGGCTCGCCGCGAACGGCGCGCGGCATGGGATCGGCGGACCGTTGATCGTCGCCGGATGGTCGGCCGGCGCGCAGCTCACCGCGCTCGCGCTGCCGCATCCCGCCGTCGCGGCCGGCCTCGCGATCTCGGGCGTCTACGACCTCGCGCCGATCCGCGACACCACGCTCGACGGGGCGCTGCGGCTCACCGACGACGAGATCCGGACGCTGTCGCCGATGCGTCTCCCGGTCGAGCCGAAGCCGCTCGCGATCGTCTACGGGACCAGGGAGCTGCCGGCTCTGGTCTGGGACTCGCGCCGCTTCCACGCGATGCGGGCGGCCGCGCGCATCTCCTCGAA
>CAXTKM010000019.1:11275-28138 GCA_964244795.1 uncultured Enterovirga sp.
GCACGGCCGGGTCCTCGCTCGGCCAGTTCCTCGTCGTGCCGATCTCGGGCGCCGACCATTTCACGATCCTGGACCAGCTCAGCCGACGGGAGGGGGCTCTGGTGCAGGTCGCCCGGATGCTCGCCGAGGGGCGTCGGGCCTGACCATGGAGCGCCGAGCGCGACGGCTCGGCGCTGCCGCCGGGAGATCGATCGGGCGGACGTCGTTGCGTTTCGGCGGGGTTGGAGAGAGGATGAGGAATGCCTGCTTTCCTCCTGGTGATCGCGCTCGCCGTTCTCGGCTCGGCGCTGGCCCTCTCCTCTGCCCGGGCGCAGTCGGCGCCGGGGGACGCCGCGCCCGGTCCCGCGCCCGGCCCGCCTGCGGTGCCGGCTCCGACGGGGCCGCCGGCGGCGCCGGCCGCGCCGGTACCGGCAGCTCAGGCTCCGGTCCCTCCCGCTCCGGCCGCGCAGGCTCCCGCTCCGGCCGCGCCGGCTCCGGCGCCGGCCGCGCAGGCTCCCGCTCCGGCCGTCCCGGCTCCCGCCGCACCGGCTCCGGCAGCCTTGCCCCAGCCGCCCGCCCCGCCCTCGCGGCAGGGCACGCCGGCGACCGTCCTCAGCCTGGAAGATGCCGACGGCATCATCGGAAAAAGCGTCCGGAGCACGGGCGGCGAGGACATGGGTCGGGTGATCGACGTCATCGTGAACGGCGACAGCCAGCCCCGCGCGGCGATCATCGATTTCGGCGGGTTCCTGGGCGTCGGCAGCCGGAAGGTCGCGGTCGATTGGCGCGCGATCCAGTTCGCGACGGACGGCAAGGTCGGCCGCGTCACGCTGTCCCTGACCCGCAACCAGGTTCGCGTCTCCCCGGAATACAAGGCCGGCGAGCCGATCGTCGTGCTCGGCTCGCCGCCGCTGCCGCCCGAGGTCGGGCCGGTCGCGCGCGCCGGGGTGCCGGATCAGCCGCCAGCCGCCGCACCGGCGCCCGCTCCGGCTCAGCCTCCAGCCCCGCCCACGCCGTCGCCCTGACACGAGCCGGCGGCATCCCGGCCGATGCCGATCGACACGCGTGCGCCGCGGGACGAGCACCCGGGCGGGGGCGCGAAATCCCGCAGGCCGTCGCGTCAAAGCCGCAGGGGCCTCGACTGGTTCACCTTCTCGGTCGCGAACCTCCAGGCCGGCTTCGGTCCCTTCGTCTCGGTCTATCTCACGTCCGAGCGCTGGACCCAGATCGACATCGGGCTCGTACTCACGATCGGGGGCGTGGCGGGCCTCCTGCTCCAGGCGCCCGGGGGCGCGCTCGTGGATGCCTCGCCGTCGAAACGCGCGATCGCGGCGCTCTCGGTCGTCGCGGTCGGGGCGAGCGCGGCGTTCCTCGCGTCGAGCTCGCATTTCCCGGTCATCCTGGTCGCCTGGATCCTTCACGCACTCGCGAGCTGCACCCTGACCCCGGCGCTGTCGGCGATCAGCCTCGGCCTCGTCGGGCACGAGGGGATCGCGGCACGCCTCGGCCGCAACGCGAGCTTCGCATCGTTCGGCAACGCCCTCGCGGCCGCCGCCATGGGGGCGGTCGGCTACTACGTCTCGAACCAGGCCGTGTTCATCATCGCTGCCGCCCTGATGGTTCCCGCGCTGGCGACGCTGCGGCGGATCCGGCCGGAGGAGATCGACCCGGTCGCCGCGAGCGGGCGGGGGGACGATCCCCCAGCGGCGGTCGCGGGATCGTGGCGCTCCTTCCTGACGAACCGACCGCTCCGGGCGCTCTTCGGTTGCGTGCTGCTCTTCTACGCGGCAAACGCGGCCCTGCTCCCGCTCGTGGGAAGCGTCCTGACGCTGCGGTCCGCGGAATCGCCCGCGCTCCTGATCGCGGCCTGCATCATCGTCCCGCAGGTGCTGGTCACCCTCCTGTCGCCCCTCGTCGGGCGGCTCGCGGAGAGCTGGGGCCGCAGGCCTCTCCTGCTCGCGGCCTTCGCGGTCCTGCCGCTGCGGGGCGTCCTCTTCGGGTTCATCCAGGACCCGCATCTGTTCGTGCTCGCGCAATCGCTCGAGGGCGTCTCGGCCGCGATCCTGGGCGTTCTCGTGCCCCTGGTGGTCGCGGACGCGACGCGCGAGACCGGGCATTTCGCGCTTGGGCAAGGGATCGTGGGCACCGGGATCGGGATCGGGGCCTCCGTCAGCACCCTCTTCGCGGGCTATCTCGCCGATCGGCACGGGAGCGCGAACGCCTTCTTCGGCCTCGCGGCCATCGCGGCGCTCGCGCTCGTCCTCGCGTTCATCACCCTGCCGGAAACGAAGCGGGGGCGCCCGGGGCAGCCTTGAGATCGTCGTGCAAGGGCTGTAGCCCAGTTCCCGGACCGGTTGCCTCGCAACCGATCAGGCATGATCGTTATTCCGTCACCTCGGCCGCCGGTATGTTGGAAACCAACGTTGCCGGCGGGCGTTCGACCATTGCCAAGCTCCCGTGAGTCTCCTGATGCCGCCGTCCCGTACCGCTGGTATTTCGGCCGATCCTGTCGGGGGCGGCGACCTCTGCCGCTACGCGAGCCGCCCCTGGGCGTTCCTCCTGCGCTACATCCGGATGCGGCCTATCGGCCACGCGACGATCCTGGCCGGCGTCATCGGGGCTGTCGCCTGCTCGGTCGGCACGCAATACGGCATCAAGAGCGTGGTCGACGCCCTGACCGACGGGCCAGGAAGCACCCGAATCTGGGGCGCGCTCGCGATCCTCGGCGGATTGATCGCGGCGGACAACCTCCTCTGGCGCGTCTCGGGGTTCCTGGCGAGCTTCACCTTCGTCAAGGTCACGGGCGATCTCCGGCACGATCTCTTCCGGCACCTCACCGGCCATGCCCCCGCCTATTTCGCCGACCGTCAGCCGGGCACGGTCGCGAGCCGGGTCACGGCGACGTCGAACGCGTTCTTCGCGATCGAGAACATGTTCATCTGGAACGTGCTCCCGCCCTGCGTCGCGGCGATCGCGGCGATCGCGCTCATCGCGAGCGTGAGCGGCACGATGGCGCTCGTCCTCTCCGGCGTGTTCGGGCTGGTCATCGTGGCGATGTTCCGGATCGCGGCCGGAGGGCGCCCACTCCACCACGACTACGCCGACAAGGCCGCGGCCGTGGACGGCGACATGGTCGACGTCGTGGGCAACATGTCGCTCGTGAAGTCCTTCGGCGGGATCACGCGCGAGACGGCGCGCTTCGGGCAGACGCTCGACCGCGAGATGACCGCGCGGCGAAGGTCGCTCTTCTACCTGGAGCGGCTCAGGCTGCTGCACGCGGTCGTCACGATCATCACGACCGTCGCGTTGCTGATCTGGGTCGTGAGCCTCTGGCAGGCCGGGCAGGCGACGGCCGGCCAGGTCGTCCTGGTCTGCGGCCTCGGGCTCTCGATCCTGAACGCGACGCGCGATCTCGCGGTCGCGCTGGTCGACGTGACCCAGCACACGGCGCGCTTCTCTGAGGCGATCGGGAGCCTGCTCGAACCGCATCAGCTCCAGGACCACCCGGAGGCCGGCGAGCTTGTCCCGAAGAGCGCGAGCGTGGGCTTCGAGGGTGTCTCCTTCGCCTATCCGGGCATCCGGACGATCTACGATTCGTTCGACCTGACCATCGAGGCCGGGCAATGGGTCGGCCTGATCGGCCCGTCCGGGGGCGGCAAGTCGACCCTCTTCGCGCTCCTGCAACGCTCCTACGACCTGCAAAAGGGCCGCATCCTGATCGACGGCCAGGACATCAGGCTCGTGACCCAGGAGAGCCTTCGCCAGGCGATCACGGTCGTGCCGCAGGACATCTCGCTCTTCCACCGGTCGCTGAAGGAGAACATCCGCTACGGCCGGCCGGACGCGACCGACGAGGAGATCCGAAAGGTCGCGGAAGCCGCGTGCTGCTCGGGCTTCATCGACGAGCTGCCGCAGGGGCTCGACACGATCGTCGGTGACCGCGGCACGAAGCTCTCCGGCGGCCAGCGCCAGCGCGTCGCGATCGCCCGCGCGCTCCTGAAGAACGCGCCGATCCTGCTCCTCGACGAGGCGACCTCGGCGCTCGACGCGGATTCGGAGGCCGAGGTTCGGGCCGCCCTGAACAACCTCATGCGGGGCCGCACCGTGATCGCCATCGCGCACCGCATCTCGACGCTCGCGGGCTTCGACCGGATCGTCACGATCCGGGACGGCGCGATCGAGGCGGACGAGCCCGCGGACGTGGTGGTCGGCCGCCACCCCGGGCCGAGCGCCGCGGGCCATCAGGCCTGGCTCCGCGCGGTCGCGGCCTAGCCAAGGTCGATTGAGGATCGTTGGGCCGGCATTCAGGTGGACCGGATCAGAACGCTCGAGGTTCGGCATCGCCGTGCGGACCGGAACGTGCGTGACTCTCGCATCGTTGTACGACCGTGCTTCGCCCGATCGGCCGCCCGGCCGATCGGCGCCATCCCGTTCATCGTCCCTGCCTGACTGGAGTTGCTTATGAGAATCGCCCAGATCGCCCCGCTCGCCGAGGCCGTGCCGCCCAAGCTCTACGGCGGGACCGAGCGGGTCGTCTCCTGGCTGACCGAGGAGCTGGTCCAGCAGGGCCACGAGGTCACGCTGTTCGCGAGCGGCGATTCCGTGACGTCGGCGACGCTCGTGCCCGGGAGCGAGCAGGGGCTGCGGCTCCTCGGCATCCGGGACCACACCGCGAGCAACGTCGTCATGCTCGACCGCGTGATCAAGCGCGAGGCCGAGTTCGACATCATCCATTGCCACATCGACATCCTCCAGTACCCGATGGCCCAGCACCTCGGCCACAAGCTGGTGACGACGCTGCACGGCCGGCTGGATCTCATCGATTTTCATCCGGTCTTCCGCGAATACCCGCACATGCCGCTCGTCTCGATCTCGGACAGCCAGCGGGAGCCGATGCCGCCGGGCGTGAACTGGCTCAAGACGATCCATCACGGGCTTCCGCCCAGCGTGTGCCCGTTCAACCCGGCCGGCGGGGATTACCTCGCCTTCCTGGGTCGCATCTCGCCGGAGAAGCGCCCCGACCGGGCGATCGAGATCGCGAAGCGCGCCGGCGTCCCGCTGAGGATCGCGGCCAAGGTCGACAAGGCCGACCAGGATTATTTCGACGAGGTCATCGAGCCGATGCTCGACCATCCGCTGATCGAGTTCATCGGCGAGATCGACGAGGGGCAGAAGATCGGCTTCATGGGCGGTGCCCGCGCGCTCCTCTTCCCGATCGACTGGCGCGAGCCCTTCGGGCTCGTGATGATCGAGGCGATGTCGGCCGGGACGCCCGTGATCGCGTGGCGAAACGGTTCGGTCGCGGAGGTGATCACGGACGGCGTCAGCGGAGCGATCGTCGAGACGATGGATGAGGCCGTCGAGGCCGTCGAGCGGACCCGCCTGATGGATCGGCGCGAGGTGCGGCGCGCCTTCGAGGAGCGGTTCACGGCGGCCAGGATGGCCGCGAACTACATCGCGGCCTTCGAGGAGATCATCGCGTCCCGGCCCCAGGCGCTCCATCTCGTGGCGGCCGAGTAGCGGGCCAGGGAAGCGGGCCAGGGAGCGGGTGAGGGAAGCGGGCAAAGGAAGCCGGCCAGGGGGAGCATCGCGGACGGCCGCGCCGCTCCCTCCGTCCAGGCCGGGACGACACGCTCCGCAACGTCGGACAGCCGAGGACGGACAGCACGATGGACACGACGCCGATCCAGCAGGACCGAGCCGATCTCGCGCCGGCGAGCGAGATGCCGGAGCATTACATCGAGGCGCAGACCTCGCTTGTCGAGCGCGCGCTCCGGGTCCTGAAGCAGGACGACACCTTCGCGGTCCTGGACACCTACGGCGACATCGGCACCTTCGGCGAGACGCCCGAAGGGCTGTTCATGCGCGACACGCGCTACCTGTCCCTGTTCGAGATGCGGATCGAGGGCAAGCGCCCGCTCCTCCTCGGTTCGGTCATCCAGGACGATAACGCGTCCCTCTCCGTCGATCTCACGAACCCCGACATCCTGGCCGGCGACGCGGTCGCCTGCCCGCGCGACGTCGTGGCCATCGATCGCACGAAGCTCCTGTGGAACGGCGCCTCCTACGAGCGGATCGGATTCCGCAGCTTCGACGACCGGGAGCGGTCGTTCCGGGTCGTGTTCCGGTTCGATGCGGATTTCCGCGACCTGTTCGAGGTGAGGGGGTCGAAGCGGACGCGCCGCGGCCATCGCACCGCGGCTGTGCTGGACGAGGGCACGACCGAGTTCCTCTACGGCGGCCTCGACGAGGTCGAGCGCCGGACGCGGCTCCGCTTCGCGCCTGAGCCGCTGCGGCTGCGGACCGACCACGCCGAGTTCGTGGTCCGCCTGAAGCCCGGCCAGCGGAGCTCGATCCTGGTCGTGGTCGAATGCGACGAGGGCGAACCGAGGCCCCGGCCCGGCTTCCTCGCGGCCTACCGGGATGCCCGGCGCGCCCTCCGCCGGGTGCGGGGCCGCGTGACCTCCTCGACGAGCTCGAACAGCCTCTTCGACGAGGTCGTCTCGCGCTCGCTCTCCGACATCTCGATGCTGGTGACCGAGACGGATCACGGGCCCTACCCCTATGCGGGCATCCCCTGGTTCAGCACCGTGTTCGGGCGCGACGGCATCATCACGGCCATGATGATGCTCTGGGCGGACCCGGCCCTCGCGCGCGGGGTCCTGGTCCACCTCGCCGCCACGCAGGCGACCGAGGTCGATCCCGTGGCCGACGCGCAGCCGGGCAAGATCCTGCACGAGCGCCGCTTCGGCGAGATGGCGAACCTCGGCGAGGTGCCATTCCGGCACTATTACGGCACCGTCGACGCGACGCCGCTCTTCGTCATGCTGGCTGGGATGTATTTCGACAGGACGGGAGACCGCGACACGATCACGGCGATCTGGCCGAACATCGAGGCGGCGATCGGCTGGTGCGACCACCACGGCGACCGGGACGGAGACGGCTTCGTCGAGTACCGGCGGGAAACCGAGAACGGCCTCGCGAACCAGGGCTGGAAGGACAGCCAAGACTCGATCTTCCACGCCGACGGGACGCTCGCGACCGGCCCGATCGCGCTCTGCGAGGTGCAGGGCTATGTCTATGCCGCGAAGCGCGCGGCATCATCGATCGCGGCCGCGCTCGGCCACGAAGCGCGTGCGCGCGCACTCACGGACCAAGCCGAGACGCTGAAATCCGCCTTCGAGGCGGCGTTCTGGTGCGAGGAGATCGGGACCTACGCGCTCGCGCTGGATGGGGCGAAACGCCCGTGCCGCGTTCGGTCGTCCAATGCCGGCCATGCCCTCTTCACCGGCATCGCGGACGCCGGACGGGCCGCCCGGGTCGCCGAGACGCTGATGAGCCCGGAGGGGTTCAGCGGCTGGGGCATCCGGACGATCGCGCAGGGCGAGGCCCGCTACAACCCGATGTCCTACCACAACGGGTCGGTCTGGCCGCACGACAACGGCCTCATCGCGCTCGGATTCGGCCGCTACGGGCTGAAGCAGCAGGCGGCCAGGATCTTCGACGGCATGTTCGACGCTGCGTCCTATCAGGAGCTGCGCCGCCTGCCGGAGCTCTTCTGCGGCTTCATCAAGCGGCCTCGCCGGGGCCCGACCGCCTATCCCGTGGCCTGCGCGCCCCAGGCCTGGGCGGCCGCCACGCCCTTCGGCCTTCTCTCGGCCTGCCTCGGGCTGCAGCTCCGGAACGGCGAGAACGAGATCCGCTTCACCGAGCCCACGCTGCCGGGCTTCCTCGAGGAGCTCGTCCTTCGCGGGCTGCGCCTCGGCGCGTCGCATGTCGATCTCCGCCTCCGGCGCGATGATCGCGACGTGACCGTCAGCACGATCGCCCGCACGGGCGATGTCAGGATCGTGCAGTCGCGATAGCCGACGGCCGGATCAGCGGCCGTCGGGAGTCCGGGTGCCGGAGCGGCTGTCGCGCACCTGGTCGTAATGCGTCTCGGGCCGGTAGCGCGGACCGGCGAGCGCGAGGCGGCCGGCAGAGAGCGAGCCGCTCGCGGCCAAGGCCGCATAGGCCGCGACGATGCGGTCGCGGCGGGTCGAGACGAGGCTCGCCCGCGCATTCACGACCTCCTGCTGCGCGTTCAGGACATCGAGCGTCGTGCGCTGTCCCTGCTGCGCCTCCTGGCTGACGCCCGCGAGGGCGACGGCGGTCGCGGCGACCGCCGCCTCCCTGGCCGTGATCGCGGCCCGGGCCGCCTCCAGCGCTCCCCAGGCGGCCCGGACATCCGACCTCACCTGCTCGCGGGCAGCCTCGAGCTCGATCCGGCGCTGGCCCAGCACCTCCTTCGCCTGCCGGACCTGCGCCGAGGGGGCGCCGCCGCTGTAGATCGGGACCGTCAGTTGAGGCCCGATCTGCGCCGACGGCGTGGTGTCGCCGACGGTGTCGAGCTGGCGGCCGAACGTCCGGGAGAGGCTGCCCTGAACGGTGATCGTGGGCGCGAGCCGGCCTGCCGCGACCCGGACGTCGCTCGCGGCGACGTCGACCGCGTGCGTGGCCGATCGCACCGCGGGGTGATCCGCCAGCGCACGGCCGAGCGCGGCCTTCAACGACGGCGGCAACACGTCCGAGGGCTCGTCCGGGAAGGTCTGGCGGTCGGGCGCGACGCCGATGACCCGCCGGTAGGCGGCCCGGCTCGAGACGAGGTTCGCCTCGGCTGTCGCGAGGTCGGCTCCGCCCCGGGCGTAGCGGGCCTCCGCCTGGGCCGGATCGGTCCGGCTCACGTCGCCCGTCTCGTAGCGCTTGCGGGCCACCCGGAGCGTCTCGCCGAGGGTCGCGACGTTGCCGCGCTGCAGCTCGACGAGGGCCATGTCGCGGAGCACGTCGAGATAGGCTGTCGCGGCCGCGAGGAGCACGTCCTGCTCCACGCCGCGGAGCGTCGCGCGTCCCGCGAAAACGCCGGATTCGGCGCTCCGGACCGAGGCCGCCGTCGTCCCGAAATCGAAGATCGTCTGGTTCAGGGACAGGCCGAGGGAGAAGGGGCTCGCGACCTGTGAGCCCGTGCCTGGCCGGGATCGCGCGTAGCCCGGACCCGACTCGCCGGTCAGCGCGACCGAAGGGTCGTAGCCCGAGAGCGCGCGGGGCACGTTCTCGTCGTCGGCCCTCTGGCGGGCGCGCTCAGCGGCGAGCTGCGGGTTCGCCCGCGCGGTGCGGGCGAGCGCCGCCCGCAGGCTCTCCGCGCCCCCCGGACCCGACGCGGCCATGACGACGCCTACGCACGCGGCGAAAACCGCGAGACGCCTCGAACGGCGGCAGGGGGTCCCGCGGCGCGTGTGCATGCCATGACCACCGTGCGCTCGGCCGAACCGGGGTGGTTAGGCTCGGGCAGACCTCCTGTCGATCCTTTTCGTCGGTCGGTCGAGGCGGAGCGCCGCAGCCGGCACAGGAACCGGTCGGACGGGACTGCTTCACAGCGAGACCGAACCATGATCAAAGATGCCATTGAAGGCAGGTGCGATCGGGCGACGGACCGTGAGCCCCTGCCTCTAGCACAATCGGGCCAGACCATGGAGACACGAGAGCTTGCGGGCCCTGGCCCGCCCGCGCGATCCCTCGCGCCGTGGCTGCAGGTCCTCGTGGTCGCGGCCCTCGCGGCGATGTGCGTGCTGGGGCTCCTCCTGACTCGGGCGCGGTCGGCCAATCAGGCCGCCGTCCAGGCGGCCCCGCCCGTCGTGCAGCCGAACAGGAACGCGGGCTTTCTTCCGACGGCCTCGCAGCTCGCGACCTTGACGATCCAGGACGTGGTCGAGCTCCGGTTCCAGCTCGAGCACGGGACCGAGGGCAAGATCGCGGTCGACGACGACCGGACCACGCCCATTTTCTCGTCCTACAGTGGGCGCGTGACCCGCCTCCTCGCCAAGACCGGCGACATGGTGCGGCGGGGACAGGTCCTCTTCACGATCGAGGCCGGGGACATGGTCCAGGCCCAGAACGATCTCATCGCGGCGAACGGCGAGCTGAACAAGGCGCGCTCGAAGCTCCAGCTCGCCCAGACGATCGAGCGGCGCCAGCGCGAGCTGAACGAGGCGAAGGCGGTCGCCCTGAAGGAGCTGCAGACCGCGCAGAACGATCTCGTCTCGGCGCAGAACGACCTTCGGGCCGCGGAGGGCGGCGTCGAGGCCGTCCGGAACCGCCTCCGCATCCTCGGCCGGACCGACGACGAGGTCGCGACGTTCCTCGGCGGCGGCCGGATGAGCGCCGAGACCCCGATCGTCGCTCCGATCGACGGCACCGTGACCCAGCGCAAGGTCGGGCCGGGCCAGTATGTCGGCGCGGGTTCCGGCGACCCGGCCTACATCATCGGCGATCTCTCGAACGTCTGGCTCATCGCGAGCGTCCGCGAGAGCGAGGCGCCGCGCGTGGCCGTCGGCCAGGCGGTCCGCTTCCGGGTCCTGGCCTTCGGTGACCGGGCCTTCGAGGCGCGGGTGTCCTACGTCGCCTCCGCGATCGATCCGGCGAGCCGCCGCGTCCAGGTCAGGGCCGAGGTCGACAACCGCGAGGGGCTCCTCAAGCCCGAGATGTTCGCGAGCGTCAGGATCGCGACCGGCAAGAGCGAGATCTCGCCCGCCGTGCCGCGCGAAGCCGTGATCTACGAGGCCGACAAGGCCAGGGTCTGGGCTGTCGCGCCCGATGGTTCGATCGCGATCCGGGCGGTCGAGACAGGGCTCGTCAGCGGCAACATGCTCCAGATCACGAAGGGCCTCGGGGCCGGCGATCGGGTCGTCGTGCGGGGCAGCCTGTTCATCGACCGGCTCGCCTCCGGCGGCGCTCCGTAGCCGCCGGGCCGAGCCAGAGCCATGGACGCCATCGTCGCCGCCGCGCTCCGCCAGCGCGTCCTCGTGCTCATCTTCTTCGTCATCATGATGGTGGCGGGCGTCGCGGCCTTCCGGGCGCTGAACATCGAGGCCTATCCCGACCCGACCCCTCCGATGGTCGACGTCGTGACGCAGAGCCAGGGGCTCTCGGCCGAGGAGGTCGAGCGCTACATCACGATCCCGATCGAGGTCGCGACCGCGGGCCTTCCGAATTTCAAGGTGGTCCGCACCATCTCGCTCTTCGGCCTCTCCGACGTGAAGCTGCAGTTCGACTTCCGGTTCACCTACGAGGAGGCGAAGCAGCAGGTCCTGAACCAGCTCAGCCAGCTCACGGGCCTGCCCTCCGGCGCCCAGCCGACGATCTCGCCCGTGAGCCCGATCGGCGAGATCTTCCGCTACCGCCTCGCCGGCCCGGCGGACTACAGCGTGATGGACCTGAAGACCCTGCAGGACTGGGTGCTCCAGCGCCGGTTCAAGTCGGTCCCGGGCGTCATCGACGTGACGGGCTGGGGCGGCAAGACGAAGACCTTCGAGATCTCCGTCGATCTCGATCGCCTGGTCGCCTACGGGCTGACCCTGCCGCAACTCCTCACGGCGCTGAACAACGCGAACGTGAACGTCGGCGGGAACACGGTGAACATCGGCGGGCAGTCCGCCGTCATCCGGGGCGTCGGCCTGATCCGGACCATGGACGACATCGCGGACACGATGCTGACCCAGGCCGGCGGCTCGCCGGTCCTCGTGCGCGACGTCGCGACCGTGATCGTCGGCAACCAGCCCCGCCTCGGGATCGCGGGCCAGGACGAGTCCGACGACATCGTGCAGGGCACGGTGCTGATGCGCCGCGGCGAGCGCTCGAGCCCGACCATCACCGCCGTCGTGGCCGAGGTCGATCGCGTCAACAGCTCCGGCCTTCTGCCGCCCGGCGTCCGGATCGAGCGCGTCTACGATCGCAAGGACCTGATCGACGTCACGACCGCGACCGTGCTGCACAACATGGTCGTCGGCATCCTGCTGATCCTCGTCATCCAGTGGCTGTTCCTCGGCAATCTCCGGTCCGCCCTGATCGTCGCCGCGACCATTCCGTTCGCGCTTTTCTTCGCGGTCGGGATCCTGGTCCTGCGGGGCGAGTCCGCGAACCTGCTCTCGGTGGGCGCGATCGATTTCGGCCTGATCGTGGATTCCACCGTCATCATGGTCGAGGCGATCTTCCGCCATCTCTCGGGCCATGGCCCGGAGGCGAATGCGGACGAGCCGATCCCGGTCGCGCCGGCCGGGCTCGTCGGCCGGCTCGGCGGCATCTATCTCGCGTCGTCGACCGTCAGCCGGGCGATCCTGTTCTCGGCCGCGATCATCATCGCGGGATTCCTGCCGCTCTTCACGCTATCGGGCGTCGAAGGTCACATCTTCGGCCCGATGGCCAAGACCTACGCCTACGCGCTCGCGGGCGGGCTGCTCGCGACCTTCACGGTGACGCCGGCGCTCTGCGCTGTGGTGCTGCCGAAGCACGTCAGCGAGGCCGAGACGCTGCTCGTGCGGGCGATGGCGGCGCTCTACATGCCGGCCGTCCGCTTCGCGCTCGCGAACCGCATCCTGGCCCTCGGGATCGCGGCCGTGATCCTGGTCGGGTCCGGCCTCGCGGTCCGCTCGCTCGGCCTCGAGTTCCTGCCGAAGCTCGAGGAGGGCAACCTCTGGATCAGGGCCACGATGCCGTCCACGATCTCGCTCGAGGAGGGTAACGTCTACGCGAACGGCATGCGCCGGGTCATCAAGAGCTTCCCCGAGGTCGAGACGGTCATCTCGCAGCACGGCCGTCCGGACGACGGCACGGACGCGGCCGGCTTCTTCAACGCCGAGTTCTTCGCGCCCCTGAAGCCGCCGGCCGAGTGGCGCAAGGGCGTCGAGAAGGACGACCTCGTCGACCAGGTGCTCTCCCGGCTGAAGGAGGCCTATCCGGGGGTCGAGTTCAACTTCTCGCAGTACCTGCAGGACAACGTCGCGGAGGCCGTCTCCGGCGTGAAGGGCGAGAACTCGATCAAGCTCTTCGGCAACGACCTCCAGGTCCTGAGCGACACGGCCGACCGCATAAAGGCCGTGCTGTCGACGATCCAGGGCGTCGCCGACCTCGCGGTGCTGACCTCCCTCGGCCAGCCGACGGTGCAGATCGACATCGACCGCGCCCGCGCCGCCCGCTACGGGCTCTCGCCCGGCGACATCAACTCGACGGTCAGGACCGCGATCGGCGGGGAATCCGCCGGCGACCTCTACGAGCCCGGCAGCGACCGCCACTTCCCGATCATCGTCAG
This sequence comes from uncultured Enterovirga sp., assembly GCA_964244795.1. Lineage (GTDB taxonomy): Bacteria > Pseudomonadota > Alphaproteobacteria > Rhizobiales > Beijerinckiaceae > Enterovirga. Next base: position 24,375 of record CAXTKM010000019.1, read on the forward strand.
GCTCGCGCCGAAATACCGCCAGAGCGCGGAGGCGATCCGCAACATCACGGTCGGGGTCCAGTCCGGCGGCAGCCTGACCCAGATCCCCCTCTCGCTGGTCGCGACCGTGAAGCTCGTCTCGGGGGCGTCCTACATCTACCGCGAGCAGCAGCAGCGCTACCTGCCGGTGAAGTTCAGCGTCCGGGATCGAGACCTCGGCAGCGTGATCCTCGAGGCGCAGCAGCGGATCGCGGCCGAGGTCCCGCTGCCGCCCGGCTACCGGACCGAGTTCGTGGGCGAGTTCGAGAACCTGCGCGGCGCGATCGAGCGCCTGTCGATCGTCGTGCCGATCGCGCTCGCCCTGATCGCGCTCCTCCTCTACCTGAACTTCGGCTCGCTCACGGACACGCTGCTCGGGCTCAGCGTGATCCCGCTCGCGCTGGCGGGCGGGATCTTCGCGCTGTTCTCGCTCGGGATCGCGTTCAGCGTCTCGGCCGCGATCGGCTTCATCGCGCTGTTCGGGATCGCGGTGATGGACGGCATCATCATCATCACGCATTTCAACGACCTGATCGACCGCGGCCGCGAGCGCATGGAGGCCGTGATCGAGACCTGCGAGACGCAGATGCGGCCGGTCGTCATGACCTGCGTGGTCGCCGGCGTCGGCCTCCTGCCGGCCGCGTTCTCGTCCGGCATCGGGTCGCAGGTGCAGAAACCCCTCGCGGTGGTGGTGGTCGGCGGCATGGCGCTCGCGCCGATCCTGATCCTGATGATCCTGCCGGTGCTGATCTCGCTCTTCTCGCGCCACGGCCGGGCGGCCGAGGGGACGCCCGCCCCTCCCCTCGCGACGGCGGTCGCGATGCCCGAGCCGGCGGAGTAGGGGCGGACGCTGCGGGCCGCGGTCCCGGCGTCCGTGGCCTTCGCACGAACTCCCGCTGCCATTCCAGGGCGGCGAAGCCGAGCCCGGAACCCATAAACGCTGACAGGGTCGATCATGACACGGACAGAGTCAGGGCTGGAGGCGTCAGGGTTTATGGGTTCCGGGCTCGGCCTCGCCGCCCCGGAATGACGACCTGTACGTCGACGGCGGCCCGTCCTCAGCGGGCGAGGATCAGCCGGTCGATCGCCTGCGCCCAGCCGTCGGCGTCGTTCGCGCCCGTGACCGCGGTCGCGCGCGCCTGGACCTCCACCGAGGCGTTGCCCATCGCGATCGAGAGGCCGGCGACGTCGAACATCGGCAGGTCGTTCGCCATGTCGCCCAGCACCGCGACCTCGGCCAGCGGCACGCCGAGCCGGGCCGCGAGGATCCGGACGGCGTTGCCCTTGTCGGCGTCCCGGTGCGTCACGTCGAGGTAATACGTCTGCGACCGCTTCGCGTTCGCGCCTTTGCCGAGGATCGCCTGCAGCTCGGTCTCGACCGTGGCCAGCAGCGGCGCGTCGTCGCTCACGCCCGTGAGCTTCCCACACTGGCCGACGAAGGGCTCGAAGCTCTCGACCACGCGCGCATCGAACCGGACCGTCCGGCGTTCGTGCTCCACATGCGGGCCGTCGGGGTCGAGGATCAGCCATTCCCCGGCCGTGAAGAGCCAGGCCGCGACGCCATTCCGGGCGAAGAGGCCGAGCGCGGTCCGGGCGGCTTCCGCCGGCACGAGGCGCTGCTCCACGACGAGCCCGTCCGGCTGCATCACGGTTCCGCCGTTGAACCCCGCGAGCAGGCCCGCGAGCCCGAGCTCGGCCGCGATCCACATCATGCCGCGCGGCGGGCGGGCGCTGACGATCGCGAGCGGGATCCTGGCCGAACGGAGCCGGCCGGCGGCCGCGACCGTGCCGGGCGCGAGCGACTTGTCGGGCTGAACGAGCGTTCCGTCGACGTCCGAGACCACGAGGCGGATCGGGGCGGCCATCTCAGGCCTGCGCCGCGTCGATGAGGCGGCTCGCGGCCGCCCGGGCCTCGTCCGTCACGGAGGCGCCGGCCAACATGCGGGCGATCTCCTCGCGGCGCGGGCCGGGCTGCAGGACCTCGATCCGGGTCGCGACCCGGTCGGCTCTCTGGCCGCCCTCCTTCAGGATCAGCAGATGATGCCCGGCACGGGCCGCGACCTGCGGCGCATGTGTGACCGCCATGACCTGGACCCGCTCGGCGAGCCGCGCGAGACGCTGGCCGATCGCGTCCGACACGGCACCCCCGACACCCGTGTCGACCTCGTCGAAGACGAGCGTCGGGGCCGAGCCGCGATCGGCCAGCGCGACCTTGAGCGCCAGGATGAAGCGGGACAGCTCGCCGCCGGACGCGACCTTCATCAGCGGGCCGGGCCGTGTTCCCGGATTCGTCTCGACCCAGAACTCGACCCTGTCGAACCCTCCCGCGTCGCGCGTCTCGCGCCCGCTCTCGATCTGCGTGAGAAATCGGGCGCGTCCGAGCTTCAACGGGCCGAGCTCGGACATGACGGCCCGATCGAGCCGGGTCGCAGCCTTGCGGCGTCCGGCCGAGAGGCGCTCGGCCGCGGCCACGTAGGCGGCGTCCGAGGCCGCGAGCGCACGGCCGAGGCGGCCGACCTCCTCCTCGCCGGCCTCGATCGCGGCGTGCTCGCCCGCGAACCGGTCCCGGAGCGCCGCGAGGCCATCCGCCGCGACCCCATATTTCCGCGACGCGGCCCGGAGCCCGAAGAGCCGCTCCTCCGTCCGCTCGAGCTCGCCAGGATCGAAGCGCGCGGCCCGGATCGCCTCCGCGAGGACTGTCTCGGCCGCGTCGAGGGCGACCAGGGCCGCGTCCAGCGCCGCGACCGGAGCCGACACGAGCGAGGCCGCGAGACCCGATCGGCGCTCGAGCTTCCGCAGCGCGGCCGACAGGCTCGCGACCGGGCTCGCGATGGCGCCGGCCGCATCCGCGAGGTCCTGGGCGACCTTCTCCGCGCCCTGCATCCCCTGACGCCGTTCGGTCAGGGCCGCCTCCTCGCCCAGCGAGGGCGCCAGCGCGGTCAGCTCCTCGACCGCGTGCGCGAGGTAGTCGGCCTCCTTGCGGATCGCCGCGACATCGGTCTCCGCCTGGGCCAGCTCCGCCCTGGCGTCCCTGACCCGGCGGGATGCCTCCGCGACCGCCCGAGCCTCGGTCCCGAGGCCACCATGCGCGTCGAGGATCGCCCGGTGGCTCGCCGGGTCGACGAGGGCCCGGTCGGCATGCTGGCCGTGGATCTCGACCAGGACGGAGCCGATCTCGCGCAGGGTCTGCACGCTGACCGGCTGGTCGTTCACGAGGGCGCGGGTGCGGCCATCCGCGAACTGCACGCGGCGCAGGATCAGATCGCCGTCGGTGTCGAGGTCGGCCGCAGCCGCGAGCCGGCGGGCCGGATGGTCGACCGCGACGTCGAAGACGGCGGTCACCTGCCCCTGGCTCTCGCCGTGCCGCACGAGCGAGCCGTCACCCCGCCCGCCGAGAGCAAGCGCGACAGCGTCGAGGAGGATGGATTTTCCCGCACCGGTCTCGCCGGTCAGAACGCTGAGGCCGCCCGAGAACCGGATGTCGAGCCGGTCGATCAGGACGATGTTGCGAATCGCGAGCTGCGCCAGCATGAGCCGACGCTTCTACTCTCCGGCGATCGCGACTTTAAGTCCCTTGAACGACTGGCTGATCCAGGAGCCGGCATCCTCGCGCGGCTCGAGCCCGTTCGACTTCACCAGCGCGTAGGCGTCCTTGTACCATTGGCTGTCCGGGAAGTTGTGGCCGAGCACGGCCGCGGCCGTCTGTGCCTCTCCGGTGATGCCGAGCGCCATGTAGGCTTCGGTCA
>CAXTKM010000020.1:0-28002 GCA_964244795.1 uncultured Enterovirga sp.
CCTCATCATCCTGGGGTTCGTGGCGAACCTCTCGATCGGCGGCCTGTTCATGGCCGGCATCGTGCCGGCGGCCCTGATGGCGGCCGTCCTGATCGGCGTCTCGATCCTGTTCGGCGTGAAGGGCGGGGCGATCGACACCGCGAACGCCCTGCCGACGCGCCAGCTCTGGGCCGGCGCCGGGGTCACGATCGGGCTGATCGTCCTGATCTTCGGCGGCTTCAAGTCGGGCTTCGCGACCGCGACCGAGATCTCGGCCTTCGCCGCGCTCTACGCCCTCGTCATCGGCGGCATCGCGTTCCGGCAGCTCGGGCTCAGCACCGCGATCCACAGCTTCGTCCACGCGGCCAATCGGTCGGGCCTCGTGCTCTTCATCGTGGCGGCCGCCCAGGCTCTCGCCTTCGTGCTGACCCTGCAGCAGGTGCCCCATCTCCTCGGCGACACGCTGATCGCGCTCTCGCAGACGAGCGGCACCTGGCTGTTCATGCTGCTGTCGATCGCGATCCTGATCGTGATGGGCTCGGTCCTGGAAGGGGCTGCCGCGCTCATCATCTTCGGGCCGCTGCTCGTGCCCGTCGCGACGAAGCTCGGCATCGCGCCCTTGCATTTCGGGGTCGTGCTGGTCATCGCGATGGGGATCGGGCTGTTCGCGCCGCCGCTCGGGCTCGGCCTCTACGGGGCTTGCCTGATCGGCAACGTGCCGATCGAGCGGACCGTGAAGCCCATCATGGGCTATCTCGGGCTCCTGCTGATCTGCCTCATCGTCCTCGCCTTCGTGCCCGGCCTGACGATGTGGCTGCCGAACCTCATGGGATATTGAGCGTGGCGACGGTGTTCCTGACGCATGCGTCCGACATGCTCGAGAATTATTACGGCCCGCGCGCGCTCGCGGCCCTTCGCGACATCACCGAGGTCCGCCTCAACGCGACGGGCCGCGTGCTCGATGCCGAGGGGGTGATCCGCGAGGCGCGCGGCTGCGCCATCGTGGTCTCCGACCGACAGACGCCGGGGCCGGCCGCGATCTTCGAGACGTCGCCGGACCTCGTCGCGTTCCTGCGGGTCGCGGTCGACATCCGCAACATCGACGTCGAGGCGGCGAGCCGGAACGGCATCCTGGTCACGCAGGCGACGCCGGGCTTCGTGGCGTCCGTCGCCGAGCTCGGCATCGGCTTCATGGTCGACCTCGCGCGCGGCATCTCGCGCTCCGTCGGCGAATATCGGTCGGGACACGAGGCGGAGGCCAGGATGGGACGGCAGCTCCGGGGCTCGACCCTCGGGATCCTGGGGTACGGCGCGATCGGCGAGGCCCTGGCCCCGATGGCGCTCGCGCTCGGCATGACCGTCCTCGCGACCGATCCCTTCAAGACGATCACGGCGCCGGGCGTGACCCAGGCGAGCCTCGACGACGTCCTGGCCGCGTCCGACTTCGTCTGCTGCCTCGTGGTCGCGAACGAGACGACCGAGAACCTGATGAACGCGGCGGCCTTCTCCCGCATGAGGGCCGGGAGCTGCTTCATCAACCTGTCCCGCGGCGATCTGGTGGACGAGGCGGCGCTCGAAGCGGCTCTCGACGCGGGGCATCTCGCGGGCGCCGCGATCGATGTCGGGCGCGCGCCCGACCAGAGGCCCTCGCTCCGGCTCGCGCGGCGATCCGACGTCATCGCGACGCCCCACATCGCCGGCCTCACGCCGCAGGCGGCCGAGCATCAGGCCTTCGACACCGTCGAACAGGTCAGCGTCCTTCTCGCGGGAGGCGTTCCGCCCGGTGCGGTGAACGCCGGGGCCGCGGCCCGGCTGGCGCGGCTTCGAGCGTAGCCGGCACGAGAGACGGTTCGGGACCTGCAGGAACGCCTGCGGTCGGCCGACGCGCCCACGATCACGCGGCCCGTCGCTCAGATCCGCTCCGAGAAGAGCTCCGAATGGTCGGAGGCTCGGACGAAATGCAGGAAATCCGCGATGCTGCTGCTCAGGATCGAGACGTGCTGGCGCATCAGCTCGCCGGCCTCGGCCGGGTCGTTGCGCAGGATCGCCTTCATCACGGCGGCGTGTTCCGGCTGCGAGGAGATCATCCGCCCCGGCTGGAACGTGATCGCGCGACGATAGGGCGCCGTCTTCAGGAACAGGCGCCGCAGCTCCTCCTGCAGGACCCGGTTGTGGCTCGCGGCCGCGATCGCGTCGTGGAAGCCGATGTTCGCGTCGTAGAAGGCGTCCTCGTTCCCGGCCTCGATCGCGCGTCCGCAGGCCTGGTGCGCGGCCTCCAGCACGGCGCGCTGGCCGGGCGCGATCCGGCGCGCCGCCTGGACCGAGGCGAGCGCCTCGAGCTCGGCCACGACGCCGAGCGCGTCGAGGAGGTCGGCGACCGAGAGCTGGGCGACCTGGAGGCCCTGCCGGCCGCGCGCGACCGCGAGGCCGCTCGCGGACAGGCGCTGCAGCGCCTCGCGGATCGGGGTGCGGGACACGCCGTAGCGCAGGGACAGCTCGCGCTCGTCGAGACGGTGCCCCGGCCGCACCCGGCCGCGCAGGATGTCCTCCTCGAGCCGGTGGGCGATGTCGCCCGAGAGCGAGGCCTCTTCGCCCGGCCCGTTCGGCCCCTCGGGCGAGCGCCGCCGGACGCTCTTCGAGACGGCCGAGGCGCTATCCGGGAGGCTCACGCCGGATCCGCCGCGTAGAAGCGGTTCGCGACCGTCTCGGCCAGCGCCACGAGGCCGTAGAGCAGCAGCCCGCAGACGCAGAGAACCACGATCGCGGCCATCGACACCTCGGTGTCGGCCCGCGCGGTCGCGAAGATGATCAGGTAGCCGAGGCCGGCCTGCGCGGTGATGAACTCGCCGATGATCACCCCGATGATGGCGAGCGTGACGGCCACCTTCATGCCGCTGAAGATGTACGGGAGGGCGGCCGGGAAGCGGACGTGCAGGAAGATCTGGCGCTCGGTCGCGGTCAGCGAGCGGCAGAGCCGCAGCATGCCGCGGTCCACGCTCGCGAACCCGGCCGCGGTCGCGATCACGACCGGGAAGAACGCGATGAAGACTGAGAACGCGACGCGCGACTGCGTCCCGATCCCGAGCCAGATGATGAAGAGGGGCGCGAGCGCGATCTTCGGGATCAACTGGAAGAAGACGAGGTTCGGGTAGAGCGCCTCCCTGGCCAGCGTCGAGGAGGTGATCAGGACCGCGAGCACGATCCCGAGGATCGTCGCGAGCGCGAAGCCCAGCGCCGATTCCAGCGTCGTCGGGATCGCGTGCGTGAGCAGGATGTCCCAGCGCTCGACGATGTAGAGCAGCGTCGAGATCGGGGAGGGCAGGATCACCGGAGGGATGCGGCCGATCATGACGACGGCCTGCCACAGCGCGAGCATGACGAGCGCGAGCCCGACCGGCAGCACGATCGCCCGCGCGCCGGCGTAGCCCGCCCGGGTCGTCCGGGGCGCCGCGATCGCGACCCCTGTCTCCGTTCCGACGAGGCTCGGGGCGGCCATGCTATGTCGTCTCCGGAGCGGGGTTCGGGCCGCCGCCATGCGCGCTCTCGATCGTGAGCCGGAGCTGCCGGACCATCCGGCCGAACTCCGGCGTCTCCTCGATCTCGAGCCGGCGCGGCCGCGCGAACGGCATCGGGGCGTCGAGCATCACGCGCGAGGGGCGCCCGCCCATCACCACCACGCGGTCGGACAGGAACGCCGCCTCTCGGATCGAGTGGGTGACGAAGATCACGGTCTTCGCCGTGCGGTCCATGATCTCCGAGAGGGTCACGTTCATCTGGTCCCGGGTGATGGCGTCGAGCGCGCTGAACGGCTCGTCCATGAGCAGGATCGCGGGGTCGTGGATGAGGGCCCGGCAGATCGCCACCCGCTGGCGCATGCCGCCGGAGAGCTGTCCGGGCTTCGCGCTCTCGAAGCCCTTCAGGCCGACCATGGAGAGGAGGTCGCGCGCCCGGGGGCGATAGGCGTCGAGCGAGAGACCGAGGATCCGGGCCGGGAAGAGGACGTTCTCCAGCGCGCTCTTCCAGGGCAGCAGCGTCGCGTCCTGGAAGATGATGCCGATGTCGCGCCGCGGGCCCGTCACCGTCCGTCCGTCGAGCAGGATCGTCCCGCGGGTCGGCGTCTCCAGGCCCGCCACCATCATGAGCAGCGTGCTCTTGCCGCAGCCGCTCGGACCGAGGAGCGACACGAACTCGCCGCGCCGGACGTCGAGGGTCGCGGACGCGACCGCCTGGACCGGGCCCTGCCGGGTGGCGAAGGTCTTCTCGACGCCCTCAAGCCGCACGAGCGGCGAGACCGGCGGCTCCGCCCCGACCATCGGGCTGCGGCTGCGGATCTCCAGCGCGCCCGCCTCCATCAGACCACGTATTTCCGGAACGGCGCCGCCCCGGCCTCGGCGGCCGCGAGCCCCGCGGAATCGAGCTTGACCCCGCCCACGAAGGCGTTCGTGAAGAGCTTCGCCGCGTCGGGCTTCTCGGCCTTGTCGCCGACCGCGTAGCGCACGACGAGGTCGGTCATCGCCGCGACCTTGGCCGGATCCGCGAACCCGAAGCCGTTCTCCTTCACCTCCGGCACGAGGTTCGTGAGGCTCGTGAGCCCGAGGCCGATCCGGGCGTATTCCTTGCCGGTGGAGCTGATCGAGACCTCGCTGTTCGCCTTCAGGAAGATGTCGATCGCCTCCTCGAAATTCGTCATCGTGAACCGGATCGCCTCCATGGCGCCGGCCACGAAGGCGGCGCAGAGGTTCGGGTCCTTCGCGATCCGGGCCGGCTGGGTCGTCAGCGACTGGCCGTAGAACTGGATTCCCGCGTCCCGGAACAGCATGAACCGGAGCTCCGTCCCGAGCGGCGCGAGCGAGGGAATCGTGCTGGTCGCGAAGGACGACACCGCGTCGACCTGCTTCTCCATCAGGGAGCGCTCGCGCACCTTGCCGTCGATCTGCACGAGATCGACGCGCTTCATGTCGAACCCGCTCTTCTCCGCGTAGAGCGGCAGGAACGGATACTCGCCGGACGAGACGCTGGCGCCGAGCTTGCGGCCCTCCAGGTCCTTCGGCGCCTTGATCGGCGATCCGGCCAGGACCGCGATCCCCATCAGGGCGTCGTAGTTGATCTGCCCGATACAGGTGATCGGCAGGTTCCGGGCCGCCTGGATGATCGCGGTCGGGGTCGCGGCCATGCCGAAGTCGAACGTGCCCGCCGCGACCGCCTGGGCGGCCGAGCCGGACCCGGAGCCGCGCGCCACGCTGACGTCGAGCCCGTGCTTCTTCCAGAAGCCCTTGTCGCGCGCCACGTAGGCGAAGAGGTTCGGGCCTTCGGGGATCCAGGATGTCGTGAAGCTGACCTTGGTCGCCTGCGCGAGCGCGGGCCGGGACAGGCTACCGACCGTCGACGCGAGCGCCCCCGCGCCGATCCCCCGAAGGACGTCTCGTCTGACCAGCATCCTGCTCTCCCGCGCGTCGGCGACAACCGCCGTGAGCTACCATGATCGGCGCGGATTGGCACGCATGTTGTATGCCAGTCTCGCTTGCCTGCATGCCGGATGAGCGCTAACCGGCATCGAACGGCAGGCGGCCAGGATAGGGACGACGCGATGGATCTCCAGCTCGGCGGCAAGAGAGTGTTGATCACGGGGGCGTCGCAGGGCATCGGCGAGGGTCTCGCGCATGCCTTCGCGGGCGAGGGCTGCCACCTTCACCTCACGGCCCGCTCGACCGATCGTCTCGCCGCGATCCGGGACGAGATCGTCGCCGCGCATCCGGTGTCGGTCGGCATCACGGCCGTCGACATGACGCTCGAGGGTGCCTGCGAGCGCATCGTCGAGGAGGCCGGCGACGTCGACGTCCTGATCAACAACGCGGGCGTGATCCCGAGCGGACCCCTCTTCGACATCGGCCCGCAGCGGTGGCGCGACGGCTGGGCCCTCAAGGGGTTCGGCTACGCGGACATGATGCGGCTTCTCTATCCGCGCATGAATGCGAGGGGCGGCGGCGTCATCCTGAACAACATCGGCAACGGCGGCGAGGTCTGCGATCCGAACTACATCGAGGGCGCGGCCGGGAACGCCTCGATCATGGCCATGACGCGGGCGCTCGGCGGCGCGAGCCTCGACGACAACATCCGGGTGGTGGGCGTGAACCCGGGCCCGGTCGACACGTCGCGGATCTACGGCATGCTCAGGAAATTCGCCGAGACGAAGCTCGGCGACGCCGAGCGCTACGGCGAGTTGCTGGAGCGCTATCCCCTGAAGCGGCCGGCGAAGATCCACGAGATCACCGACCTGTTCCTGTTCCTGGCCTCGTTCCGGTCCGGATATACGTCCGGCACCGTGTTCACGGTGGACGGCGGCATCGCGTCCCGCCGCTCCGTGGTCTGAGGAGGCCGCGATGGCCCATGCGACCACGAGCGACGGCGTCCGCCTGTATTACGAGGCCGCCGGACGCGGGTCGGCGATCGTCTTCGTGCACGAGTTCGGCGGCAACCATTGGAGCTGGGAGCCCCAGATGGCGTTCTTCCCGCGCCGCCACCTCTGCGTGACCTACGCGGCGCGCGGCTTCCCGCCCTCCGACGTCCCGGCCGACGTCGCCTCCTACTCGCAGGCGCGCGCGGCGGACGACATCGTCGCGGTGATGGATGCGGCCGGCATCGAGGCGGCCCATCTCGTCGGCCTCTCGATGGGCGGCTTCGCGGTGCTCCATGCGGGCTTTCGTCATCCCGGCCGCGTCCTGTCGATCACGGCCGCGGGCGCCGGATACGGGGCGGAGAAGGTGCACGAGGCCTATTTCAAAGGCATCTCCGACCAGGTCGCGGCGAGCTTCGAGACCCGAGGCGCCGCGGATTTCGCGCCCCTCTATGCCGAGGGGGCGTCCCGGGTGCAGTTCCAGGAGAAGGACCCGCGCGGCTGGCAACTCTTCGCCGACAGGCTCGGACGGCACGACAGCCAGGGCGCGGCGCGCACGATGCGGGGCGTCCAGATGCTGAGGCCTTCGCTCTACGACCTCGAAGACGAGCTCAAGGCCATGACGATCCCGGTCCTCGTGATGGTGGGCGACGAGGACGACCATTGCCTCCAGCCCGGCCTGTTCCTGAAGCGGACGATCCCGGCCTCCGGTCTCGCGGTGTTTCCGAAGTCGGGCCACACGCTGAACCTCGAGGAGCCGGCCCTCTTCAACCGGCACCTCGCCGCCTTCGTCTCGCAGCTCGAGGCCGGCCGGTGGGGACCGCGCGACCCGCGCGCGAACCCGGCCGAGGTCATGCGGACGACGTGAACCGGGGCAAGCGCGATCCGCGCGAGCCCGGCTCGCTCGCCCCTGGTCGGCCGGGACGATCACCGGCCACGACGCCCTGGCGAATGGCTCCTACGGCCGCGCAAAATTCGGCGTAGAGGCGGCGCGCCGGGTCGGACTGGTCGGGGCCGCTCGCCGGGGGCTTCTAATGTCCCCGCGGCAGCCGCGCTCAGACGACCTGGATCGGACGGGGGACGTGGCCGAGGACGCGGGCGCCGGTCTCCGTGATGCAGATCGACTCGCTGATCCCGACGGTGAACACGCCGTACTCGCGCAGCGCCGGCACGACGTGGAAGCACATGCCGGGTTCGAGCGGCAGGTCGACGCTGTCGTGCAGGCTCGCGACCTGCCACTCGCCCCAATCGGGCGCGAACGCGATGCCGAGGCTGTAGCCCGAGCGCTTGCGATAGCGCTCCGTCATCCCGGCCGCGTCGATGACGCGCTGAGCGGCGAGATGCGGGGCCGCGCAGGTCGCGCCCGGCTTGGCGGCCGCGATCGCGGCCTCGAGGGCTGCCAGGACGACGGTCTCGATCTCGCGGGCGAGCCTCGGGGGCTCGCCGAGCCACGCGGTCCGCATCAGCCCCGAGTGGTAGCGGTCGTAGCAGCCGGACATCTCGAGGAAGATCGCGTCGCCCGGCTCCAGGACGCGCCGTCGCCAGGTCGCGTGCGGCACGCCCGAGCGAGGGCCTGACGAGACCAGCGGCTCCATCCCGAGGTATTCCGCTCCCGCCTTGATCGCGGCGTGCATCATCTCGGCGACGACGTCGTTCTCGGTGATGCCCGGTCGGAGGACGCCGAGGCCGGCCAGGATGCCGGCATCGGCCTGCCGACAGGATTCCTCGATCTTGGCGATCTCGGCCGAAGACTTCACCCGCCGCATCGCCTCGACGATCCCGGTCGCGTCCTCGAGCGTCGGCAGGACGGCGGTCAGCGCCTCGTAGAAGCTGATCGGCAGGAACCAGCCGCCCTTCTCGATCGCGACGCGCTTGGCGCCGAGCCCGCGCGCCCGCAACACGTCGAGCACGAGCCTGGCCGGCGCGGTCCCGTCGCCGTAGGCCTCGTAATCGGCGAGGTAGGTGTTGCGCAGGAAGTTCGGCACCTCGAGCTGGCGCAGCAGGAAGACCGGCTCTCCCTCGGCCGGAAGGACGAGGCACTGGAACGTGTAGTAGCCGGGCGTCTGCTGCCCGGTCAGGTAGAAGATGTTCTCCGGCCCCGTGAAGACGGCAGCGTCCAGCCCCTTCGCGGCGAGCGCCGCACGGGCGCGCCGAAGCCGCTCCTCGTATTCGGCGGCCGGGAAGGCGGATTCGATGCCGCGCGTCAGGCCGGACAGGGTGTCGCTCATGCGGTGTGGTCCCAGAGAACGGAGGTGGTGTCGTCGACGCGATACGCGTCCAGGCCGAGCCCTGCGCCGACCGGCAGGTGCAGGAGGCCGTCGCGATAGCCGAGCGGCGGTCCAGCCGCCTCGCCCGTGATGCCGTCCGCGCCGTAGAGTTCCCGGAACGGGGCGGCGAAGGCGATCGCGGCGTGGGCGATCGCGGCCGTCGAGACCGCTCCCTCGTTCATCTGCCCGAGCATGACCCCGATCCCGGCTGCCCGTAGGCATCCGACGGCCTCTGCCAGTCGATCGAGCCCTCCGAGCTTGGCGAGCTTCAGGTGGGCGAGCGGAGCGGCTCCGGTCTCGGCCAGACGGCGCACGGCGTCCATCGAGCCGAGCGCCTCGTCCAGCATGATCGGGATCGGCGAGACCCGCGAAAGCGCCGACGTCTCGCTCCAGGCTTCGGGTGCGAGCGGCTGCTCGACATAGTCGAGCCCGATCTCGGCCAATGCCGAGAGGTGCTCCCGCGCCTCGCGCTCGGTCCAGCGCCCGTTCGCGTCGACCGAGAGACGCAGCTCCGGGCCGAACGCGTCGCGCAGCAGCCTGAGACGGGCGAGGTCGCCCGCGAAGGCACCGATCCCGATGCGGAGCTTCAGGTCGCGGAAGCCGCGGTCGACATAGGCGCGCGCCCGGGCGAGCAGGGATCGATCGTCCTGCCAGAACAGGGTCTGGTTCGTCGGTGTGGTTCGTGCGGGGCCGCTCGCGCCGAGCTGGCGCGCGAGCGTGATCCCGGCCTCCCTGGCCCGCCCGTCGGCCGCCGCCATCTCGAACAGCATGCGGGCCGGCGCGACGAGATCGGGCCGGAGCCCGTCGAGCGCCGGCACGACGTCGTGCCACGGCAGCGACCAGTCGAGCGCTGCCGCGGCATCGAGGATCGCGGCCTCGATCGTCGCAGGCGCGAGTCCGCTCAGGTAGGCGATGTTCGTCCGGGTCGCCCCCAGCGCTACGATGCGGCCGCCCTCCTCGGCCACGAGCCGGATCTCGTCGAGCGTCGGCACGGGTCCCGATGTCGCCGTGTGGAGCACGAGGCCGCCCTCGTAGCCGAGGGTCGCCCGCAAGAGGCGGATGCGGCGCGTCAAGGGGCCGCCAGCATCGCGATCGCGATGTCGCGGTAGATCAGGGCCGCGGCTTCGAGCTCGCGTCGCGGCACGAACTCGTTCGGCTTGTGCGCGACCGCGAGGTCGCCCGGCCCGAGCACGAGGCCTTCCGCGCCGGCTTCGCGGAAATGCACGAAGTCGCAGGCCCCGCCGAAGCCGGTCGGCGTCGGGTCGGCGACGCCGTGACGCGACGCGGCGGCCATCGCGGCCTGCACGATCGGGTGCGAGACGGCGGTCTCGGCCGCACTGCCGGTCGTCGGGCGGAGCGCGACGATCTCCGCCTCGATCCCCTCCAGCCGAGCCTCCGCGAGCAGGACCTCGATCGCCGCGACCGCGTCGGATTCGCGCTCGCCCGGAACGAGCCGCCGGTCGAGCAGGAGGTCGCACGCGTCCGGCACCACGTTGTCGGCACGGCCTGCCTCGGCGCGCGTGACGGTGAGGCTCGGGCTTCCGACCAGCGGGTGGATGAGCGCCGCGAGCGCCCGGTGGTGGGCCGCGATGCGGGGCAGCAGCCGGCCGGCCTGGAAGATCGCGTTGACCCCGAGATCCGGCGTCCCGGAATGGGCGGTCTTGCCCCGGACCCGCACGAGCGGACGCAGGCTCCCCTTGTGCGCCGTGATGGGCGCGTTGCCGCTCGGCTCGCCCACCACCACGAGATCGATCCCGGGCCTGCTCGCCGCGAAGCGTTTCGCGCCGCGCGAGGACGCCTCCTCGTCCGCGACGAAAACGCCCATGAGGGTGCCGGACCAGCCGTCGCTCGCCTCCGCCAGCATCTGCAGCGCCTCGAGCATGCCGGCGAGCGCGCCCTTGGCGTCGCAGGCACCGCGCCCGTGGAGGTTCCGGCCTCGCGCGGTCAGCCGGAAGGGGTCCTGGTCCCAGCCCTCTCCGGCCGGCACCACGTCGGTGTGCGTGTTGAAGGCGAAGCACGGGCCGGGACCGTTCGGGAGACGCGCGACGACGTTCGCCCGGCCCTCGTCGAAGCGGTCGATCTCGATCGCGAAGCCGAGACCCGACAGCTCGGCCGCGATCCAGCCCGCGCATTCGGCCTCGCGGGCGCCGGGCGGGTTCTGCGTGTCGAACGCCACCAGCCGTTCGAGCCGGGTCGCGAGCCGGCCCGCATCCATGCCGCCGGCGCTCAATGTTCGAGCGAGCCGAGGAAGCGCGCCAGGCGCTCGGGCTTCGCGGCGTCGCGCGCGAAGAAGGAGGCGGGCGGCGCCTCGTGCACCACCACGCCGCCGTCCATGAAGATCACCCGGTCGGCGGCCCGGCGCGCGAAGCCCATCTCGTGCGTGACCACGATGCTGGTCGTGCCCTCGGCCGCGAGCTCTCCCATCACCTGCAGCACCTCGCCCACCGTTTCCGGATCGAGCGCGCTGGTCGGCTCGTCGTAGAGCATCAGGGCCGGCTCCATGGCGAGCGCGCGGGCGATCGCGACGCGCTGCTGCTGTCCGCCCGACAGCTCGTCGGGGAACGAGTCGCCCTTGCTCGGGAGATGCACCTTGGCCAGGAGCGCGTCGGCCCGTTCCCGGGCGCGGGCCGGGTCCTCGGCCTTCACGGTGACGGGCGCGAGCGCGACGTTGTCGCGGGCCGACAGATGCCCGAACAGCTCGAAGCTCTGGAACACCATGCCGATCCGGCGGCGGATCGCGGGCGCCTCGCGGCGGCTCGCGCCCGCGATGTCGCGGCCCTCGAACAAGATCCGGCCGCTCTCGATCGATTCCAGCAGGTTGAGGCAGCGCAGCAAGGTCGATTTGCCCGACCCCGACGGGCCGACCACGCACAGGCACTCCCCGCGCGTGACCGTGAGATCCACGCCCCGCAGGACCGGCAGGTCCCCGTAGCGCTTGTGGATCGCGGCCGCGTCGAGAAGACGGTCGCGGGACGCGGGGGCACCGAGAGAGGACGCACTCAACGGACGTGTCCCGACATCGCGGTCGCGCCGAGGAGCCGCTGCGTGAAGCTCACGGGCCTGGCCCGCCCGCGCCGGCGAAGACGGCTCTCGAGCAGCGCCTGGCCGATCATGAAGATCGTCGTCATCGCCAGGTAGTAGATGCCGGCCGCCGACAAGGCTTCCAGATACCGGAAATTCGCGGATGCCGTCTGGTTCGCGACGAGCAGAAGCTCCTCGACCGCGATGACCGACACGAGCGCCGACAGCTTCAGCATGCCGATGAACTGGTTGCCGATCGGCGGCACGATCGTCCGCAGCGCCTGCGGGAGCACGACCTTGCGCATGCTCTGCCACTCCGTCATCCCGAGCGCCCGCGCCGCCTGGCGCTGGCCGGGGCCGACCGACCGGATGCCGGCGCGCATGATCTCGGCCATGTAGGCGCCTTCGTTCAGCGACAGCGCCAGGACCGCGCAGGCGAAGCCCGACAGCACGATGTTGAACGACGGCAGCACGTTGAACACGAAGATGAGCTGGAACAGCACGGGCGTCCCACGGAACAGCCACAGATAGGCGACCGCGAGCCAGCGCGGTGCCGCGGCGCGCGCCTCCTGCATCAGGGCCAGCAGAAGGCCGATCACCACGCCGCCCGCGAGGGAGCTGATGCTGATCAGCAGCGTCATTCCGGCCGCCCCGAGGAAGCGCGGCGCCGAGAGATAGGTCAGAACGAGGGCGATGGAATCGCTGGGCATCGGCGGGGCCTAGCTGCGCCTCGGCGCTGTGCGGCAGCCCCCCGACCTCGTCATCCCGAGGAGCCCGCGCAGCAGGCGTCTCGAAGGGCGCACAACAGTCGCGCGTCCTTCGAGACGCGCCCTCTCGGCGCCCCTCGGCATGACGAAGGTGAGACTTCGCATGTCCGGCCGGTTCTCAGAACAGCGTGCCTTCGGGCGGCAGGTTGTACTTCTCCATCAGCCGCTTGTAGGTGCCGTCGGCCGCGACCTGCCTGATGCCGGCCGCGATCGTCTCGGCCATGGCGGTGTCGCCCTTCCGGACCGCGATCCCGATCTGGGTGCCGAACTCGAAGACGGGGCCGACAGCCTCGAACGCGTCGGAGCGCTCGCTCACCATCCTGGCGACGCCGGCCGTGCTCTCGTAATAGGCGTCGGCTCGGCCTTGCCGGACCGACAGGCCGGAATCCTGGGCGGTCGGGAAGGTCATGACCGTGACGTCGGGCTTGCCGGCGGCCTTGCAGCGCTCCGAATCCTGGCGCGCGTAGGTCTCCTGGATGCCGCCGAGCGTCACCGCGGCCTTGCGGCCGCAGAGGTCGTCGCGCCCCCTGATCCCGGCCGGGTTTCCCTTCCGGACGACGATCTGCTGGCCGATCTTCATGTAGGGCACGAAGTCGACCTGCTCGGATCGGACGGCGTTGATGTACATGGCCGAGTTGACGACGTCGACGCGCTTGCCCTGCAGCGCGGGGATCAGGCCCTTGAACTCGATGTTCAGAGCCGTCGGCTGCAGCTTCAACGCCTTCCCGATCGCCTCGATGAAGTCGATGTCGAAGCCCGTGAGCTTGCCGTCCTGGCTGTATTCGAACGGCGCGAACGTCGCCGCGACGCCGTAGTGGAGCTTGCCGGGTTCCACCAGCGCCGGGGCGGGCTGGGCGTCCGCCGCCCCGATGCCGGCGAGCGCGAAGACGACCGCGGCGAGGCGAGGCCTCGCAGATCGGCGACGTCTCGCCGCGAGGGGATGCCCGATGCCGGCCGGGGATGAGGCGCTGATCATGGGTGGCTCCTGGTGGATCCGTGCCGGCGATTGTCTTTGATGATGCACGAAGTACAATCGAAGGCGCAAGAGGTGGCGATGCCAAGCGTGTCAGCAACGAGCATGCCAGCCGGCAGAGGGGATGGCGCGCGGAGCTCCATCCGGCTCGCCCGGCAGGTGGTGTCGCTGGCGGCAGCCGGGGGATGGGCGACGGGCCGCCACGTCACGGAAGCCGAGCTCGTCATGGCTCTCCGGGTCTCGCGCACGCCGATCCGGAGCGCGCTGAAGCTGCTTGCGCGCGAAGGGGTGCTCGAGGCGCGGCCGAACCAGGGCTTCTTCCTGCTGCGGGACGGCGCGGCGCTCGCGGCCTTCGATCTCGAGCAGGTCCCGACCGCCGTCGAGACCCTCTACGCGCGGCTGCTCCGGGACCGGATCGGCGGATTGCTGCCGCAGGCGGTCTCGCCGGCCCAGCTCATGGCCCGTTACGGGGCCGGTCGCGCCGTGGTGGTCCAGGCTCTCGCGCGCCTCGCGGATGACGGCCTCCTGCGGCGGGGCGGCGGCCGGACGCTGATGTTCGTGGATACGCTGACCGATGCCGGGTCCCTGCAGGCGAGCTACGAGTTCCGGCTCGCGATCGAGCCCGCCGCGTTGCGGGCCGAAGGCCTGCGGGTCGCCCGCGAGCCGCTGCTCCGGCTCCGTGACCGGCACCGGGCCATGATCGAGCGGCTCGGTGCCAGGGAGGGCGAGCCGGGCCTCCCGGCATCTCGGCTCCGCCTGCGGGCCGCCGTCGTCGGCCTCGACGCCGACTTTCACGAAGGGTTGGCCGACCTGTCGGGCAATCCCTTCGCGGCCGCGGCGATCAAGCAGCAGGTCGCCCTGCGGCGCCTCCTGGAGTTCGGCATCGAGGAGAAGGCGAGCCGCATGACCTTGTGGTGCCGCGAACATCTCGCGGTGATCGACGCGCTCCTGGCCGACGACCGCGACGGAGCCGCCCTCCGGCTCGGCTACCACCTCTCCTGCGCGCTCGGCCGCGCGAGGCCGTCATGAGCGCAAGGACCTGCCGCTCCATCCCGTCCCGTCGTGAAGGCGCGGTCGCTAGGGCCGCTTCGGTGCAGCGGCGAGCAGCATCATGGCCTCCATGATCATGTGGGCGCACAGATGCGCCGCCATGTCGTTGACGTCCTGCGGCGGGCTCACCGTGTTGAAGTCGATCGCCACGATGTTCAGGCCGGAGAGGGTCCGGATCAGCTCGATCCCCTCGCGGGCCGACAGGCCGCCCCAGGTCGGCGTGCAGACGCCCGGGGCGCAGGAAGGGTCGAACACGTCCATGTCCCAGCACAGGTAGACGGGACGGTCGCCGACGACGTCTCGGAACTCGGCCATGGTCTGGCCGAAGCCGCGCCGGAGGAGCGTCTCGGCCGTCACGACCCGGAACCCGAGATGGGCGGCATGATCGAGGACGCCGGCGCAGAAGGTGAAGCCCCGGACCCCGACGTGCCAGGACCGCGAGGCGTCGACGACGCCCTCCTCGGCCGCGTTCGTGAACTGGGTCGCGGCGTTGTAGCGGTCGTGCGGCTCGTAGGGGTAGGCGTCCGTGTGGCTGTCGACATGGAGCGCGACGAGGCCGGGAAAGCGCTTGCCGGCGGCCCGCATCAGGGCGAGCGACACCGAGCCGTCTCCCCCGATCCCGATCGGGACGGCACCGGCATCCAGCACGGCGCCGGCCGCGGCCTCGATGCGAGGAAGCGCGTCCTCGATCCGGCCGGGCGTCAGGATCACGTCGCCGCAATCGACGGCGCCGAGCACGGCCGGCACGTCCACGTCGGCGAGCGTCGGGTGGAAGCGCCGGATCAGGCCCGACTGGCGGCGCACGGACGCCGGGCCCTGGCGCGCCCCGACCCGGAACGGATGGGTGCCGCAGTCGAATGGGACGCCCAGGATCGCGGCGCGGCAGCCCGGACCGGGCAGTCCGGCCGGGATGCCCATGAAGGTCTCGGGCGCATGGAAGATCGTGCTCGTCATGATGGGCCGGCGCTCCGAAGGAGATCGAAGGCGAGGAGCGCGTGCACGCGTGCGACGCGGTCGAGATCGTCGATCAGGGCGTATTCGTCCGGTCCGCCCATCCCGTGCGGGGTCGGGCCGTAGACGATCGTGGGCAGGCCGGCCATCCGGAACCAGCGCGAGTCCGAGCCGCCGACCCGCATGTTGACCGCGACGGGTCCGCCCGCGATCTCGGCCGCGACCCGTGCCGCGTTCACGACGAGCGGATGATCCGGCGGCGTGAAGCTCGGCGCGAAGCGCCGCAGCACGCGATAGGCGATCCCCGGCAGGTCGAGCGCCGTCGCGAGGGCCGCCTCGACCGCCTCCAGCGCGAGGCCGACCGGGATGCGGATGTCGGCCGCGGCGCGGGCGGAGGCCGGCACGAGGTTCGGCGAGACGCCACCCGAGATCGTCCCGACATTGATCGTCAGGCGGCCGAGCGTCTCGGCCTCGCCCGCGCCCGCCAGGGCCTCGGAGATCGCGGCCGAGCGTCGGATCGACTCCACGATCTCGGCCGGCGGCGTCGGGACGAGCGCCCCGAAGGCCCGGTCGAGCCGATCGAGCGCTTGGCGCAGGCGATCGATCGCGTTCGTGCCGAGATGGACATGCGCGCCATGGGCCGGGCGGCCCTCGGCCTCGATCTCGATCCAGATGAAGCCCTTCTCGCCGAAGCGCAGGACCTGCGGCGAGCCGGCGTCGCCGATGACGACCCAATCGCCGACCGCGTGCGGCACCTCGTCCATGAGCCGGCGCGTGCCGAGCGGGCCCATGGTTTCCTCGTCGCCGCCGAGCGTGAGCACGGCCTCGCCGGGCCAATGCCCGGCACTTTCGGCCAGCGCCGCGAGCGCCGCCATACTGGCCGCGATGCCGCCCTTCATGTCCGCCGCACCGCGCCCGTAGAGGCGATCGCCCCGGACCTCGCCCGCTGGATCGGCCGTCCAGGCGGCGGGGTCTCCGACCGGGTAGGTGTCGAGGTGGCCGTTGAACACGACCCGCCGGCCGGGCCCTCGGCCGTGGACCCGCGCCACGACGTTCGTGACGAGGTCCGAGGCGCGATGCACCGCGATCTCCGCACCGGGCAAAGCCTCGCGCAAGCAGGCGGCCGCGACGGTCGCGACCTCCCGCGTGTCGCCGGGCGGGTTCGGCGAACCGGCCGCGATCAGGCGGCGCGCGAAGTCGAGCACCTGGTCGCGGCGGCTCGCCCCGACCCGCGCCCGCGCCGCGTCGTCCCGCGTCTCAGCGGGCTCCCGCGTCTCAGCGGGCTCCCGCGTCTCAGCGGGCAGCCGCGTCTCAGCGGGCAGCCGCGTCTCAGCGGGCTCCCGCGTCTCAGCGGGCTCCCGCGTCTCAGCGGGCTCCCGCGTCTCAGCGGGCAGCAAGGCGGCGCTCCCACATCCGGATCGACTGCGTCAGCGGCCAGCAGATGATGAAATAGATCACCGCGATGAAGGAGAAGATCTCGAGCGGCCGGAACGTCGAGGACGACAGCTCCATGCCCCGCCGCGTCACCTCACCGACCGAGATCACGGCCGCGAGCGAGGAATACTTGATGAGCTGGACGAAGTTCGCGGCAAGCGGCGGCAGGATCAGCCGGATCGCCTGGGGCATCACGATGCGGACGAAGGATTGGCCGGGCGTGAGGCCCAGCACCGCGGCCGCCTCGCGATGGCCGACCGGCACCGCCTGGATCCCGGCCCGGAACACCTCCGCGATGAAGGCGGAGGAGTAGATCGACAGCCCGAGGATGCAGGCCGTGAAGGCATCGATCCGGATGCCGAGGACGATCGGCAGCACGTAGTAGACCCACAGGAGCTGGACCAGGATGGGCGTGTTCCGGATCAGCTCGCCGAACGCGGTCGCGACCGCCCGCACGAACCACAGCCGCGACCCCGCCATGACGGCGATCACGAGCCCGCCCGCCGTCGCGAAGACGAGCGTCAGCGCCGAGATGAGCAGCGTCTGCTGCACGCCCGACAGGAGGAACGGCAGGTTCGCCGGGATGATGTCCCAGCGAAAGCTGTAGCTGCTCATGCGGCGAGCCTCAGGGGGCCACGATCGGGCCGAGACCGTTCGCCTCGGCCGCCTTCGCGAGCCGCCCGTCGAGCTTGATCGTGTCCACGAAGAGATTGACGTAGTTCAGCCAGATCTGGTCGCCGGGCGCGACCACGTAGGCGTAGGGCGTGATCGCGATCTTCTCCGGCGGCAGGATGTAGGTCACCCCCGGAAACTCCTTCTTCATGCGGACCGCGGTCGGGAAGTCGCTCATGATCACGTCGGCCCGGTTCGACATCAGCTCGGCCTGGCTGGTCGCGGGCGGCGTGACGGCGTTCAGCGTCGCGTTCTTGAGATAGGCGCGCATGACGGGCTCGATATAGCTGCCGAGCGTCAGGACGACGCTCACGCCTTTCTTGTCGATGTCCGCCCATTGCTTGACGGGACCACCCTCCTTCACGACCGCGTAGACGTTGGTGATGAGGTAGGGTTTCGAGAACTCGACCGCCTGGGCTCGCCGCATGGTCGCGCCCACGCCGAACATGCCGATGTCGCACTTGTCGGCCTGGAGGTCGGCGATGAAGGTCCCGAAGGCCGTGTCGACCACTTCGAGCTTCGCGCCCATGTCCTTGGCGAGCTCCTTCATGAGGTCGGCGTCGATGCCCTCCAGTTGCCCCGTGGCGGGATTGCGGAGCGAGATCGAGTAGTAGAGCGGCCAGGTGCAGACCCGGAGCACGCCCGCCTTCGTGATCCGGTAGAGGCGCGAATCCTTCTGCGCGTCGGCCGGCGTGCCGGCCCCGAAGCCGAGAAGGCATGAGGCGGCCAGGAGGCCGGCCGCGATCCTGTGTCCGAACGTCGTCATCGTGCTCTCCCGTTTCAGGCTCGTTCAATCCTCGAACAGCGCGAGGAAGCGCTGGGCGCGGTCCGTCGTCGGCGCGGCGAAGAAGGCCTTCGGCGCGCCCTCCTCGACGATCGCGCCCTGGTCCATGAACACGACCCGGGTGCCGACCTTCTCGGCGAAACCCATCTCGTGCGTCACGACCATCATGGTCATGCCCTCGGCCGCGAGGTCTCGCATGACGGAGAGCACCTCGCGGCGCAGCTCCGGATCGAGGGCGCTCGTCGGCTCGTCGAAGAGGAGGACCGCCGGGCGCATCGCGAGCGCTCGGGCGATCGCGACGCGCTGCTGCTGTCCGCCCGAGAGGCGGGCCGGATAGACGTCGCGCTTGTCGGCGAGCCCGACCTTCCCGAGCAGCGCCTCGGCCAGCGCGACCGCCTCGTCGCGCCCCGTGCCGCGCACCCGGATCGGCGCCTCGACGATGTTCCCGAGGACCGTCATGTGCGGCCACAGGTTGAAGTGCTGGAACACCATGCCGATGTCGGCCCGGACGGAGCGCGCGGCGCGCTGCGTCGCCCGATCGGGCTTCTGTGCCGCCACCACCTGGTCGCGCATGGCGACGGTGCCCTCCGTCGGCTCCGTCAGAAGCGCCATGCAGCGCAGCAGCGTCGTCTTGCCCGACCCGCTCGGGCCGACGACGCACAGGACGTCGCGCTCGCGGAGCGCGAGATCGACGTGTCGGAGGACGAGGGTCGGGCCGTAGGCCTTGCCGATGCCCCGGGCCTCGATGATGGGCTTCGGAGCCGGCGTCATCGATCCATTACCGCTGCTGATGCCTTCCAAGGTGACGCGAACTCGCCAGGGTGTCACGCTCAAATTTTACGCTGTGATGGGTCCCTCTCTCGTGCATATCTCGGAGTTATGGATCTGCGTCAGATCGAGATTTTCGTCGCCGTGACGGAGCACGGCACCGTGACGGCGGCGGCGCGGGCCCTCGGGGTGACGCAGCCGGCCGTCAGCGCGGCGCTCGCCCGTCTCGAGCGCACGGTCGGCTTTCCGCTGTTCCGCCGCGAAGGCCGCAACATCGCCCCGACGGCCGAGGCCCTGCTGCTCCGCGACGAAGCGATGCGGGCGCTGGCCGGCGTGACGCGGCTCGACGATGCCGCGGCCGCGATCGCGGCGGCCTCACGCGGCTCGCTCACCATCGCGACCAATCCCAGCCCCGGCATCGCGTGGCTGCCCCGCATCGTGGCCGGTTTCCGGCGCGCGCGGCCGGACGTGACCTTCACGCTGCTCAACCGCTCGTCGCGCGAGGTGCGCGATCTTCTGGCAGCGCGTGCCTTCGACCTGGGCATCGCCGAGCCGCCCTTCCACGCCGACGACAACGTTTTGCGGCGCTATCGCTTCGCGAGCGTGATGGTGCTCCGTCACGATCATCCTCTCGCCCGGCACCCGGTCCTGACCCCGCAGCTCCTCGACGGCGTGCCCGTGATCGGCATGCTGCCGGGCCACGCGACGACGCCGCGCCTCGCCGACGCCTTCGAGACGGCGGGCGCGCGCCTGAACCTCGCGGCGCAGTGCGAGTTCTTCGTGATCTCCATCAATCTCGCGGCGGACGGCGTCGGGGTCGCGCTGTCCGATCCGATCAGCGCCGTGACGGTGGCGCCGCCCTCCGTCTGCGTACGTCCCTTCGCGCCCGTGCTGCCCTACGAGGTCGCGATGCTGAAGCCCGCGCGGGGCGGTCTCGCCCGTCTCGCGGCCGCCTTCGCGGACGAGGTTGATTCCTGCCTGAAACCCTTCGTGATGGAGAACGGCTCATGACGCTCCCGGACACGATCGCGGCCGCCCTTGCGGGGGATCGCCGCCTCCGCCCCGATTTCGAGGCGATCTGCGCTTGCGGCGGCCGGCTCGCCGGCTCCGCCTCCGAGCGGGCCGCGCAAGACCTTCTGCGGCAGCTCGGGGCGGAGGCGACCGGCCGGGCTCCCGCGATCGTGGCCACGCCCTACGACGGCTGGCGGTTGCACGCAGCGTCGCTGGAGCTCCTGGCGGGAGGCGGGCCTATTCCGCTCGACGCCCTGCCGCTGCTCCGGTCGGCCTCGACCCCGCCGGACGGGATCGAAGCGGAGGTGCTGTCGCTCGGCCGCGGCACGGAGGCCGAGTTCCGGGCCGCGGGCGAGGCGCTGCGAGGGCGCGTCGCCCTCGTGCGGCACGAGTTCATGTTCGCGGCAGGCCACGTCCATCGTCGCCTCAAATACGGTTGGGCCCGCGACGCGGGTGCGGTCGGGTTCCTGATCACTGGTCCGCTCCCGACCCGGCCGGTCGCGGGCTCGTCCGGCCGCGGGCGGGAGGACGGCATCCCGGCCTTCGGCATCTCGCCCGAGGCGGCAGCCCGGCTCGCGCCGGGACAGGGTGGCCTTGCGCGGGTCCGGCTGCGGGTCGAGGCCGAGGACATCGACGCCGCGACGGACGCGATCCTGTTCGACCTCGGCCGGGGCGACGAGATCGTCGTGCTCAGCGCCCATCTCGATGGCCACGACCCGGCCGAGAGCGCGATCGACAATGCGAGCGGCTGCGCGGTCGCGCTCGCGGTCGCCCGCGCGCTCGCGCCCTTCTCGGGCCACTTCAAGCGCCGGCTCCGCCTCGCCTTCTTCAGCGCGGAGGAATGGGCGCTGTCCGGCTCGCGCGCCTACCTGGCCGGCCTGCCGGACGAGGAGCGGAGCGCGATCCGGCTGAACATCAACCTTGATTCGGTCGCGGGCTCGTCCCGGCTGACCGCGCTCTGCAGCGACCGGCCAGCCCTCGCGGCGTTCGTATCCGAAACCTGTGCGGCGGCCGGCCGGGAGGTCGCAACCTTCCTGCCGCTCATGACGAACTCGGACCACGCCAACTTCGCCGCGCAAGGCATCCCGGCCCTGCGACTCGTGGCCGGATTCGACGACCCCGCCTCGAACCTGCGCCACGTGCTCACGGCGGCCGACACCCGCGACAAGGTCGACATGGCCGATCTGCAATCAGCCGCGATCGCGACCGCCGCCCTGACATGGCGCGCGCTCGGCGACGATCTTCTCGCCGCATGACCGACCTCGCAATCGCGTCTTGACTGCCGCGCGCCCGCGAGCCGGAGCAGCGTTTCAGGGACAGGACGGGCGCCGTCCTAGGGTCGCTTGAGGAACCTGACCGACAGAGCCATCGGATCATCGCTGCCGGCTGCCTGGACGGCTTCGAGATCGTGCGGCGCCGAACGGTCGTCGCCAGTGTTCGAGCCGTGGGCGATGCTTGACCGGCCGCGGCGAGGGCGCAATGAGGGTTCTCCCACATTCCGGCCAGAGGCCGCGAACGACGAGCTTTTCCTTGCGTAGCGTGATCGTTCTCGGCGCCGGGATGGCCGGTGTCGGCACCGCCCTCAACCTTCGTGAACGGGGCTGGAACGTCGCCCTCGTCGACCGGCAGGCGCCGGGCCTGGGCACGAGCTACGGCAATGCCGGGATCATCCAGAACGAAGCGGTCGAACCCTATCCGATGCCGCGCGACCCGGCGGTGCTCTTCGCGATCGCGACCGGTCGCAGCAACGACGTCCATTACAGCGCGCGCGCGCTGCGCCACCATCTGGGACCGCTCCTCCGGTACTGGTGGCATTCCGCCCCGAGGCGGCATGCCCGTCTCGCGCTGGCCTATGCCGGCCTCATCGCGCATGCGGGCCAGGAGCACGGACGGTTGATCGCGGACGCGGGCGTCGAGAGCCTCGTGACGCGAGACGGGTTCCGCGCCCTTCACCGCACGACGCGCGCCATGGACAAGGCCGTGACCGAGGCCGAGCGCCTCCACGCCCGCTTCGGCGTGAGGTCGTGCGCCATGACCTCCGCCGAGCTCGCGAACGCGGAGCCTGCCCTCAAAGAAACGGGTTCGGGCGCGATCCATCACCAGGATTCCTGGACAATCCGCGATCCGGGAGGCCTCGTCAGGGCCTATGCCGAGCTGCTCGGGAAGCGGGGAGGCGTGTTCCACCACGGCGACGCCGAGAGCTTGGCGCAGACGACGCGAGGCTGGAGCGTCAGGACCGCGGACGGGGCGATCGAGGCCGACGCGGTCGTCGTCGCGCTCGGTCCATGGTCTCCCGAGGTCCTGCGCCCGCTCGGATACCGATTCCCGATGGTCCGCAAGCGCGGCTACCATCGGCATTGGCGCGCGCCCCGAACCCTCTCGCTCCCGCTGAGGGATGCGGACAACGGCTACGTCATGGCTCCCATGACGAACGGGCTTCGGATCACGACCGGCGCGGAACTGTCGGCGCCCGACGCCGGGCAGACCCCCGTTCAGCTCGAGCGCGCCGAGGAGGCTGCTCGGGAGTTGCTCGACCTCGGCGCCCCCTACGACAACCAGCCTTGGCTCGGCACCCGCCCCTGCATGCCCGACATGCTGCCCGTCGTCGGCGAGGCCACGCGCCATCGCGGCCTGTGGCTCCAGTTCGGCCACGGCCACCAGGGCTTCACGCTCGGGCCGGCGAGCGGCCGCCTGCTGGCCGAGATGATGTCGGGGGAGACCCCGCTCGTTCCGGCGGAACCGTTCAGGCCGCGGCGGTACTGACGTCCGACGGCGCTCACGCACCCCGGCCGGAGGTCTTCCGTGCCCGGCGTTCGAAACGCGGCGGATGGCCGAAGGCTTCCCGGTAGCTGCGCGAGAAGTGGCTGGGGCTCGTGAAGCCGCAGGCCATCGCGACCGCGACGACCGACAGCGTCGTCTGCCGCAGCAGGATTCGAGCGCGGTCGAGCCTCACCGTCCGATAATGCGCGTCGAGCGTGCGCCCGAGATGGGATGCGAACAGGCGCTCGACCTGCCGGACGGAGATCCCGGCAGCCTGCGCCAGGGCGGCCCGGTCCAGCGGCTCCTCGATGTGGGATTCGATCAGCTCGAGGATCGTCACGAGGCGCGAGCTCGCGACGTCGTAGCGATCCCGGAGGCTGCGTCGCTGCGGGCCGGTCCCGAGCCGGACCTCCGTCTGCAGGAACCATTCCCCGATCCGGTCGGCGAGGCTCCGGCCGTGATCTGCCGCGATCAGCGCATGAACCATGTCGAGGGCCGCGATCCCGCCCGCGCAGGTGAGGCGGTTGCGGTCGATCTCGTACAGGGAGCGGGTGAGATCGAGGTGCGGGAACGTCTCGATGAAGGCCGGAACGTGCTCCCAGTGAACGGTGCAGCGATACCCGTCGAGGAGCCCGGCCCTCGCCAGGATGAAGGGGCCGGCCGAGATCCCGCCGACCCGGATCCCGCGGCGGGACAGCCGCCGGAGCCAGCTCAAGGTCGGGGCGTCGTGGAAGGCGAGCGACGTGCCGCCCGCGCAGACGAACACGGTATCGAACGCGGCCTCCGTCCCGACCCGCTCGCGGGTCCGGATGCCGAGCCCGCTGGACGCCGTGATCTCGCTCCCGCCGGCCGCGACGTGCAGCCAGGCATAGAGCTCGCGGCCGGACAGGACGTTCGCGGCGCGAAGCGGCTCGATCGCCGCCGCGAACGACATCAGCGGAAAGTCGTCCAGCAGCACGAAACCGATCAGCCGCGGCGCGATCGGATCGGACGTGTCGTTCTCAGACATGAGGATGTCGGTCTAGGACACGAAACGGGATCCCTCAAGGGTCATCGTCGAACGAGATCGGGCGACCGTGGGCGCATGAACTACTCCGTCTTCAGCCTCGCCCTGAACGCGCTCCGCGGCCAGCGGGGCTGGACGCCGGTCTGGCGGGATGCGGCGCCGCGGGCGGAGTACGACGTCGTGATCGTCGGCGGCGGCGGCCACGGTCTTGCGACCGCGCACTACCTCGCGAAGGACCACGGGATCACGAACGTCGCCGTGATCGAGAAGGGTTGGATCGGCTCCGGCAACGCCGGCCGCAACACGACGATCATCCGGTCGAACTATCTCCTGCCCGGAAATCAGCCGTTCTACGAATGGTCCATGAAGCTCTGGGAAGGGCTCGAGCAGGATCTCAACTACAACGCCATGGTGAGCCAGCGCGGCGTCCTGAACCTCTACCATTCCGACGCGCAGCGCGACGCCTTCGCCCGGCGCGGCAACGCCATGCGGATGAGCGGAGCCGATTCCGAGCTCCTCGACGAGGACGGCGTGCGCGCCATGCTGCCGTTCCTCGACTTCGACAATGCCCGGTTCCCGATCCGGGGCGGGCTCCTGCAGCGCCGCGGCGGCACGGCGCGGCACGATGCTGTCGTGTGGGGCTACGCCCGCGCCGCGGACCGGCGCGGTGTCGACATCGTCCAGCGCTGCGAGGTCACCGGCTTCCTGCGGGAGGGAGGCCGGATCGTCGGCGTCGAGACGTCGCGCGGCAGCATCAGGGCGAAGAAGGTGGGGGTCGCGGTCGCGGGCCATTCGTCCCGGGTCGCCGACATGGCCGGGTTCCGGCTGCCGATCGAGAGCCACGTGCTGCAGGCCTTCGTGTCCGAGGCGCTGAAGCCGCTCGTTCCCGGCGTCGTCACCTTCGGGGCCGGCCACTTCTACGTCAGCCAGTCCGACAAGGGCGGGCTCGTCTTCGGGGGCGACATCGACGGCTACAATTCCTACGCCCAGCGCGGCAACCTGCCGACCGTCGAGGACGTCTGCGAGAGCGCGATGGCCTTGATGCCGCTCATCGGGCGCGTCCGGATGCTGCGCTCCTGGGGCGGCATCATGGACATGACGATGGACGGCTCGCCCATCATCGACAAGGCGCCGGTGGACGGCCTCTACCTCAACGCCGGGTGGTGCTACGGCGGCTTCAAGGCGACGCCCGCGTCGGGCGCCTGCTTCGCGCACCTGATCGCCCGCGACGCGCCCCACCCGGTCGCGACCGCCTACCGGCTCGACCGCTTCGCGACCGGCCATCTCGTCGACGAGAAGGGCCAGGGCGCCCAGCCGAACCTGCACTGAGGCGAACCCCATGCGCATCACCTGCCCCTTCTGCGGCGTGCGCGAGCATTCCGAGTTCGTCTGCCTCGGGGCTGCCGCGCCCGAACGCCCCGATCCGGACGCACCCGACGCGGCGCGGCTGTTCCACGACGCCGTCTACCTGCGCGACAACCCGGCCGGTCCGCTCAAGGAGCATTGGTACCACGCCGCCGCCTGCCGGCGCTGGCTCGTGGTCGAGCGCGACACGCGCGATCACGACATCCTGTCCGTCGCGATGGCGGATCCCGCCCGATGACCCCGGCCACGCCGGCCGCCCAGCCGAACCGGATCGCCGCGGGCGGGCTGATCGATCGGGGAACGCCGCTCGGCTTCCGGTTCGACGGCCGGCCGCTCACGGGCTACGCCGGCGACACGCTCGCCTCCGCGCTCCTGTCGTCCGGAGCGCGGGTCGTCGGGCGCTCCTTCAAGTATCACCGGCCGCGCGGCATCCTGACGGCGGGCTCGGAGGAGCCGAACGCGCTCGTCGAGCTGCGCGAGGGCGCGCGCCGCGAGGCGAATGCCCGGGCGACCGTCGTCGAGCTCTTCGAAGGCCTCGCGGCCAGCAGCCAGAACCGTTTCCCGTCGCTCCGCTTCGACCTCGGGGCCGTGAACGACCTCCTGTCGCCGATGCTGTCGGCCGGCTTCTACTACAAGACGTTCATGTGGCCCGCCGGCTTCTGGGAGGCGGTCTACGAGCCGCTGATCCGCCGTGCGGCGGGGCTCGGCCGGGCCGCGCTCGCGCCCGATCCCGACAGCTACGAGAAGGCGGCGCTCCACGGCGACGTGCTCGTGATCGGCGGAGGGCCGGCCGGGCTCGCGGCCGCGCGGGCCGCCGCGGATGGGGGAGCCCGGGTGATCCTCTGCGACGAGGATTTCGTCCTCGGCGGCCGGCTCAACGCTGAGCGGCTCGAGGTGGACGGGCGGCCGGGGCCGGATTGGGCCGCCTCCATCGCGGCCGAGCTCGCCGCGCTGCCGAACGTGCGGCTGATGCCGCGAACCACCGTGTTCGGCAGCTACGACGGCGGCACCTTCGGGGCGGTGGAGCGCGTGGCCGATCATCTGCCGGTACCGCCGCCCCACCAGCCGCGGCAGCGCCTGTGGACGATCTTCGCGCGGCAGGCCGTGCTCTGCGCCGGCGCGATCGAACGACCGCTCGTCTTCGCGGGCAACGACCGGCCCGGCATCCTCATGGCCTCGGCGGTCCGGACCTACCTGAACCGGTTCGGCGTGACGGCGGGACGTCGGTGCGCCGTCTTCACGACCACCGACAGCGGCTGGACGACGGCGGCTGACCTCTCGCACGCCGGCATCGAGGTCGCGGCCGTGATCGATCCGCGGCCGGGCGCGCCCGCGCAAGCGGCGCCATCGGGCACGCGGGTGTTCGCGGGAGGCCGGATCGTCGCGACGCGCGGCCGGCACGGCCTCGCCTCGGTCTCGGTGCTGGACGCCGAGGGTCGCCGCCACGAGATCGCCTGCGACGCGCTGGCCGTCTCGGGCGGCTGGAACCCCGCCGTGGCGCTCGCGACCCATCTCGGCCACAAGCCCCGCTGGGACGACGCCATCTCGGCCTTCGTGCCGGATCGCCTGCCGCCGGGCCTCGCGGTCGCGGGCGCCTGCGCCGGCGAGCTGTCGCTCGGCCGCGCTCTGGAGGCGGGAGCGCGCGCCGGATCGGCCGCGGCCGAGCGGGCCGGCTTCTCTGTCGTCGCCGCCCGGACCTCCACGGCGAGCGACGACCCGACGGCGGCGCGGCCGCTCTGGCATGTCGCGGAATCGCGCGGCAAGGCCTTCGTCGACTTCCAGCACGACGTCACCCGCGGCGACATCGAGCTCGCAGCCCGCGAGGGCTTCCGGTCGGTCGAGCTGCTGAAGCGCTATACGACGCTCGGAATGGCGACCGACCAGGGCAAGACGTCGAACGCGAACGGCCACGCCATCCTGGCCGAGCTCATGGGACGGCCGATCCCCGAGGCCGGCACGACGATCTCGCGGCCGCCGCACACGCCGGTCGCGATCGGGGCCTTCGCCGGGCACCATCGCGGGCGCGATTTCCGGCCCATCCGCAGGACCCCTGGCCACGCCTGGGCAGCGGAGAACGGGGCGAGCTTCGTCGAGGCGGGAGCGTGGCTGCGGCCGCAATGGTTCAGCCGCCCGGGCGAGGCGGACTGGCTCGAGACGGTGTCGCGCGAGGTGAGGGCGGTCCGCTCGGGCGTCGGCTTCTGCGACGTCTCCACGCTCGGCAAGATCGACATCCAGGGCCCGGATGCCGGCACGTTCCTCGATCGCGTCTATTGCAATACCTTCTCGACGCTCCCGGTCGGCAAGGCCCGCTATGGGCTCATGCTGCGGGAGGACGGCCACGTCCTGGACGACGGCACGACCGCACGCCTCGCGCCCGAGCGCTACGTCATGTCGACCACGACCGCGAACGCCGCCCGGGTGATGCAGCACCTCGAATATGCCCGGCAGGTCCTCTGGCCCGGTCTCGACGTCCTGGCGGTCTCGGTGACGGAGCAATGGGCGCAGATCTCGGTCGCGGGACCTGCGTCGCGCGCGCTGCTCGGGCGCGTGCTCGGGGGCGCGACCGACCTCTCGGACGAGGCGCTGCCCTACATGGGCGTGGCGGAGTTCGCCTGGAACGGCCGCCCCGCGCGGATCTTCCGGCTCTCGTTCTCGGGCGAGCTCGCGTTCGAGATCGCGGTGCCGGCCCGGCTCGGCGACGCGACGTGCCGGGCCTTGATGGAAGCCGGGCGCGATCTCGGAGCCGCGCCCTACGGGACAGAGGCGCTCGGCGTCATGCGGATCGAGAAGGGCCATGTCG
>CAXTKM010000021.1:0-593 GCA_964244795.1 uncultured Enterovirga sp.
GTCGAGCGACCATTTCACGTCCTCGGCCGTCACCGGCGAGCCGTCGTGGAACTTCGCGTCGGTGCGGATGTGGAGCGTGATCTTCAGGCCGTCGGGGCTGATCTCGAACTCGCGCAGGGCGTCGGGTCGGCGGTTCAGGAGGGCCGCGGCGCCCCGGAACGATCGGCTGAACTCGGCAGCGGTCACCATGGCGTCCTCCGATGAAGACGTTTCGACGGACCCTCGGCGGCGCTGCTCCCGGGACGCATCATCTACGACTTTGGTCGAAGGTCAAGCGTTCGCGAATGACACGCATGACCCTCCCCGGCCTGATCCTCCCCTGCAGGGGAGGTGGCAGGCGCGAAGCGTCTGACGGAGGGGGTCAGCCCGGCCGGGAGACCCCCCCGGTTCGCGCCTGCGGCGCGACTCGGCCCTCCCCTGCAGGGGAGGGATCAACGCGACTAGCTAAGCCTCACGCGATTTCCGTCCCCTCGCGGATAAGCAAAGCTGTCCGCAAGCGGGAGGGTCGAGCCCGATCAAGCCGCGAAGAACCGCTCCAGCACGCCCCGGTAGACCGCCTGCAGGCGGCCAAGGTCCTCGACCCGGACGCACTC
>CAXTKM010000021.1:603-5625 GCA_964244795.1 uncultured Enterovirga sp.
GACCGCGTGCATCGTCTGGCCCACCAGGCCGAACTCGACCACGGGGCAATGTGCCTGGATGAAGCGCGCGTCCGATGTGCCGCCCGTCGTGGAGAGCGCCGGCCGGCGGCCGGTCTCGGCCTCGATGGCGTCGGCCACGAGCGCGACGAAGCGGTCCGGCGCGGTCAGGAACGCGAGCGCGTTGGTCGGGTCGAAGGCGAGCGTGAAGGCCGCGCCCGCCGCCGCCCGCTCCAGACGGCCCCGGATCTCGGCTGCCAGCGTGTCGGGCCGCCAGCGGTCGTTGAACCGGATGTTGAACACCGCGCGCGCGTCTCCGGGCACGACGTTCGTGGCCGGGTTGCCGACATCCAGGCTGGTCCATTCCAGGTTCGAGGCGTCGAAATGGTCCGTGCCGCTATCGAGCGGCTCCCCCGAGAGGGCGAGGACGAGACGGGCGAGCGCGGGGATCGGGTTCCGGGCGAGGTGGGGATAGGCCACATGCCCTTGCCGGCCCTGGACGGCGAGGCGACCGGTGAGCGAGCCGCGCCGGCCGATCTTCGCCATGTCGCCGAGGCGCTCGGGGTTGGTCGGCTCGCCGAGCACGCAGGCGTCGAAGCGCTCGCCGCGCGCCGCCGCCCAGTCGAGCAGCTTCACCGTGCCGTTCACGGCCGGGCCCTCCTCGTCGCCCGTGAGCAAGATCGCGATCGATCCACGCAAGCCGCTCCCGCGCTCGGTCGCGAAGGCGAGAGCGGCCGAGAGCATGGCCGCGACCCCGCCTTTCATGTCGGCAGCCCCGCGGCCGAACAGCCAGCCGTCCTCGACCACGCCCGCGAAGGGATCGTGTCGCCAGGCAGCCGGATCGCCGGGCGGCACGACATCGGTGTGCCCCGCGAAGGCGAGACAGGGCGCGCCGGACCCGATCCGGGCGAAGAGGTTCGGGATGTCCGGCGTGCCGGGCGCCGAGAACACGGGCCGGTGCACCGCGAACCCGCCCGCCGCGAGCACGTCCGCGCAGACCCCGAGCGCGCCGTCGTCGGCCGGCGTGACGGAGCGGCAGCGGATCAGGGCCTGGGCAAGGGCGAGGACGTCCGGCATGTCAGAACGCCTTCGGTAGGCCGGCCTGCTTGAGGATGGCGTTGGCGGTGTGTCGAGATTTGATCGTGCTCGCGACCGGGACGGACTGGACCCCGGTCGGCCCGACCCAGATCTCGTGGCTCCCCTTGCCCGAGCGCTGCCGCGTTCAACCGTTCGCAGCCAGGATGGCGACGAACGGGCGATAGAGGGCTTCCACTAGGCGGCGGCGAGGTCGAGGTGCTGCTCTGCCCTGAACGTGAAGCGACGCGGGCGTGTCGTCTCTCCGCGCACGCCCAACAGGTCGTCGACCACGATGGGCACTTCCGAGATCATCGCGCCCCAGCTTTCCGTCTCGACCACCAGTCCCGCGATGTCGGCACTCGTCGCGATCCACACCTTCGCCACGTCGTCCCACCAAGCATCGATGGTCACCTCGTCTCGCATCGTCGACCCAGCTCCGCTCCCCAAGTGAGACTAACATGACGGCAGGAAACCGCCGATATGCCGTAGATCAGTCCCGCAGCAGCTCGTTGATGCTGGTCTTCGAGCGGGTTTGCGCGTCGACCCGCTTCACGATCACGGCGCAGGAGAGCGACGGTCCGGGCGAGCCGTCCGGCAGCGGCCGGCCGGGCAGCGCGCCCGGGACCACGACGGAATAGGGCGGCACGCGGCCCATGAAGACCTCGCCGGTCGCCCGGTCGACGATCTTGGTCGAGGCGCCGAGGAAGACGCCCATCGACAGGACCGAGCCCTCGCCGACGATCACGCCCTCGGCCACCTCCGAGCGCGCGCCGACGAAGCAATTGTCCTCGATCACGACGGGGTTCGCCTGCAGGGGCTCCAGGACGCCGCCGATCCCGGCCCCGCCCGAGATGTGGCAGTTCTTCCCGATCTGCGCGCAGGACCCGACTGTCGCCCAGGTGTCGATCATCGTGTTCTCGTCGACATAGGCCCCGAGATTGACGAAGGACGGCATCAGGACGACGCCGGGCGCGATGTAGGCGCCGCGCCGGACGACGCAGTTCGGCACCGCCCGGAAGCCCGCGGCCCGGAAGCGGTTCTCGCCCCAGCCCTCGAATTTCGAGGGCACCTTGTCCCACCAGGTGGACCCGCCCGGGCCGCTCCCGATCGGCGCCATGTCGGTCAGCCGGAAGGAGAGGAGAACGGCCTTCTTCAGCCATTGCCTGACCTGCCAGGTCCCGTCCTCCTTGGCCGCGACCCTCGCCTCTCCGCCGTCCAGGAGGTCGATCGCCGCGAAGACGGCGTCCCTCACCGCACCGGTCGTGGCGGCGTTCACCTCCGCCCGGTCCTCCCAGGCGGCGTCGATCGTGCGGGCGAGGTCGTTCAAGTCGTGCATGGCCTGGCGTCGATCCCGTGGACCACGCCGCTTAGCAACTCGCCCCGGCCCTGTCATGCAATCGCAACCAGTCCCGTGGCACTCGCCTGCGGCATGTGGTCGATTCGACAGCCCATGCGCGGGATCCACCGGGATGCGCCCGCGCCGCGCGCGCGGTGGCGGCCTGTCGCCCTGAATCTCGGACTGAAGCTCGGCATCATCGTGATCGCGCTCGCGATCCTTCCGGCCGGGCTGGCGATCCTGTCGGTCCGCCGCAGCGAGGACACGAGGCTCCAGTCGGACAGGATCGAGGCCCTCTGGTCGCGATCCCTCGACGCGCAGCGGCTCGCGCGCTCCGTGGAGCGGACCGTCGCGATCGTGTCCGAGGCGCTCGTGGCCGAGACGGTCGCGAACACCCCCGAGGCCGCGCAGGGCTTCCGGCGGATCGAGCAGGCCCTGGACGAGGTCGAGGCCGCGAAGACGGCCTTCCTGGCCGACCAGTCCGGCAACGCCGACGCGCTCCTCTCCATCACGCTCCGGCTCCAGGAGTTCCTGGCCTATCAGCGGGACACGGCGGCGCTCGGCGCGACCGTCTCGTCGAAAGCCGCCTTCGTCCAGGCGACCGACCCGGCGACGGTCCGCAACCGCCAGAGCATGGTGGCCGAGATCGCGGCGATCGGCGACGGCTTCGGGCGCGACCTCGACCGCGAGCGGCGCGCCGCGCGCGAGGCGCAGGCGCGCTCGAGCGCGGAGCTCGCCGGGATCGCGGCGCTCGGCATCCTGGCGACGCTCGGGGGTGCCGGCTGGTTCGCCGTCACCCAGCTCGGCCGCCCGCTCGGCAGGCTCCAGGCCGCGATGCTGGCCCTCGCGCGGGGACGGCTCGACGCGCCGGTCCCGTGTCGCGACAGGCGGGACGAGATCGGCTCGATGGCGGCCGCCGTCCAGGTCTTCAAGGAGGCGCTGATCACGAAAGCCGAGGCGGACGGGCGGCAGCGCGAGGAGGTGGCCGCGGAGGCGCACCGGGTCGGCGAGTTCGGACGCAGCGCCCGCGGCTTCCGCGACACGGTCGCGCGGCACGCGGCCGAGCTCGTCGGGCTCGCCCGGCAGATGGAGGATTCGTCGCTCGGCATGACCGACATCAGCGCCCGGACGCATCGGCAGGCGCAGGCGGTCGCGAAGGTGTCGGGACAGGTGTCCTCCGACCTGACGGCGATCGCCGGCTCGTCCGAGGATTTCGCGGACGCGAATCGCGGGATGGAGAGCCAGGCCGTCGCGGCGCGGCGGTTCACGGGCGACGCGTCGCTCGAGTTCCGGCGCATCGACGAGACCGTGCGGGCCCTGTCGGTCGCGGCCCAGGAGGTCGGCGAGGTGGTCGTGCTGATCGACGAGATCGCGTCGCAGACGAACCTCCTGGCCCTGAACGCGACGATCGAGGCGGCGCGGGCCGGCGAGGCCGGGCGCGGTTTCGCGGTCGTGGCCGCCGAGGTGAAGACCCTGTCGCAGCAGACGTCGCTCGCGACGGCCAGGATCGCGAACCGGGTGGTCGCGATCCGCGAGGCGACCCGGGCGGCCGTGACCGACATGCGCTCGGTGACCGGCACGATCGAGCGGGTCGACCAGATCGCGGTCGGCATCGCGCAATCCGTTCGCGACCAGCTCTCCGTCAGCGGCGCGATCGCGGAGAAGCTCTCCAGCGCGGCCGTCCGGTCCGAGGAGATCGCGAGCAGCATGTCCGATCTGCAATCCGTCGCGACGGAGAACGGCGAGCTGGCGAGGGTGGTCCGGTCGATCGCGGGGCGCCTCTCGGTCCGGTCGGTCGATCTCACGGCCGACGTCGACAGCTTCCTCGGGCAGGTGCGTCGGAGCTGAGCCTGCCGCCGGGTTCGGGACGGCCGGGCTCCCCGACCCGGCGTCACATCCGGAAATCCTCGCCGAGGTAGAGCCGGCGCACGTCCTCGTTCGCGACGATCTCGTCCGGCCGGCCCTCCGTCAGCACGCGGCCGGAATGGATGATGTAGGCCCGGTCGGTGAGCGCCAGGGTCTCGCGCACGTTGTGGTCGGTGATGAGGACCCCGATGCCGCGGGCCTTCAGGTGATGGACGAGCTGCTGGATGTCGCCCACCGCGATCGGGTCGATGCCGGCGAAGGGCTCGTCGAGCAGCATGAAGGAGGGCTGGCCTGCCAGCGCCCGGGCGATCTCGCAGCGCCGCCTCTCGCCACCGGAGAGCGCGATCGAGGGCGATTTCCGCAGCCGGGCGATGTCGAACTCCTCGAGCAGTTCCTCGAGCTTCCGGTCCCGGGCGCGACGGTCGGGCTCGACCACCTCCAGCACGCCCCGGATGTTGTCCTCGACGTTCAGCCCGCGGAAGATCGAGGCCTCCTGCGGCAGGTAGCCGATCCCGAGCCGGGCGCGCCGATACATCGGCAGGCGCGTGATGTCGTTCCCGTCGAGGCTGATCAGGCCGCGATCCGCCGCGACGAGGCCCGTGATCATGTAGAAGATCGTGGTCTTGCCGGCGCCGTTCGGGCCGAGCAGCCCGACCGCCTCGCCGCGCCGGAGCCCGAGCGAGGCCTCGTTCACGACCTTGCGGCCGCGATAGCTTTTTTCCAGCCCCCAGACCGCCAGGATGCCG
>CAXTKM010000021.1:5635-11759 GCA_964244795.1 uncultured Enterovirga sp.
GAAGCTCGGCGCCTTCGCGGCTCGGCTCCGGCCGAAGAAGCCGGGCTTCTCGCGGACCGCATTCGGAACGGGCGCGGCTTCGCCTTCCTGCCCGACCGCGTCAGGGAACCCGACGGCATCGGAGGCCAGGCGACTTCGCGTCTTGGAGAACAGCTTCAAGGAGGGATGGTCCGGGAACCGCGTGGTCCCTTAGGCCGGGGCTCGGCCCTTCGCAACGGCGGGCGTGATCTTCAGCGGGGTTTCGGCTTATCCTTATCCTTGTCCTTCTGGGAGCTGGGCACGATCAAGGCCCTGACCCGGCCGCCCTCGACGTTCGCGACGCCGGTGTTCAGGTCGTAGGCCACGCGTTCGCCGCGCGTCACGTTCGGGCCGTCGCTGAGCGCCGCGTTGCCGATCAGGAAGACCTTGTTCACGACCCGGTCGAACTCGGCCCGGTCGCCGGTCGCGGTCTGGGTCTTGGTCGTGATCACGACGGGCCCCTTGCACTCGATCTTCCGGATCGCGCTGTCGTTCGCGAGACCGGTGCCCGGCGTCGCGGGAGCGCGCTCGGGTGCAGGGGCAGCCGGGCCGGCGGGCGCTGCCGTGCCGCCTGAGGCGGTGCCGGCAGGCGCCGTCGTGCCGCTCGCCGCCGCGCCGCGAGCGCCCCGGCTCGATTCGTAGAGCACGTTCATCGCCGTGCACTTCATCGTGGTCTCGCCCTGGATCGCGATGACGTTGCCGGTGAAGACGGCGCGCCCTTCCTTGTCGAACACGTCGAGACGGTCCGCGTCGATCGAGATCGGCTCGCGGGACGATCCGAGCTCGCCCAGAGCCTTCGCGCCGCCGGCCTTCGCGGCGGCCGTGGCCGCGGGGGCGGCCGCCGGCTTCGAGGGTGGCGTCGCGGCCACGGCCGAGGCCGGAGGCGCGGCCGCGGCTTCGATCGATGTCATCATCAACGCCGCGAGGCCGCAGGCCGCGAGCCGCATCGGCCGGCCGATCCGGGGCAGGAGAATCATGGGCAGGAGAATCATGGGCGGTCGCCTGCCTCGGCCTGCGTGATCTTCGCCGGAGGCGTCGTCCCGTCGGGCGCCGCCCTGGCCCGGGACCGACCTCCGTCGGGGCCCGGGATCAGCCGCGTCCGGACCCGACCCGTGAAGGCCAGCGTCTTGCCGCCGTCGGCGAGCTCGAGCCCATCGGCCTCGAGCGTGAGCGTCGGGGTCGTGATCCTGACGGGATCGTGCGAATGCCCGGTTCCCGCCTTGAGATCGAACGAGGCTGTCCGGAGCAGCACCTCCTCGCCCTTGTCGGTCCAGATGCGGATGTCCTGCGACAGGTCGAGGTGCTCCTTGCCGGTGTCGAAGACTCCGGCCTTCGAGACGAGGTTCGCGATCCCGCCGGCATCGTCGGTCGCGAGCCGGGCCCGCATCTCCTTCAGCTCGATCACGTTCGGCTTGCGGATGTCCTGGAACGCCGTCGTGGCGGTGACCTCGTAGGGCCGGTTGTCCTTGCGGAAGCCGGTGAGCCGCGGGCTCTCCATCGCGATCTTGGAGCCGGAGATCGAGATCGGCCCGAGCGTGAGCCCGGGGAGGTTGAAGGGCTTGTAGAAGGTCGCGAAGGCGACCGCCCCGACCGCGACGATCGACCCGATCGGGATCGCGACCTTCAGCAGGCGGACGAAGCCCGTGTGCCGGCGCGCCGACGCGAACGAGCGGGCACGTCCCGACACGGCCGAAGCCGTCGAGGTCTCGTGCGCCAGCGTCGTTCGCGAGCTGCTCACCTGCATGTCCCGTGATCTGGAGGAGCCGTCTCGTCACCCGGCGCCATGGCGAAGTTGTGACGCCTGCCATTGAGGCCTGCCGGGGCGGCCCGTCAACTATGGGCGAAGATGTCCGTCTCCCCCCAGCCCGCGAGGTCGAGCCGGGCCCGCGTCGGCAGGAACGCGAAGCTCGCGGCCGCGAAGGCGGACCGGCCCTCCCGGGCCAGCATCGTGTCGAGCCGGGCCTTGAGGGCGTGCAGGTGGAGCACGTCGGACGCGGCATAGTCGAGCTGGGCGGTCGAGAGCGCCTCGGCGCCCCAATCCGAGGATTGCTGCGCCTTCGACATGTCGATCGCGAGTAGCTCGCGCGTCAGGTCCTTCAGGCCGTGCCGGTCGGTGTAGGTGCGGGCGATCTTGGAGGCGATCTTCGTGCAGTAGACCGGCTCCGGCATCACCCCGAGCCCGTGCAGCAGCACCGCGAGATCGAACCGGGCGAAGTGGAAGATCTTCAGGACGCCCGTGTCGGCCAGCACCCGCCGCAGCGTCTCGGGAGCCGGCAGGCCCGGGCCGATCTGCACGACGTCCGCCGTGCCGTCGCCGCGCGAGATCTGCACGACGCAGAGCCTGTCCCGAAGCGGGTTCAGCCCGAGCGTCTCGGTATCGATGGCGATCGACGGGCCCGGGTCGTAGCCGACGGGCAGGTCGCCCCGGTGGAGGCGAACGGTCATGCGAGGAGGCCTTGGCGATGGGGTCGGACGGACCGGAGTCTAGATCACGAAGCCGCACCCGGGGAAACCCGGCTTCGACACGACCCTATCCTGGGGACCGAAACTCTTCCTGCAGCATGCTGAGACGCCCGCTGCGCAGGCTTCTCAGACATCACTTCGAAAAGCCGTCCACCTTGCTTCCTACCCTGGAGACCTCTGCACGGATTTCGGTCTGTCATTCCGGGGCGGCGAAGCCGAGCCCGGAACCCATAGACGCCGACGACGTCGGCCCTGACTGTGTCAGTGCCCCATGGACGGCGTCAGCGTCTATGGGTTCCGGGCTCTCGCTCCGCGAGCCCCGGAATGACAGCGGTGCCCGTCCAAAGGTGTCCATGCTGGGAGGACGACCTTCGGTCGGCACCTCAAGATGACGAGGTGAGTGGCTGAAAGCGACTTTCGAGTCTGGCTCCGACAACCGCTCCCGGGGCCGGGGGACGCGCGGCCCCGGAGCGGCCGCCGGTCAGGCCTGCTTGGCGATGATCCGATCCTTGATCGCATCGTAGACGTTCTTCGGCAGGATCTTCTTCCGCAGCAGGTCGTCCTTCCCCTTGTAGGGGCGTCCCTTGATGATCGCGGCGGACCGGGCCGCCCCGATTCCGGGCAGCGCGTCGAGCTCAGCCGCGGAGGCGGAGTTGATGTCGAGGAGCTTCGCGGCGGGAGTCGCGACGGGAGCCGGAGCCGGCGTGGCCGGGGCGGCGGCGGCCGGTCGGGGCGGGGTCGCGGCGCCGCCCGTCTGCGGCGTCTGAGCCGCGACCGGGCTCAAGGCCAAGGCCGACAGGAATGCGAGAGCGAGGGTCCGGGTCCTGATCATGGGTCACCTTTCGACCGTGCGGCCGGCCCGCGACGCAGGCCGAACCGGCATCATCATACACGCAACCTGAACCGTTGCCGACGATCCCCGTCGCCGTCCGGACCCGGATCGTCGGGCGCGTGCCGGACGGGAAACACGACCGGCTCCGGCTCGGACACCGATCGGCCGCGCAAGGGGGCGCTGCCCCCGTTCGCGCCGACGGGACGGGACGAGCCGGCCGGCTCCGCCGGCATTTCGGCCGGCTTCGCCGGAACGCCGGCAGTCTCTGCCGGCCTGCCGGGCGGCGGCGTCTTCCCGATCTCAGCGTTGCCGAGACGCCGGCCGACGACCGAGCCCGCATCGATCGGGGCCTCTGTCGCGGCCGCGCCCTCGTCGCGAGATGGCGTCGCGACCGTCCGCTCGGGCGCGACGCCAGGCGCTGGCGTCTTCCCGATCTCGGCGTTGCCGAGGCGTCGGCCGACGGGGGCACCCGGCTCGATCGGAGACCCGGTCGGACGCGCGACCTCCTGGCGAGCCGGAACCGCGACGGGTCGCTCGGGCTCGGCCGTCGCGGCCGGCGCTCGCGCCGTCCCGACCTCCTGGCCAGCGCGATCCACGGCGGCGATCGGGCCGGAATCGGGCGTCGGCCCGGCCGAGATGGCGATCTCGGCCGGGGGAGGCGTCGCCGCGGGTCGATCGGCGACCGTCGGCTTCGGGGGCTCGGCCGGCACCTCGGGGTCGGACGACGGGACCGGACGGCGGGTCGACGGCGTGTCCGGCGTCGCCCTGAGGACCGGAGCCGGAACGAGAGCGGGCTCGGCGGGTAGGGCCTCCCGCGATGCGGGCGAGGCCTCTTGCGGGGCCGGCGGGGCGAGCGAGCGGCCCAGGAAGGCCGGCATCTCCTCGGCCGCGTCGGGGCTGTCCGGCTCGAAGCTTGCGGCGTCCATCTCGCCGGAGGATCCGAGCATGTCGGGCGGCGTGTCCCACACGAAGGCGTCGAGGCGTCCGGTCGCGGGCGATACGGGTGCCCAGCGCTCCGACACGACGCCGTCCGCCATCCAGGCCTTGTCGCGGCGCGCCCGGGCCGCGCGGGCGAGCCACTCGCGCGCCGCTCCGGCCTGGCCGCCGCGGCCCTCGATCTCGGCCATCGCCATGCAGAGCCGAACCGTCGGCCGCTCCGCCTGCTCGAGCACGGGTCGCAGGACCTCGCGGGCCCGAGGCAGCTCCCGGGCTTCGATCGCCGCCCGGGCGATCGCGAAACGGGCCTCGTCCGACCAGCTCGAGAGCTTCGCGAGCGTCTCGGCCCGGCGCAGCCGGTCCATCGCCGAGTCGCCGGGCCGGAGGTTCAGGTATGCGCCCGCGAGGTCGGGATGCGGGCTCGTGGCCCAGGCGGTCTCGATGATCCGGGCGGCGCGCTTCAGGTCGCCGCGTTCGGACAGGAGCCGTCCGGCGAGCGCCGCCGCCGGGACGAGGTCGGGCGCGAGCTTCACGGCCTGCTCGGCCGCAGCGAGGGCGCCCGCCGAGTCCTGCTCCTCGCGGGCCATCGCGTCCCCGGTCAGGAGCACGGCGCGCTGCCGGCGCGAGGTCGTCTTGTCGATCAGCCCGAGGGACGTCCGGCGCTCGATCGTCCGGACGGCGCCGGCCCAGTCGCCCTCCGCCGAGAGGCCTTCCAGCACCGCATCGCTCGCCCAGCCGAGGGCGGGCGCGAGCAGGGCCGCTTCCTCGGCGTGCTCGCGCGCGGATTCGCCGTCGCCGCGCCGCCGCGCCTCGAGATAAAGGCCGCGCAGGCCGAGCACCTTCGTGTCCGGCCTCGCGGTCATCTCGCGGAACGCCGCCTCCGCGGCCTCGCGCTGCCCGGACGCCTGCGCGGCCTGCGCCTTCAGCAGGAGCGCCAGCGGCTCGTGACCCACGAGGCGCCCGGCCTCGCCGGCATAGCGCCGCGCCGCCGCCACGTCGCCTGATCCGACGGCAACGATCCCCCGGGTGATCGCGCCATAGCCTTTCTCACGACGCCGCCGCTGGGCGCGATGCCGGAGCCGCACCGGCATCGCAGCGAGGGCCCGGAGGCCGCCGAACAGCAGCGACAGCAGGATCGCTATCGCGACCAGCCCGACCACACCCACCGCGAGCGAGATCGAATACTCCTGGCCGGCCCAGGTGACCGCGATCGTCTCGGGGTTGCCGGCAAGCCAGACCGCCCCGTAGGCCGCGAGGCAGAGGAGGCCGAGGAAGACGAGTACGCGCCACATGCGTCGAAAGCTCCTAGCGGGTCGCAGCGTCGAGGGCGGTGAGGGATCGCGTCCCGATGCGGCGCGCCGCCGCCTCGGCCGCGACGCGGCCCTTGAGACGGTCGGCCCAGCCCGACGCGCTGCGCCGGGCACCCTCCGGCAGCCGGTCCCATCCGACGGCGGCCTCCGCGAGAGCGCCGCGGGCGAGAGCGGATTCGATGCCGGCCACGATCCCCGGCAGGTCCGCCCCGCTGCCGTCCCCGACGGCCCGGACCGTGACGACCTTGCCGAGGAGCCGTCGCGCCTTCTCGAGGAAGGACTCGGACGCCTCGACCGGCACCGCGGTCATCGCCGCCGCGAGCGGCTTGAACTCGGCCGCGAGCGCAGCCGCCGAGGCCGGCGCC
This sequence comes from uncultured Enterovirga sp., assembly GCA_964244795.1. Lineage (GTDB taxonomy): Bacteria > Pseudomonadota > Alphaproteobacteria > Rhizobiales > Beijerinckiaceae > Enterovirga. Next base: position 11,560 of record CAXTKM010000021.1, read on the forward strand.
GCCTCCGCGAAGGGCTGCAGCGGCGCGAGCGCCTCCGGCTCGATCCCGAGCTTCGCGAGCGCGGCGAGCGCCGGCCCGAGCGGCGCGCCCGACCGGAGCGCATCGTCGAGCCGGCCCGCGACCACGATCCTGAGCCCGGCCTGGATCGCGGCCGGAGAGAGCTTGCCGAGCTCGGTCGTGAGCCCCCCCACGGTTCCCGC
>CAXTKM010000021.1:11769-27787 GCA_964244795.1 uncultured Enterovirga sp.
CCGAGCCGACGCTCGGATTCCGCCGATCGTGCGTCGAGCGCCGCCGTCCCGGTCTTCAGGGTGCCGAGATCGGTCTCGACGCCCCGGAGGCTCGCCCCGATCGTCCCGACGGCGGCCGTGCCGGCCGCGAATCCCTCCTGCACCCGGGTCCCGAGCGCATCGACGCGCGGGCCGAGCGCGCCCACGGCCGCAGCCGCCGCGCTCGTCTGCTTCGCACCGTCCTCGACGCGACCCGCGAGGGCATCCAGCCTCTGGGCGACGGCCGGGTCGGCGGGCGCGGCCGTGGGCCGGCCTGCCGCCTCGGCGGCCTGCTTCGCGGCCGAATCGGCCCCGGCCCGCGCGGCCCTGGCCTCCTCGGCCGCCTGCTTCAACCCGGACTCGAGCGCCGCGAGGCGCGGCTCGAGCGAGGCTGCGGGGCTCCCGGTCGGCAGGCCCGCGACGCGCCGCTCGACGGCGGCGAGGCGGTCGCCGACGGCCGGATCGGCCGGCGAGAGGAAGTGCGACGCACCGGCCGCGAGGCCCGCCCCGACGATCCCGCCGACGAGACCGGCTCCGAGAAGGCGCCCGAAGCCGGGCTGCGCCGGTTCCAGCGCCGCACCGGAGAGGCTGTTCGGCTTCGCGATGTCGCTCGGCGAGGTGGACGTCTTCGCGTCCGGCTTCGCCGTCGTCGTCGCGCCCGACGCGGCCTTGCCGTCTGGCTTCGCGGCGGCGGGTCCGGATGAGGGGGCGGTGGTCACGGTCGGGCCGCTTGGCCTCGCGGCGGCAGTCGTCGCGGCGCCAGTCGTCGCGGCGGCAGTGGCCGTGGCGGCAGTGGCCGTGGCGGCAGGCGAGGCGGCGGAGGCTGCCGAGCCCGAGCTCGCCGGCTTCGTGGCGGACGCCGCAGGGATCCCCGTCGCAGAGCCTTGCGCCGTCGAACCCTGGGCCGACGCGACCGAGGGCGTCGAGACCCCGCCGACCTTGCCCGTCGAGGCCGGCTCGTTCGGCGTCGAGGCCGGCTTCGTCGGCTGGCCGATCCCGGGGACCGGGCCCGCTTTCGGTGTCGGTTCGGCCGCGGTCTTCGCGGGAGACGCCGCGGGCTCCCCCGGGGCCGGACCGACCCTCGTCGGCTCGCCCGTCTTTTTCGGGTCGGTCGTCTTTGGATCCCCTGTCTTCGGATCTTCTGTCTTCGGATCCCCCGGCTTCAGGTCGTCCGGATTCGCGGTCTCGAGCGGGAACGGCTCGCGCCCGAGCCCCGTCGTCGCGACCGGCTCGACGGCGGTCGCGTCCTCGGCCACGGCCGACGAACCCGGATTCGGATCCTTCGCCCGGACCTCCTCGACCTTCAGGTCGATCGTCGGCGGCGACCGCCGGAGAGGGTCGGAACCTCGTGTGTCGCTCATCGTCGGGCGGTCATCCTGGCGGTGATCCTTGCGCTGGTCCCGGGCCGTCCGAGAAGCATGCCCCGGCAGATTCGTTCCGTCACTAGCATCCTGCCGGGCCGCGCGGCGAGCCCGCGCCTCCGGGACTCTGCCGGCGACGCGATCGAGCGCGGCGAAGAGGGAATCCTCCTTCGGGGCGACCGCGATCTCGATCCCGGGCAACCCGAGGTTCGAGAGGCCGCGCGCGACTTCGTCGGAGAGGCAGACATGGTCGAGGAGCCGCAAGGCCTCCGCGAGGCCGGCCTCCTCGGTCATCCGGACCAGGATCTCGGCGCTTCGGCGCGAGTAATGCAGCGCGGCGTCGAGCGCGTCGCCCTCCAATGCCGCCCTGATCTCTCCGGGCAATGCCGGTGCGGCCTCCGCCGCGTAGGTCTCCCAGACCGAGACCTCGAGCCCGGCGCGCCGCAGCGTGCGCTCGGGTTCCGGCCGCCTGTCCCGCCCGGCGACGTGCAGCACCGTGCTTCCGGGCGGCAGCGCGGCCGCGATCGCCCGGCCGAGAGCCGCGCCGTCAGGCGCCCTACCCGTCACCGCGAACCCGGCCGCCGTCAGTGCGGCGGCCGTCCTGTCGCCGACCGCGAAGACCGGGAGGTGTCCGAATCGCTCGCGCTCTGCCGACAGCGCCGGAACCGCGTTCGCGCTCGTCACCGCGAGGCCGGCCGGCGCGCCCGGCGGCGGCTCGGCGGTACCGGGCTCGATCGCCAGCAGCGGGACGGCCAGCGCCGCATGACCGCGCAGCGCGAGCCGTCGCGCGGTCGCGTCGGCTCCGGCCCGCGGCCGCACGACGAGAACCCGCATGGCTTAAGGAGGCCCGTCCGCGAACGGCGCTGTCGGGTGAGGGGCCGAACGCACGCGGGAGTGTCTCATCGTGCCTCCGGGCGCCGTTCCTCGGCTTTGCGCCGGCGGGGCGGCACCGTATAGCCGGACGGCCCCCGCGCGAAGGGGCTTCCGCCCGGACGCCGACCTTAACGATGCGTATCCTCGGTCTCGAGACGACCTGCGACGAGACGGCCGCCGCCGTGGTGACCCTGTCCGAGGACGGGCGCGGCCGCATCCTGTCGAACGAGGTCCTGAGCCAGATCGCCGAGCACGCGGCCTTCGGGGGCGTCGTGCCGGAGATCGCCGCGCGGGCGCATGTCGAGGTGATCGACCGCCTCGTCCTGCGCGCGCTCGACGCGGCCGGGACGACCCTGCACGAGGTGGACGGGATCGCGGCCGCGGCCGGGCCGGGCCTGATCGGGGGGCTCCTGGTCGGGCTCACGACCGCGAAGACGCTGGCGCTCGTCGCGAGGAAACCGCTCGCGGCCGTGAACCACCTCGAGGCGCACGCGCTGACCGCGCGTCTCACCGACGGGATCGCGTTCCCGTACCTCCTGCTCCTCGCCTCCGGCGGCCACACGCAGCTCCTCGCGGTCCGGGGCGTCGGCGATTACCTCCGCCTCGGCACGACGGTCGACGACGCGCTGGGCGAGGCCTTCGATAAGGTCGCGAAGCTCCTCGGCCTCGCCTATCAGGGCGGCCCCGAGGTCGAGCGCGAGGCGGAGCGCGGCGATCCGGACCGCTTCTCCCTGCCGCGTCCGATGCTCGGCCGGCCGCAGCCGGATTTCTCCTTCTCGGGCCTCAAGACCGCGCTCCGGCTCGAGGCCGAGCGCGTCGCGCCGCTGACCGCGACCGACGTCGCCGACCTCTGCGCCGGCTTCCAGGCCGCGGCCGTGGACGTCGTGGCCGACCGGACCCGGGTCGCGCTCCGGGCGTTCCGGGAGCGGGTCGGCCACCCGACGGCGCTGGTCGCGGCCGGCGGGGTCGCGGCGAACGGGGCGATCCGGCGCGCGCTCGCCCGGCTCGCGGGCGAGTCAGGGCTTCGCCTCGTCGTGCCGCCGCTCGCGCTCTGCGGCGACAACGGCGCGACCGTCGCCTGGGCGGGGCTCGAGCGGCTCCGGCTCGGTCTCGCGGACGATCTCACGGCCCCGGCCCGGGCGCGCTGGCCGCTCACCGAGCTCGGCGGCGCGCTGCCGGCGGCATGAGGCCCGAGGACGAGGCGCTGAGGGCGCGCTGGCGGGACCTCGTCGGGAGACGGCTGCCGGAGGCCGCCCGGGCGCGGCCCGGGTGGCCGGTCCGCCTCGACCACTGCTTCGCCCGCATCCTGCTCGACACGACGTTCGGCCGACCCTGGCGCGAGGTCGTGCCGGCGCCGGCCTGGCGGCACGCGCCGGCCGATGCGCTCGCCCGGGCGATCGACGAGGGCGAGGCGCTGCTCGCCGGGACGGCCGACCTCGCCGCCCTGAACCGCCGCTCGCTCGCGCTCCGCGGCCGCCCGGCCCCGAGAGCGCGCGGGTGAACGCCGTCGCGGTCATCGGGGGCGGCGCCTGGGGGACGGCGCTCGCGAACGCGGCCGCCTCCGCCGGCCGGGACGTCACGCTCTGGATGCGCGACCCGTCGGCCGCAGCCGAGGCCGAGACCCTTCGCGAGAACCCGCGCTGCCTGCCGGGCGTGCCGCTTCATGCCCGGGTGAGGCCGACGGCCGATCCGGGCCTGCTCGGCTCCGCGGATGCGGCGCTCCTCGTCGTGCCGGCGCAGGCGGTCAGGGCCGCCCTCGCGGCGCTCGCGCCGGCCCTCGCACCCGCCTGTGCGCTGATCTCCTGCGCGAAGGGAATCGAGCGCGGCTCCGGCCTGTTCCTGTCGGACGTCGTGGCCGCGGTCCGGCCGGGCCGGCCGGTCGCGATCCTGTCCGGCCCCTCCTTCGCGGCGGACGTCGCGCGCGGGCTGCCGACGGCGGTGACGCTCGCGGCCCGCGACGGCGCGCTTGCGGCCCGTCTCGCGGCGGCGCTCTCCGGGCCGACCTTCCGGCTCTATCACACGACCGATGTCCGGGGCGTCGAGATCGGGGGCGCTGCCAAGAACGTGCTCGCGATCGCGGCCGGCATCGTCGCGGGACGCGGGCTCGGCGAGAGCGCGAAGGCGGCGCTGGTCGCCCGCGGCTTCGCCGAGCTGATGCGCTTCGCGACCGCGCACGGCGCCCGGCCCGAGACCCTGATGGGGCTCTCGGGGCTCGGCGACCTCGTCCTCACCTGCGCGTCCGAGCAGTCGCGGAATTTCGCGCTCGGCCTGCGCCTGGGCCAGGGCGCCGGACCGGAAGAGGCCGGCGGCGGCCGCCTCGTCGAGGGGGCGGCGACCGCCGGCGTGCTCGTCCGGCTCGCGGACGCGGCCGGCGTCGAGATGCCGGTCTCGCGCGCCGTGGCCGAGGTCCTGTCCGGGCGGCTGTCGGTGGAAGACGCGGTCGCGGCCCTGATGGCCCGGCCGCTGCGGGCGGAAGCCTGAGCGCTACGACGGCCCGAGCGTCTTGTAGAACATCGTGGTCGGGGCGACGCGGCCGTCGGGCCGACGGGCGTGATCCGGCACTGTGCCGAGTTCGGTCCAGCCGCAGCTCCGGTAGAGGCGGTCGCCGGCGCTGCCGGTCTCGGTGTCGAGCAGCAGGAGCGTGCGACCGGCCGCGCATGCCGCGTCCTCCGCGGCCGCGAGAAGCCGGCGCCCGAGCCCCTGCCGGCGCAGCCGCGACAGGACCAGCATCTTGCCGATCTCGGCCCGGTGCGGCGCGTTCGGCTGGAGCGCCATCGTGAGCACCACCGTCCCGACCAGCCGCCGGCCGTCGTGGCCGACGAGAAGCCGACGTTCGCCGGACGCGATCCCCGGGAGCTGCGAGCGCCAGAAGCCCTCGGCCTCGGGATGCGAGAACCCCGCGAGGAAGTTTACCGATGCGCCGGACGCCACAGCGTCGACCAGGATGTCGGCAAGCTCGCCGAGCCGCGCCCCGGCCTCCTCGGCCCCGAGGACACGGATCGTAATGGCACCAGCGGCAGATCCGGTCATGGCGTGGCGGCTCCGTGGCTGACGATGACGGCGTAGCGGATCGGCCGTGCCGTCGGGTTTCGGAACAGGATCGGCCGGTCGAAGCCCATCCGGAGGCAGTCGCCGCGCTCGAGCCGGACGGGCTCGTCGCCGAGCCGGAGCTCGAGCGTTCCCTCGAGCAGCCAGACGTGCTGGTCCCGGCCGGACCGGGGCTGCGCGTCGAACGCGACGCTGCCGGCGGCCGGCATCTCGACCTCGACGATGTCGATGCGCGAACGGGCGCCGGCCGAGGACACGGTGCGACGCAGGTAGCCGGTCGCGGGATCGCGCCACGTCGCCTGATCGCCGCGCCGCGACAGCGGGTCGGACGTGGCCTCGGGCTCGGCGAAGAGCCCGGAGAGCGTCACGCCGAGCCCGTTGCAGACCTTGTTCAGGAGGTGGGCCGTGGCGCTCGATTCACCGCGCTCGATCCTGGAGAGCATCGCCCGGCTGACGTCGGCCAGGCGGGCGAGCCCGTCCAGCGTGAGGCCCCGCTCCCCGCGGAGCGCGCGGACCCGCGCGCCGATCCGACCGTCGAGATCATGTCCAGGCGAGCTCATATGAGCATCATGCATTCCAGCATAATGGAATCAAGAGTCATGTCGGCTCGGGATGATCGTTCGAGGTGGACGCTCGGCCACCGCGGCGCGACCCGTCTCCAGACCCGGCTCGAAGAATGGGCTCACGCGCCGACATCGGTGAAGCATGAGCGACTGGAAGGCCGCTTTCCAAGAGCCCGTCGACCCACCCGTCGACCGATCCGTCGACCATCCGTCCCCGTGACGCTGTGCGCTGGCGCTCGGGCGGGCGTGCGGTCTGTCCGGTGCGGAGATGCTTGTCCGTCCGAGATGCTTGCCTATGCGAGATGCTTGGCGTCCTGGGCCCGGCCCGCTACGGCGTTCTCCGTCGGCAGGAGGCCGGCCCGGAGAGGCGCGCGTGGCGCATTGGCTGTTCAAGTCCGAGCCGTCCTCCTGGTCCTGGGACCAGCAGGTCGCGGCGGGACCGGGCGGGACGCCCTGGACCGGGGTCCGCAATCATCTCGCGAAGAAGCACCTCCAGGCCATGAGGACCGGGGAGCGCGGGTTCTTCTACCACTCGAACGATGGCAAGGCCTGCGTCGGGATCGTCGAGGTCGTCGCGGAGTACCACCCGGACGACACCGACCCGACCGGCCGGTTCGGCCTGGTCGACCTGAAGGCGGTCGAGCCCTTGCCCCGTCCCGTGACGCTCGAAGCGATCAAGGGCGTGCCCGACCTCGCCGACATGGTCCTGATCCGCAACTCCCGGCTCTCCGTGCAGCCGGTGACGGACGAGGAGTGGCGCATCGTGCGGGGCTTGGGCGGGTTGTAGGACGTCGGGCCGTCCAGGGAGGTGCGGGCGCCCGGACCGGCACGAGGCCCTTCCCACGTCATCGGTGTCGTTCCAGGTTCCGCCCTGACGGCTGTCATTCCGGGTCTCGCGAAGCGAGAGCCCGGAACCCATAGACACGAACCTCGTCGGCATGAACGGCGCTGATGTCCCCTCGACGATGTCGGCGTCAATGGGTTCCGGGCTCGGCTTCGCCGCCCCGGAACGACAGCGGGGGCCGTCGTCTACGCCGAAGCCGCCCCGGTCCTCATGACAGGCTCGCCTCGGGCCGCAGCGCCGCCTCGATCGCGGCCCGGTCCATGTCCTTCAGGCCGATCACCACGAGCCCCTGGCCGGCGCGGCTGCCGGGCCGGGCGAAGGCGAGCTCGACCCGGTCGCCGACGGCCTGGACGGTCAGCGGCGCCGGCTTGCCGGCGATCGCCGCGAAGCCCTTCACCCGCAGCACGCCCGGACAGGCGAGGGCGGCCCGGACCGCGGCGCCCGCCGTCGCGAGGTCGGGCCAGGCCGGGGGTGCGGCGACGAACGTGTCGAAGTCGTCGTGGTCGTGCTCCTCGCCCGCGCCGTGATGACCGGCCCGGGCGGGCTGGTCGTCCTCGGCCGCGGCCGAAAGGCCGATCAGGACCGCCGGCAGGAGGTCGGCCTGGCGCGAGCGCACGATCCGGACCCCGGGCCTGAGCTCGGAGCGCAGGCTCGCCTCGATCTCGTCCAGCCGCTCCGGCGCCACGAGATCGGATTTCGTCAGCACCACGAGGTCGGCGCAGGCGAGCTGGTCGTCGAACACCTCCTCGACCGGATCGTCATGGAGCGGGGCCAATCCCGGGGAGGCGGCCGGGGCGGCCGACGGGTCGTGCAGCGCGATCCGGCCCTCGTCGAGCGCGAGCGCGTCCACCGCCGTCACGACGCCGTCCACCGTCGCGCGGCCGCGCACGCCCGGCCAGTCGAAGGCCCGCAGCAGGGGCTGCGGCAGGGCGAGACCGGAGGTCTCGATCACGATCGCGTCCGGCGGCGGGTCGCGCCCGAGCAGCGCGTCGAGGGTCGGGATGAAGTCGTCCGCGACCGTGCAGCAGATGCAGCCGTTCGTGAGCTCGACGATGTCGCCCGGGCGGCACGCCTCCGTCGCGCAGTCCTCGATCAGAGCGCCGTCGAAGCCGATGTCGCCGAACTCGTTCACGATCACGGCGATCCGGCGCCCGTCGGAGCGCTCGAGCAGCGCGCGGATCAGCGTCGTTTTGCCGGCGCCGAGGAACCCGGTCAGCACCGTCACGGGAACGCGGGGCGGGCTCATCTGGATCGGCTCATCGGGTCTCGTCGGCCCGCGCGGCCTTCTGCCAGAGCCGGACCATCAGCCACGCGGCCGCGGCCCCGAAGATCACCATCAGCCCGTAGGCCACGATCTCGCCAAGCTCGAAGAGCCCGGCGATCGCCCAGGCGCCGGAGAGCGCGACCGCGAACACCTCGACCCCGATCAGCACCATCAGGCTGATCGTCGTCACGAGGGCCGGACGGGCTGGATGGGGGCTCGATGGCGCCACGGAACGCTCCGAAAAAGGGGAGGCCGCCGTCTACCGCGATCGGCCGGCCGCGTGCAACAAGACGGCACGCCGCCGGCCAAAACCCGTCCCGACCGGATCCCTCGATGATCGACACGCCGACCTTCTCGACCGCCGCCGTCGCGGCCCCGCACCGCCTCGCGGCGATCACCGGCCGCAACGTGCTCGCGGCCGGCGGCAACGCGATCGAGGCGACCATCGCGATGGCGGCCACGATCGCGGTGGTCTATCCGCACATGAACGCGATCGGGGGCGACGCATTCTGGGTCGTGCGCGAGCCGGGCGGGCGGGTCCGGGCGATCGAGGCCTGCGGGCCGGCCGGGTCGCTCGCGACGGTCGCGCGCTATCGCGCGAAGGGCTTCGACGCGATCCCGTTCCGGGGGCCGGAGGCGGCCGTCACGGTCGCGGGCGCGGTCGGCGGCTGGTCGCTGGCCGAGGACTACGCGAAGAGCCTCGGCGGCCGGCTCGCGCCCTCCGACCTCCTCGCCGACGCGATCCGTTTCGCAGGCGAGGGCTGTCCGGTGTCGCCCTCCGAACTCCGGACGGAGCCGAACCAGCGCGACGCGCTCTGGGCGGCGCCGGGCTTCGCGTCGACCTTCGGGTTCGACGGCAAGCCCGCGAAGGAGGGCGACGTTCGCCGCAACCCGAGCCTCGCGGACACGCTGTCCCATCTCGCGTCGGCCGGGTTCGACGACTTCTACCAGGGCGACATCGCGCGCGAGATCGGGGCCGACCTCGAGCGGATCGGTGCGCCCGTGACCCGCGAGGATTACCGGGCGTACCGGGCCGTTGCCCGCGAGCCGCTCCAGGCCCGGCTCCGGAAGGCCGTCGCCTACAACAAGGCGCCGCCGACGCAGGGGATCGCTGCGCTCCTGATCCTCGGCATCTACGAGCGGCTCGGCATCACCGGCCCCGAGGGCGTCCGCCACCACCACGGGCTGATCGAAGCGACGAAGCGCGCCTTCCGGATCCGCGACCGGGTCGTGACCGATTTCCGCCACCTCCGGCACGATCCCGCGAGCTTCCTCACGGCCGAGACCTTCGAGCGCGAGGCGGCCGCGATCGAAATGGGGCGGGCGGCCGCCTTCCCGACCCGGGCCGGCGACGGCGACACCGTGTGGATGGGCGCGATCGACGCGTCCGGGCTCGCGGTCTCGTATATCCAGTCGGTGTACTGGGAATGGGGCTCGGGCTGCGTCCTGCCGGCGACCGGCATCCTGCTGCAGAACCGCGGCGCCTCGTTCTCGCTCGACCCGGATTCCGTGAACCCGCTCGAGCCCGGCCGCCGGCCCTTCCACACCCTCAACCCGGCGCTCGCGGCCTTCGACGACGGCCGGGTCCTGTCCTACGGGGCGATGGGCGGCGATGGGCAGCCGCAGTTCCAGGCGCAGCTCTTCACCCGCTACGCCGATCTCGGCGAGCCGATCGGGCAGGCGGTCGACGCGCCGCGCTGGCTCCTCGGCCGCACCTGGGGCTCGACCTCGACCAGCCTGAAGATGGAGAGCCGCTTCGATTCCTCGATCGTGTCGGGCCTCGCCCGCCTCGGGCACGACGTCGAGGAGATCGGCCAACCCTATTCGGACGGGCTCGGCCATGCCGGCATGCTGGTGAAACATCCGCGCGACGGCCGCGTCGAGGCCATGCACGACCCGCGCTCCGACGGCGGCGCCGAGGGGCTGTAGAGCATCGTCGCGTGAGGTGGACCCGGCTCACGTGAAGACACTGCGACCCAACACGAAACGAGAGGCGATTCCGTGCGAGCGGAAGCGGCTTTCGCCGTGAGCCTGGAATCGGTCAGGGCCGACCTCGCCGAGAGGGCGCCCGACCTCCTCGTGATCGAGCACCGGGAGAGCACGGCGACGGTCGCGGAGGCCGCGGCCGTGCACGGCGTCGCGCCCGGGCAGATCGCGAAGACGCTCTCGCTTCGGGTCGGCGAGCGGGTCGTGCTCGTCGTGATCCCGGGCGACGCGCGGCTCGACAACCGCAAGGCCAAGGCCGCGCTCGGCGGCAAGCCCCGCATGCTGGACGGCGCCGAGGTGGAGGCGCTGACGGGGCACCCGGTCGGCGGGGTGTGCCCCTTCGGGCTCTCGTCGCCGCTCCCCGTCTATTGCGACGCCGCGCTCCGGGTCTTCGCGGCCGTGATCCCGGCCGCCGGCTCGCCCTTCTCGTCGGTCGCGATCGCGCCGGATCGCATGGCCGCCCTCGCGGGCGCGGCCTGGGTCGACGTCTGCCAGGACCCTGTCTGACCCGAGGCGTCCCCGATTGCGGCGCGACGCGAGGTCGCCTCGACGGGCAGGGCGGCGCTTCGCATAGCGGGACGGCAAGTGGAGCCCGGATCATGGCCCGGATCATGGATCGACGTCGGCTGCTCCGTACCGTCGTGGCAGGTGCCCTCGCGAGCGGGAGCGGGAGCGGGAGCGGGGCGGCGTCGGCCGCGGAGGACTTGATGCAGAGCTTCGCATCGGGCGGCGTGCCGATCGCGGTCGAGTGGTTCGCGGCCGAGGGCCCCGCCGCGAAGGCGCCGGCGACCGGCGCGAAGGCGCCGGCGACCGGCGCGAAGGCGCCGGCGGTGCTGCTCCTGCACGGGGCTGACGGGCTCCGGTTCGCGGAGGGCTACCGTCTCGGCGCGCGGCTGATCGCGGCGGCCGGCATCCATGTCGCCTTCGTGCACTACCTCGACCGGACGGGCGACGGCCGCGTGTCCTTCTCGCGCCTGAAGGCCTCGGCCCCGGCGTGGCTCGAAACGGTCCGGGACGCGCTCGCCTGGGTGGCGGTCCGGGCCGAGGTCGATCCCGACCGGCTCGGCATCGTGGGCATCTCGCTCGGGGCGGCGCTCGCGCTCGAGGTCGCGGCCGGGAACGACCGGGTCAAGGCGGTGGTGGATTACTTCGGCCCGATGCCGGACAGCCTGCCGACGCGCGGGCTCAAGCTGCCGCCCGTCCTGATCCTGCACGGCGACCAGGATCCGATCGTGTCCGTCGATCACGCACGGGCGCTCGAGACGCTGTTCCGGCGGGATGGGACACCCTACGAGATCGAGATCTACCCCGGCCAAGGCCATGGTTTCACGGGCGCGGCGCAGCTCGCGTCGGCGAGCCGCGTCTCGGCCTTCCTGCGGCGCTATCTCGTCGAGCGGGCCAGTTGACGATCCGTCAGGAGCCTGGGTTCTGCCCCTAACCTTCGGCGCGGACCCCGACATCGTCATCCTGAGGAGCCCGTGAAGCGGGCGTTTCGAAGGACCCACGACGGCCGAGCGTGCTTCGAGACGGGCTGCTTCGCAGCCCTCCTCAGCATGACGCCCGTGGAGCTCACGGCGACAGACCGATCTCAGCCCGCGTTCGACGACCCGTCGCCGCGGGCGCGCTCGAGCGAGTCCGGCGGCCCGAATTCGAGGAGGTGGCCGAAGCGGTCGCGCTTCGCCGCGAGATAGCGCAGGTTCTCCGGGGTGGTCCGGCCGAAGACCCGCTCGTGAGACACGACCGCGATGCCGGCATTCGTGAGCGCCGCGATCTTGTCCGGGTTGTTCGTAATGAGGCGGACGCGCCGGATGCCGAGCCGGTCGAGCATCGCTGCCGCGAAGTCGAAGCGGCGCTGGTCCGGACCGAACCCCAGCATCTCGTCGGCGTCGTAGGTGTCGTAGCCCTGCGACTGGAGCCGATAGGCCCGGATCTTGTTCGCGATCCCGTTGCCGCGGCCCTCCTGGTCGAGGTAGAGCAGCACGCCGCCGCCGTTCTCGGCCATGTACCGGACGCTCGTCCGGAGCTGGTCGCCGCAATCGCAGCGGAGCGAGCCGAACAGGTCTCCCGTGAGGCAGGCCGAGTGGAGCCGCACCAGCACGGGCTCGTCGAGGTTCGGCGTGCCCACGATGACCGCGACCTGGTCGCGCAGACCCTCGCCGCCCCGGAACACCACGAACTCGGTCTCGGTCGCCCCGTCGAGCGGAACCGGCGCGCGACCGACGATCGCGAGGTCTCGCACCCGCGCCGACCTGTAGTCCCGCACGGAGGCGGCCGAAACGCGCAGGACGGAGTCGTCGACCGCGATGGACGGCCCGAGCGGGACGACGACCACGGCGGGAAGCGCGAGCGCCAGGCGCGCGAGCTCGAGCGCGTCCTCGTCGAGCGGAGCCGTCGCCCGGACGGGCGCATCGATGCGGGCCTCGATCGCGAAGGCGAGGTGTTCGATCCTGTCCGGATCGATCACCGGCAAGGGCACCGCTCCGTTCGCGGTCCGGTCGAGCCCGAGCCGCCGCAGGCGGGCGGCCGGAAGAACGAGACGCGCCGCCCCTCCCGCGATCGCGTCGAGCTTGGCACCGCCATCCACTGTCAGGCCCTCGATGCCCTGAACCAGCACGGATCCCGCGTCGCCGCCGTCCAGAAGCACGGGCCGGCCCATCCGCATCTCGGCGACCGCGCGCTCGACCGCGGTGCGATCCTGGGGCTCTGACAGGCTGAGGGTGAGACGCATCGGGTTCGATATGGGCCGGCCGGGGCGGCGCGGCAACGATGTCAGGCGAGGCGGCCGCGCGCCGCGACCGGGATCTCGCCCACGATCGCGCCGCCCCGCGTCGCGACGAGGCGGTCCATGAGGTTCACCACGACGCAGACATGGTTCGGGATCACCCGGACCACCTCGCCGATCTTCGGCTTCGCCGAGGAGCCGGAGAGGTCGAGGAAGCCGTGCTCCTCGGCGAAGCCCGCGATCCGGGCCTCCGGATATTCGAGGATCAGCCCGAACCCATCGAGCTTTCCGGTGTCCGAGGAGAGCGTCTTCGAGCCGGAATCGAGGATGCCGCGCGTCTCCCCGGCCCGGCTGACGACGGTCGCGACGACGGTGAGCGCGCAATCGTCGAGGGTCGCGGCGCCGGCCGCCACCATCATGCGGTCGTTGAACACGTAGGTCCCGGCCCGGTGCTCGGTCGTGCCCGCGATGCGGCCGAGGTCGCGGAGGTTCGGCGTGCCGCCGGTGGACACGATCCGGGACGCAAGGCCGAGATCCCGGATTCCGGCGGACGCGTCGTCGAGGAAACCTTGCGTCGTCTCGACCCCGTTCTCGGGCGGATAGAGCAGGAAGCCCGCGAAATCGAGCGTGCCCGTATCCCGGATCGCCCGCGCGAGCGCGACGGCCTCGGCGGGCGTCTCGACACCGGCCCGCTTCCGGCCCGTGTCGCACTCGATCACCATCGAGAGACGCCGGCCGGCCCGGCGCGCGGCCTCCTGTACGGCCGCGACGGTCACCGGATTGTCGGCCGCGACGACGGGCTCGGCCCGGGCGGCGAGCCGCGCGAGGCGGCCGATCTTCTCCTCGCCCATGACGTTGTAGCTGATCAGGATGTCGGTGAAGCCGGCATCCGCGAAGACCTCGGCCTCGCCGAGCTTCTGGCAGGTGATCCCGACGGCGCCTGCGTCCCGCTGCATCGCGGCGATGACCGGGCTCTTGTGCGTCTTGATGTGCGGCCGGTTCGCGATCCCGGCCGCGGCGCAGCGCGTCTGCAGGCGGGCGATGTTCCGCTCGACGATGTCGAGGTCGATGACGGCGCAGGGCGTGCCGAAGTCGCGGGCGATCGTCTCGGCGAGGGTGGACATCAGGCTGCTGCCGGAACGCCTACGACGGCCGAATAATCCATCGTGGCTTCTGCCTGCGACAGATCATGCGCGTTCTGGAGGTTCAGCCAGAACTGCGGCGTCGTTCCGAAACGCCGAGCCAACCGGATGGCCGTATCGGCCGACACGTCGCGCCGACCTCTGACGATGTCGGAGATGCGGTTGGCCGGGACGGCGATCTCCTTCGCGAGGCGCGTGGCACTCAGGTTGGCTGGAAGGAGGAATTCCTCGTTCAGGACCTCGCCAGGATGAGTGCGGATGCGCGGCATGAAGGCCTCTCCCTCAATGATAGTCGACGACCTCGACGCGGTCGGGTCCTCTGCTCCCCCAAACGAAACAGAGACGCCAATTGTCGTTGATCCGAATGCTGTGCTGCCCGGCTCGGTCGGCCACCAGAGCCTCAAGACGATTACCCGGTGGAACCCTCAGATCGGTCAGTTCGACAGCCGCATCGAGCATGTCCAATTTTCGCGGCGCGACCCGTTCGATCTCCTGCCACTTCCGATGGCATCGTCCGGTCTCGAACAGCGTTCGGGTATCCGGGCAGGCGAACGTCTGGATCATCTCACACTCGACGTCGTTACGCAATACATATCGCGTAGCGGCGTCACCCGCTAGCGAGCTTCGGCGCGCGGAGCTTGCTCAACTCCTGGCCTGGGTCACGAATTTCGAGTTGAGATACGCCTCGATCGCCTCCGATCCGCCCTCGCTGCCGTAGCCCGAATCCTTGATGCCCCCGAAGGGTACCTCGGGGAGCGCGAGGCCGTGGTGGTTGATCGAGATCATGCCGGATTCGATCCGGGAGGCGGCGCGCTCGGCCGTCGCGGTCGAGCGCGTGTAGGCGTAGGCCGCGAGCGCGAAGGGGAGGCGGTTCGCCTCGTCCAGCGCCTCGTCCTCGTCCGAGAAGCCGTTGATGGCCGCGACCGGGCCGAAGGGCTCCTCGTTCATGATCCGGGCCGTGAGCGGCACGTTCCGGAGCACGGTCGGCTCGAAGAAATAGCCCTGGTTCCCGATCCGGCTGCCGCCGGTCCTGATCTCGGCGCCGGCCGCGGTCGCGTCCTGCACGAAGCCCTCGATCGCGCCCACGCGGCGGTCATGCGCGAGCGGTCCCATCCTGGTCTCGGGGTCGAGCCCGTCGCCGACCTTGAGCGCCTTCGCGGCGGCCGTGAACTTGTCGGTGAAGTCCTCGAGGATCGAGTCGTGGACGAGGAAGCGGGTCGGCGCGACGCAGACCTGGCCGGCGTTCCGGAACTTGTTCGCGGACAGGATCGTCACGGCCTTGTCGACGTCGGCGTCCTTGAACAGGATCGCGGGAGCGTGGCCGCCGAGCTCCATCGTGACGCGCTTCATGTGCAGGCCGGCCAGCGCCGCGAGCTGCTTGCCGACCGGTGTCGAGCCGGTGAAGGTCACCTTGCGGATGACGGGGTGCGGGATCAGGTAGCCCGAGATCTCGGCCGGCACGCCGTAGACGAGCGAGAGCACGTCGCCCGGAACGCCCGCGTCGAGATAGGCCTGGACCAGGGCCGAGCAGCTCGCCGGCGTCTCCTCCGGCCCCTTCAGGATGACCGAGCAGCCGGTGGCCAGCGCCGAGCAGAGCTTGCGCACCACCTGGTTGATCGGGAAGTTCCACGGCGTGAAGGCCGCGACCGGGCCGACCGGCTCCCGGAACACGAGCTGCATCACGCCGTCCGCCCGGGCCGGGATCACGCGGCCGTAGGCGCGCCGCGCCTCCTCGGCGAACCAGTCGATCGTGTCGGCGCCGGCGAGCGTCTCGCCCTTGGCCTCGGCGATCGGCTTGCCCTGCTCGATCGTCATGATGCGGGCGATGTCGTCGACCCGGGCGCGCAGGAGGTCGGCCGCCTTGCGGAGGATCTTCGAGCGCTCGAAGGCCGAGACGGCGCGCCAGACCTTGAAGCCGCGCTCGGCCGCCGCCAGCGCCTCGTCGAGGTCGGCGATGCCGGCCTTCGGCAGCCGGCCGATCTCCTCGCCCGTCGCCGGGTTCATGATCGGCAGCGTGTCGTTCGAGCGCGCGGCGCGCCACGCGCCGGCGATGTGCAGGCGGACCTCTGGATACATCGTGTTCGCTCCCTCGCGTGCGATCGGCCGCCGGGTGGCCCCGCCGGGCGGGGCCGCCGCGTTCGGGCGGGATGTAGCCCATCGGGCCTGGGGGACCAAGACGCGCGCGCCGCGAGCCACA
>CAXTKM010000022.1:0-27654 GCA_964244795.1 uncultured Enterovirga sp.
TGTTCCACGATCGGCTCGACACGCTGTTCGACTACGTGCCGGGCGTGCCGGTGATCTTCGATTCGCTGGTCGACGACGCGGCCGGCGAGCGGCTGACGCAGGTCCAGGACTATTTCGACGCGCGCGCCTCGAGCGTCGGCCGGCCCGACGGCGGCGCACCGTACCGGCCGCTGAAGCCGGACGCGCTCTATCTCGGGCCGACGGAATGGGCCGAGCGGGTGGCCGACCTGCCGCTCCTGCGGCTCACGCCCTTCGCGGAGGCGCAGGCGGGACGCGGGACAATCATCGACATCGAGGCCCGGCGCGGCCACGATTTCCTCGCCGAGCGCACCGACCCGAACGCGAACGTGTTCCAGGCGGCCGTCGACCACATCCGGGGCCTGAAGAGCCAGGGCAGGCGGGTGATCGTCGCCGGCTGGTCGGAGGGATCGCGCGAGCGGCTCGGCCACGTGCTCGCGGACCATGGGCTCAAGACGACCTCCGTCGTCCGCTACGCCGAGGCGCTCGCGCTGCCCGCGGGCGAGGTGGCGCTGGCCGTATGGGGTTTCGAGTCCGGGTTCGAGGCCGGCGATCTCGCGGTGCTCGGCGAGCAGGACATCCTCGGCGACCGCCTCGTCCGGCCGAAGCGGCAGGCGAAGCGGCCGCAGGATTTCCTGGCCGAGGTCGCGGCCCTGACGCCGGGCGACCTCGTGGTCCATGTCGATCACGGCATCGGGCGCTTCGACGGGCTGAAGTCGATCAGCGCCGCCGGCGCTCCGCACGATTGCCTCGAGATCGCCTACGCGGGCGAGACCCGGCTCTTCCTGCCGGTGGAGAACATCGAGCTCCTGACCCGCTACGGCTCGGAGGAGACCGAGGTCCAGCTCGACCGCCTCGGCAGTGCCTCCTGGCAGGGCCGCAAGGCCCGCATGAAGCAGCGCATCCGCGAGATGGCGGGCGCGCTGATCAAGGTCGCGGCGCAGCGCTTCCTCAAGCCCGCCGATAAGATCCTGCCGCCCGAGGGCCTCTACGACGAGTTCGCGGCGCGGTTCCCCTACGAGGAGACCGACGATCAGCTCGGCGCGATCGAGGCCGTGCTCGCCGACCTTGCGGCCGGGCGGCCGATGGACCGCCTCGTCTGCGGCGACGTCGGCTTCGGCAAGACCGAGGTCGCGCTTCGGGCCGCCTTCGCGACCGCGCTAGCGGGCAAGCAGGTCGCGGTCGTTGTGCCGACGACGCTGCTCGCGCGCCAGCATTTCCGCACCTTCACGGAGCGGTTCAACGGCCTGCCGGTGAACATCGCCCAGCTCTCGCGCTTCGTGCCGGCGGCCGAGATGAAGACCGTGAAGCAGGGGCTGGCCGAGGGCGGGATCGACATCGTGGTCGGCACGCACGCGGTGCTCGGCAAGGCCATGAGCTTCAAGGATCTCGGCCTCATCATCGTGGACGAGGAGCAGCATTTCGGCGTCTCGCACAAGGAGCGCCTGAAGGAGCTGCGGGCCGACGTCCACGTGCTCACGCTGACCGCGACCCCGATCCCCCGCACGCTCCAGCTCGCGCTGACCGGCGTCCGCGAACTCTCGATCATCGCGACCCCGCCGGTCGACCGGCTCGCGGTCCGGACCTTCGTTACGCCCTTCGATCCGCTCTCGATCCGGGAAGCGCTGCTCCGCGAGCGCTACCGCGGCGGCCAGGCCTTCTATGTCGTGCCGCGCATCCAGGATCTCGACGAGGTGCGAACGTTCCTCGCCCGCGAGGTGCCAGAGGCCAAGGTGGCGGTGGCGCATGGCCAGATGGCCGCGGGCCAGCTCGAGGACGTGATGATCGCGTTCTACGAGGGCGAGTTCGACATCCTGCTCTCGACCACGATCATCGAGTCCGGTCTCGACATCCCGACCGCGAACACGCTGATCGTGCACCGGGCGGACATGTTCGGCCTGGCTCAGCTCTACCAGCTCCGCGGCCGGGTCGGTCGCTCGAAGACCCGCGCCTACGCGCTGTTCACGGTGCCGGAGAACCGCACCCTATCGGTCCAGGCGGAGCGTCGCCTGAAGGTGCTGCAGTCGCTGGACACGCTGGGCGCCGGCTTCCAGCTCGCGACGCACGACCTCGACATCCGGGGCGCCGGAAACCTGCTCGGCGACGAGCAGTCGGGGCATATCCGGGAGGTCGGCTACGAACTCTACCAGCAGATGCTCGAGGACGCGATCGAGCAGCTCAAGGCCGGGATCGACGATCCGCCGCCGGAGCAATGGTCTCCGACGATCGCGGTCGGGGCGCCGGTCACGATCCCGGAGAGCTTCGTGTCCGACCTGCAGCTCCGGCTCGGGCTCTACCGGCGGCTCGCGATGTTCGAGACCGAGGACGAGCTGACCTCCTTCAGGGCCGAGCTGATCGACCGGTTCGGGAAGCTCCCGCCGGAGGTAGACCAGCTTCTCGCCGTCATGGGCATCAAGGTCCTGTGCCGGGCGGCGAACATCGAGAAGGTCGAGGGCGGTCCGAAGGGCATCATCGTGGCCTTCCGGGAGAACGCCTTCGCGAACCCGCTCGGGCTCGTCACCTACGTGGCCGAGCAGGGCTCGTTCGCGAAAGTCAGGCCCGACATGAAGGTGGTGTTCCTGCGCGACCTCGACGATGTCGCGGGCCGGCTCCGGACGACTCGGCTGCTCGTCCGCGATCTCGTGGCCGTGTCGAAGGGTGAGGCCGCGTCCGCGCTGAAACCGCCGCCGCCGAAGCCTGTGCCGGTCAGGCCGCCCGTGCCCGTCAGAGGTCGGCGGTCAGTGCCTGCGGGCCGACCGCGGTTCTGATCACCGCCGAGACGTCGCCCGTTGGATGCGCTTCGTCCGCGCTCCACTGTATGACCGGGATCCCGGACGTGCGCTCGCCGGAGCGCAGGGACGCCGCAAGCTGGACGAAGCTGTCGTGGTCGAGGGCCGCGGGTGAGGGCATGTTGAGGAAGATCGCGGAGGGACGGGCGATGACCTCGAGAACGACGTCGGCCGCTTCGACCGAGGTCGTCACGCTGGACAGGCCGAGTTCCGCGAGTTCGGTGGACAGAAGGTCCGCCGCACCCCGCTGGCCGCTGTCGACGACGAGAACCTTCCTGAGCGCATTCATGACGTCACGCCACCACGTTTATGTCGCAATGCACTAACGTCGTCGTAGGAAGAAGGGTTCCGCCGGTCAAGCTCGATCGGGCCGGATATCAGGGGACGAAAGCAGGGGCGAGGTCGCGCCAGACGGCCGGATCGGCGTGCCGATCGGAGCTCCCGTCGGCCGTGATCTCGACGGCGCATGTTGCACTGCCGCGAACCTCCATCCGGCCGTCGTCCCCGAGTCGCCATTCGATCGACGATCCGTCGCCCCCGCCCTCGCGCCTCACCCCTCGGCGGCCGCTCGCGTCCCGGGGAGCCGCCACGAGCGCCAGCTCCCCGAAGGCGAGAACGTCCACGATGGCGGCCCGCGAGAGCGGTTCGGCTCCGGCCGAGGGCCACGCGGTCGCGGCATCGTGGACCAGGATGAGGGATTCCGCCCGATCGCCGAGACCGAGGGCGTGGACGATGGGTTCCGCCCATCCGGGCAGGACGACGTGCGTCCGGCGATCGCGGCGCGCGTGCGCGAGGTCGCCCGCGTCGGGCAGACCCGATGCCTCCAGCGTCGCGCCCGCGACGAGCGCGGCGAGAGGCCCGGTGCACAGGCCTTTGAGGTCGTCCGGCACCAGCGTGGAGAGGAGGCCGTCGCCAGGACGGATGTCGGCCACCCTCGCGATCCCGGCGGCGAGCGCCAGGAAGGAGCCCGTCCCACGCAGGGCGGGGGCGAGGCCGCCCGGGCCGGGCGAGAGGGTGACGATGCCGTCGCGGGCGGAGGGGGCTCGGGCTCGCGATGGTGCGGCCGAGGCGGGCCACTCCTCGGCGTCGAGATCGAGCACGCCGTCGGGCGCGTCCGGTCCGAAGGCGAGGAGGAAGCGGAGCCGGAACCGCGCCTGCGCCAGACCGCAGAACAGCTCGGCCGGCCGAAGGTCCCCGACGCGCGCCTGCGTCAGGACGGCGACGACGCCTGCCCTGTCCAGCACCGGACCGAGGTCGGCGTCCGTCAGGTGAAGTGGCAGGAGGCATGGCCGGAACCCGGCCGCGAGGACCGCGAAGAGGGCGAGCGACGCCTCCGAGCCGCCCGGCAGGCAGATGCCGACACCGGCTCCCTCCGGGATCGGCAGCGCGCGAAAACGATCCCCGAGTCGCCGGACCGCGGACGCCGCCGCGCCGAACCCGAAGGTCGCCGGAGCACGCCCGCTCCAGGACGCCCGACCGGGCAGATCCTGCAGGAAGATCAGGTCGGGCCGCGCCTCGGCCCACGTCTCGAGAAGCCGAACCGGCGAGGGGTCGGGTCGCTCGGCCGGCACCACGGCGGGCGGGCGCGAGCGCAGCCGCGAGGGGAGGGGCATAAGACCGGGTCCCGCGAATCGTCCGGACCCGAGTGTCCTCGACGCCGCGAGGGCTGGCCAGCCCTCGGGAGGCTCGACGGGCCATCCGTCCGGTGGGCCGTCATCCGGCCGGCGTCTGGCCATCCGGCTCCGAAGCCGCTACGAGCGGACTCGCCAGGCCGTCATCCGTTCGCCTCATTGTCCCGGGATGGACGGCGGGTGCGACGCGTCGATGGCTCGCCGGTCGCGGCGGCAGCTCCGGCCCAAACCCGATCAGTAAGGATATAGGGATGTTTTCAGCGACACGTCTCGCATGCTTGGCCGTTTCCCTGACGGCGGGCGTCGGCGGGACCGCATGGGCGCAGACGCCGGCGCCGCGCCCGCGTCAGCCGGCCCAGCAGGCTCCCGCCCAGGCGCCGGCCGGCCAGCCCGCGCCGGCTCAGCAGGGCCAGCAATCCCAGACCGGGCCGCTGCTCGTGCAGGTCAAGGCCGAGCCCTCGCAGGCCGATTGGACCAAGGTCTGCGGCAAGGACCCGGCCGGCAATGCCGAGATCTGCTACACGACGCGCGACTTCGTGTCGGACCAGGGCCAGCCTGTCCTCGCCGCCGCCGTCTACGACGTGAAGGGCGCGTCGAGCCAGAAGATCGTCCGGTTCCTGATGCCGCTCGGCCTTCTCCTCAAGCCGGGCATCCGCTTCGCGGTCGACGCGGGCTCGCCCGCGGCCGGCGCCTACACGATCTGCTTTCCGAACGGCTGCTTCGCCGAGACCGTCGGGTTGAGGGAAGAGACCGTGACGGCGATGAAGCGGGGCACGAGCATCAACGTCAGCGTCCAGAATCAGGTCGGCCGCGAGGTGACGTTCCAGGTGCCGCTCGCCGGGTTCGGCAAGGCCTTCGACGGCGCGCCGATCGATCCCAAGCTGCTCGAGGAGCAGCAGAAGAAGCTGCAGGAAGAGCTCGAGAAGCGCAGCGAGGACCTCCGCCGGCGCCTCGAGCAGCAGGGTCAGGCCGGTGCCGCACCCGGCACGGCTCCGGCCGCCGGAACGCCCGCCCCGCGGCCCTGAGCCGACGCGGCTCGCGCTCTTCCGCCACCCCGCTCATCCCGGCGGAAGCCGGTATCCACCCCGCACCGGGCCGGGGATCCCTCCTGGGCCCCGGCTTTCGCCGGGGTGAGCGGCCGAACAGTCCGCTAATGCGCTCCGACCGAGCGGCGCTGGTAACGGCCGTCCGGTGCGCGGTCGAAGATCTCGCCGATCTGCGGGTGCCGCAACGGCTCCCCGCTCGTGTCGGGCAGGAGATTCTGCTCGGACACGTAGGCCACGTACTCCGTGTCCTCGTTCTCCGCGAGGAGATGGTAGAAGGGCTGGTCCTTCGACGGCCGCAGCTCGGCCGGGATCGCGGTCCACCACTCTTCCGTGTTGGCGAATGTCGGGTCCACGTCGAAGATGACGCCCCTGAAGGGGTAGACCCGATGACGGACGATCTGTCCGACGGAGAACCGCGCGGAGCGGTACACGCTGCTCTGTGACATGCTTGTCTTATAGGGTCGGGACGACCGTCCCGGAAGGGCTCGGCTCGCCCGTGTTCCCGTCTTTCGCGGCGACGAGATCGGCGAGGTCGGCCAGCACGCGCGCCTGCTTCCAGGTGGCGTCGTCCTGCATCTTTCCGTCGATCATCACGGCGCCCGATCCATCAGGCATCGCGGCCAGGATCTTTCGCGCGAAGGCGATCTCGGACGCGTCCGGGGCGAAGACCCGCCGGGCGATCCCGATCTGCGAGGGATGCAGCGTCCAGGCCCCGGCGCAACCCATCAGGAAGGCGTTGCGGAACTGGGCCTCGCAGGCCTCCGGGTCCGAGAAGTCGCCGAAGGGCCCGTAGAACGCCTTGATCCCGTTCGCCTGGCAGGCATCGACCATGCGGGCGACGGTGTAGTGCCAGAGGTCCTGCTGCGCGGCGGCCCGGGCGCCGCCCGTCCCCGCGTCGGACAGGACCCGGTAGTCCGGATGCCCGCCCCCGACGCGCGTCGTCTTCATGCCCCGGGAGGCCGCGAGGTCGGCCGGCCCGAGGCTCATGCCGTGCATGCGCGGCGAGGCCGAGGCGATCGCCTCGACGTTCATCACGCCCTCCGCTGTCTCCAGGATCGCGTGGACGAGGATCGGCCGCGAAACCGCGTGCCGCGCCTCGAGCTGGGCCAGGATCTGGTCGACGTAATGGATGTCCCACGGCCCCTCGACCTTCGGGACCATCACGACGTCGAGCTTCGCGCCGACCGCGCCGACGATCTCGACGAGGTCGTCGAGCGCCCAGGGCGAGTTCAGCGCGTTCATCCGGATCCAGAGGCCCGTGTCGCCGAAGTCGTTGTCCTGCGCCATCCGGATGAAGCCGCGCCGGGCCTCGACCTTCGCGTCGGCCGGGATCGCATCCTCGAGGTTGCCCAGTACCACGTCGACCTGCCGGACGAGCTCCGGCACCTTCGCCCGCATCTTCTCGAGGTGAGGCGGCACGAAGTGGATCATGCGCTCGAGCCGGACCGGGGGTGCACGAAGCGGCTCGGGCGCCCCGATCGCGAGCGGCTGGAAGAATCGGCGCGGGAGCTTCATGCGACACCTCGGGAGGAGCGGCTCGATCAAGCGCAGGTCGCCCATTGGCGCAACCCTCAATCCCGGCCGGTCGGGGTTGCCGCGACTGCGGCGGGCCGCCAGAAGCCGGGTCACAATCCGTGAAAGCCCCGCGTGTCCGATCTCCTCGGCCTCCTGAACCTGCTCGCGCCCTTCTTCGGCCTGATCGGGCTCGGCATCGTGTCGGCGCGGCTCGCGCGGCTGCCGGTCGCCGGGCTCGCCTGGATGCAGTTCTTCCTCGTCTACCTCGCGCTGCCGTGCCTGTTCTTCCGGCTGCTCGCCGACAAGCCGATCGCCGAGGTCGCGAACGGCCGCTTCGTCTTCCTCACGACGCTGTCCACCGCGACCGCCTTCGCGCTCTCCTTCGTGGCGGTCCGGCTCGCGGCCGGCCGGCTGCCGGAGAGCGTCATCGGGGCGGTGTCCGGCTCCTACTCGAACATCGGCTATATGGGCCCGCCGCTCGTGACGTCGTTCCTCGGAGCCGCCGCGAGCGCCCCGGTCGCGCTGATCTTCGTGTTCGACACGCTGTTCCTCTTCACCGCGGTGCCGGCCCTGATGGCGCTGGCCGGGGTGGAGCGCAGGAGCCTGGCCGCGGCCGCGGGCGAGGTCCTGCGGCGGGTCGCCCTGCATCCGTTCATGCTCGCGACAGCGGCCGGCCTCCTCGCGAGCCTCGCGCAGTGGCAGCCGCCGGAGGCCCTGGAGAAGGTGATCGGCTGGCTCGCCGGCGCATCGGCGCCGTGCGCGCTGTTCACGCTCGGCGTCTCGGTCGCGCTCGCGCCGGTCGGGCGGATCGCCGGGCCGGTCTCTGCGCTGGTCGCGATCAAGCTCGTGGTGCACCCGCTCCTGGTCTGGGTGCTCCTCTCCAGCCTCGGCGACCCCGATCCGGTCTGGGTCCAGGCGGCCGTCGTGATGGCCGCGCTGCCGCCGGCCCTGAACGTCTTCGTGCTCGCCTCGCAGTACCGCGCCGGGATCGAGCGCGCGTCGGCCTGCGTCCTCGTCGGCACGCTCGCCTCGATGCTGACCCTCACGGCGCTTCTCTGGCTGTTCAAGACCGGGACCGTGCCGCCGATCCTGTTCCGCGGCTAGCGCGGGGCGCTGCGCCCGGGAGGCCGGCCCGCATCACGGCGCGCCGGAGCGGCCCGACCTGTCCGAGAAGCCCGAGCCCGAGTCCCCGGACAGCGTCGAGCGGCCACAAGCTGGACAGGAGAGCGCGGTTCAACCCGTCGACCGCGGTCGATCGCAGCCGGATGTCGGAGCGGCGCGCCCGCCCGTAGCGCCCGAGTCCCTCGGGGCCGCCGAGGTCGCGGCCCTCGCGTCGTGCGGCGTCCGCCAGCTCCACCAGCGCCGCGATGTCGGCGAAGCCGAGGTTCAGGCCCTGCGCCCCGATCGGGGGCAGGAGATGCGCCGCCTCGCCGGCGAGCGCGAGCCGGTCGCCGACGACGCGCTCGGCGAGGACAGTCGCGAGCGGCACCGTACCGCGCGGGCCGTCGATCGCGAGCGGGCCGAGGAGGTGGTGCGACGCGGCCAGGATCGCCCCGGCCAGTGTCGCGTCGTCCGCGGCCGCGAGCCGGCGGGCGTGATGCGGCTCGGTCACCCAGACGAGGCTCGATCGGCGGCCCGGAAGGGGGACGAAGGTCATCGGCCCGGCCCGGGTGTGGAACTCGGTCGAGGTGTCGCCGTGGTCTCGGGCGTGCCGGAGGATCGTCGTGAAGGCCGCCTGCGGATAGCGGCGCTCGCTGACCCCGATCCCGGCTGCCTCTCGGACCCGGGAGGCCCGGCCGTCCGCGGCGACGACGAGCGATGCCGAGACGGCGGAGCCGTCCGCGAGCTGCAGGATCGCAGCCTCGCCCGCCTCGAACCCGGTCGCGAGCGCGCGCCGCCAGGCGAGGCCGGGCTCCGCCCGGACGGCGTTCGCGAGCGCGTCCGCGAGGTCGCCGTTCACGACGTTCCAGCCGAACGCCTCGAGGCCGATCTCGTCCGCCCTGAACGCGACCGGCGGCGGCCGGAACAGGCTGCCGGTGTCGTCCACGATCCGGAGCACCCGAAGCGCGCCGGCGCCGGGCGCGATCGCGGGCCAGACCCCGAGGCCCGTCAGGAGATCGACGGAGGGTGCGAGCAGCGCGGCCGTCCGGCCGTCGCGGCGTTCTGGCTCCGGCCCGACGAGGCAGACCCGGAGCCCCGTCCGGGCAAGCGCGAGCGCCCCCGCGAGCCCGACCGGACCCGCGCCCACCACCGCGACGTCGAAAGGCTCTCCCATCATTCCCGGCCGTCCCGCATCCCGCCATTGCCGGCCGGGCCGACCGACCTTAAGGCTCCGACCATCAACGAGGGAGCGGAAGAATGGTCGCGGCGGTCAGGGTGCACCAGTATGGCGGTCCCGAAGTCCTGACGCTGGAGGAGATCGACCTTCCGCCGCCCGGCCCGGGCGAGGTTCGGGTCCGGCAGACCGCGATCGGGGTCAACTACATCGACACCTACTTCCGGAGCGGCGCCTACAAGGCCCCGATGCTGCCCTTCACGGCCGGCAACGAAGCCGCCGGCGCCGTGACGGCGCTCGGCGAGGGCGTGACGGGGTTCGCGGTCGGCGATCGGGTCGCCTACGTGGTCGCGCTCGGATGCTACGCGGCGGAGCGGAACGTGCCGGCCGCGATGGCCGTGAAGCTGCCGGAGGGCGTCTCCGACGAGACCGCGGCCGCCATGATGCTGAAGGGCCTCACGGCCGAGTACCTCCTGCACCGGACCTACAAGGTCCAGCGCGGCGACACGATCCTGATGCATGCGGCGGCCGGCGGCGTCGGGCTGATCCTCTGCCAATGGGCGAAGCATCTCGGCGCGACCGTGATCGGCACCGTCGGGAGCGAGGAGAAGGCCGAGCTCGCGCGCCGGAACGGCTGCGACCACACGATCCTGTACCGTCGCGAGAACGTCGCGGAACGCGTGGCCGAGATCACCGGGGGCAAGAAATGTCCCGTCGTCTACGACGGGGTCGGCAAGACGACCTTCGAGGGCTCGCTCGACAGCCTCGCCCCGCTCGGGATCCTGGCGAGCTTCGGATCGTCGTCCGGCCCCGTCGACGCCTTCAACCTGTCGGTCCTGGGTCCGAAGGGCTCGCTCTACGTGACGCGGCCCACGCTCTTCACGTTCATCCCGAAGCGGGCCTGGCTCGAGGAGATGGCCGCGAACCTGTTCGGCGTCGTCGCCTCCGGGGCGGTCGAGATCGCGATCAACCGGCGCGCGAAGCTCAGCGAGGCGGTGGACGTGCACCGCTCGCTCGAGGGCCGCGAGACCACCGGCGCGATCGTCATGACGCCCTGATCCCTCGCGACGCCTGATCCCTCCCCTGCAGGGGAGGGATCACCCGTGCGAACTTCGTCGGCCCTTAGCTATGAGCGAGGGCGACGCTACACCGCCGCCCCGAACAGGTCGTAGTCGTCGCTCCGTTCGATCCGGCAGGTGACGATGTCGCCCTGGCGGAGCGGGCGGCGGGACGACACGTGGACGGTGCCGTCGATCTCCGGCGCCTCGTAGCGCGAGCGGCCGCGCGCGACCGGGCCGGTCGCATCGTCGATGATCACGGGAAGGCGCTGGCCGACCTTCCGGGCGAGCTGCTTCCGGCTGATCGTCTGCTGCGCGGCCATGAACCGGTTCCAGCGCGACTGCGCCACCTCGGGGGGGACCGCAGGCCCGAGCGCGTTCGCGGCCGCGCCCCGGACCGGCTCGTACTTGAAGCAGCCGACGCGATCGAGCCTCGCCTCGCGCAGCCAGTCGAGCAGGAGCGCGAAGTCCTCTTCCGTCTCGCCCGGGAAGCCGACGATGAAGGTCGACCGGATCGCGAGGTCGGGACAGATCTCGCGCCAGCGACGGATGCGCTCCAGCGTCTTCTCGCCGTGCGCCGGCCGGCGCATCGCCTTCAGGACCGACGGGGACGCATGCTGGAACGGGATGTCGAGATAGGGCAGCACGCGCCCCTCGGCCATCAGCGGGATGACCTCGTCGACATGGGGGTAGGGGTACACGTAGTGCAGCCGAACCCAGGCGCCGAGCGTGCCGAGCTCGCGGGCGAGGTCGAAGAAGCGGGTCCGGACGTCGCGGTCGCCCCAGCGGCTCTCCTCGTATCTGACGTCGATCCCGTAGGCGCTCGTGTCCTGCGACACGACGAGCAGCTCCTTCACGCCGGCCCGGACGAGCTTCTCGGCCTCGCGCAGCACGTCGCCGGCCGGCCGCGAGACGAGGTCGCCCCGGAGCCGCGGGATGATGCAGAACGAGCAGCGGTGATCGCAGCCCTCCGCGATCTTCAGGTAGGCGTAGTGGCGGGGTGTGAGCTTGATGCCCTGCGGGGGCACGAGGTCGAGGAACGGATCGTGTTTCGGCGGCGACGCCTCGTGCACGGCGGCCATCACGCTCTCGTATTGCTGCGGCCCGGTGATCGACAGCACGTCCGGATAGCGCTCGCGGATCGCCTCGGGCTCCGCCCCCATGCAGCCCGTGACGATCACGCGGCCGTTCTCGGCCATCGCCTCGCCGATCGCCCCGAGCGACTCGGCCTTCGCGGAATCGAGGAACCCGCAGGTGTTCACGATGACGACGTCGGCGCCGTCGTGCCGCTTCGTCAGCTCGTAGCCCTCGGACCGGAGCCGGGTGATGATGCGCTCGGAGTCGACCAGCGCCTTCGGGCAGCCGAGCGACACGAACGACACCTTCGGGGCGGCTCTCTCCTGTGCGGGCTCGACGATGGCGGCGCTCATGCGCTCACGGTCCTGGATGCGAGGCGCGCCCGCGCCGACGGAGGCGGGACGGACGGCTCGGGCTGTAGCTGGTGCTGTTCGCAGATAAGGCGTTTCGCATTCCGATGGAAGGTGCGAAGGCGCGGTGCGTCCCTTCGAGGCCGCTACGCTTGGGCCTCGGGAGATTTTGCACGCCCTCGCTTGTCATTCCGGGGCGGCGCAGCCGAGCCCGGAACCCATAAGGCTGAAGGCTGTCGATCTGGCACCCGCCCCTTCGGCCGACATCGTCAGCGTTTATGGGTTCCGGGCTCTCGCTTCGCGAGCCCCGGAATTGTCTGTTGGATCGGGGGTATGGTTGGGGCGCCTGGTCCGGGTGGCCACCCGGACCAGGCGCGGACCGCCGGCCGTCCCGGAAGAGGGCTCTCGCCCGTTGTCATCCTGGTCAGCGGTCCGCTTTCCCTGCCACGCTTGGTGAGTTGCAAGGGTCTCTTCGGTCGCCCGAACGCCCGCAGACAATCGCAAGCCCCTGAAGGATATCTGCTCATGCCGAACGAGGCCACTGCCCCGACGGGCTTCATCGGTTGCGATGTCGGCAAGGCCGGCATCGTCATCTTCGACAGCCGCGACGGCACCATCCTGACCGTCCCGAACCATCCAAAGCGTCTCGCCGCCTGGGCGGCCTCCCTTCCGGCAAACTGCCTCGTCCTCTGCGAGGCGACCGGCGGCTACGAGGACGCCCTGCTGGCCGCACTGGTCGAAGCGGGCCGTCACGCCCACCGGGCCGATGCCCGCAAGGTCAAGAGCTTCATCCGCTCCTTCGGCATCCTGGGAAAGACCGACAGCATCGACGCTCGCGCGCTCGCCCGCTACGGCGAGGACGCCATGCCCGGCTCGTCCGCCGGCAGGCGCCCGATCCGCAGCGCGACCGCCTCCAGACCCTGGTGCGAACGCGCGCCGACCTCGTCGCCGATCGCGTGGCCTGCGCCAACCGGCTCGAAGCCCCCGGCGCAGAGCCGGCCCATCCCTACCTGTCGGCCCTGCTCAGCTGCCTCGAGACCCAAATCCGCGACATCGACGCGGCCATCGACGCCTTGATCCAGGACCAGGACGACCTCCGCCGTGCCGACGCCACCCTGCAGAGCATCGGCGGCGTCGGCAAAAGGACCGCCGCCGCGCTCCTCGCCCTCATGCCCGAGCTCGGCCGCATCGGACGCCGCCAGGCCGCCGCCCTCGCGGGCCTCGCTCCCCACCCCGACCAGAGCGCCAAGGCCGACCGCTACCGCCGCACGCGCGGCGGCCGACCGGAGGTCAAACGCGTCCTCTTCATGGCCGCCCTCGCGGCCGCCCGCCACGACCCGACCCTCAAGGCGACCTACAAGCGCCTTCGCGACGCCGGAAAGAAGCCCATCGTGGCGATCACAGCCATCATGCGACGCATCCTCGTCATCGCCAATGCAAGGCTCCGAGACGCAAACGCAGCCCGCGCCGCACTCCAATCCAACTGAGTTGATGACAGGGGTCGCACTGCCGCAAAGGTTTCGATGACCAACGCACGACCGCAGCGAGCCTCGCGTCGCACTCCTCTACCGGATCAGCTCGAAATGCGTCGGATCGGGGCGCCGCCGCCACCGCCCGCCCCAGGACACCGCGACGCCGAGCGCGCGGGCGGCCCGGGTCATCGCCGCGCCGACGCGGTCCTGCAGGTCCGGCGCGAACGTCACGCGATCCGCCCCGTCGAGCGGCCAGAGGTCGACGGCCTTCCCGTCCATGTGCTTGCGGAGCGAGGCGCTTCGGCGCGACCGGCGGCGCCCGGGCGACCAGCCCCAGCGTTCCGCCTGCACCTGCTCCGGCTCGGTCCGGAGACCGGATCCCACGACGAAGCGGAGACCGGGATCCTCCGCGAGCGCCCTCCGGACGACGGCTGCGAGCTCCGGCCTGACGCTCGCGAGGTTCGTCTCGTGGCGGCCGATCGGGTCGGGGTTCCAGATCTGGAACATCGCGTGCTGATCCCGTCCGCGATCGTCGACGACGGGAACGTTGGCGTAGACGCCTCCGGGACCGTCGCCGGGCGGCCCGCCTCCAGGCGCGAGCACGGCGCCACCGCCTAGCCGGCTCCGCGGCGCGGTCGGCTTCGTCGACCGACGCGCGGAGGATCGGGGCGGTGGCGCGCCAGCGCCCTCCGAGGCGACCTCGGCCGGCGCGGCGCCGGCTGCCGTCGCGCCGAGACACGCGAGGAGGGCCAAGGCCGGAAGACGTCGGAGGCTGATCACGCCGAGCCCTCGCGAGGCGCGCCTAGCCGGGCCGGTTCATCGCGAACTTCGTCTCGGGCGTCGCCACGAAATACTCGTGGTAGCCGCCGCGCAGGATCGGCCGCATGGCGGCCGTGTCGACCATGCCGTCGACGATGAACCGATCCTCGATGTGGACCCCGACCACCTGGCCGAGGACCAGGAACTGGTCCATGCGGACGCCCTCGACCGTCTCGAGCTGGATCGTCCGGAGCCACCGGCACTCGAGCGCGGCCGCGGCCTCCGCGATCCTGGGCACCTTCACGATGCGGGACGGTGCCGTGGTCAGCCCGGCATGGGGCACCTCGCTCTCGCCGCGCGGCAGCGGCGCCGAGCTCAGGTTCATCTCCTCGCGCAGGTCGTAGGTGGCGAGGTTGCAGCAGAACTCCTTCGTCTCGTCGATGAAGGCGACCGCGTCCTTGTAGCCGAGCGAGGAGAAGGCCACGATCGGAGGGTTATCGCCCATCGCGTTGAAGAACGAATAGGGCGAGAGGTTCAGCTCGCCCTTCGCGCTCTGAGCCGTGATCCAGCCGATCGGCCGGGGCCCGATCAGCGCCTTGATCGGGTTGAACGGCAGGCCATGGTCGTTCGCGACGGCGTCGTAGAACATGGGCGGCTTCCTAGAGGTAGGTGACGACGTCGGCGAGGGCCGGCCGGGGCCGGTCCGCGATCGCCTCGGCAGGCCGGCCGATGTGAATGAACCCGGCGACGGTCTCGCCCGGGTCGAGCCCGAGCCCGTCGAGCACGCGCCGATCGTAGGCGAACCACTCCGTGAGCCAGGATGCGGCGTAGCCCATCGCGTGCGCGGCGAGGACGAGGTTCATGCACACGGCGCCGGCGGACAGCACCTGCTCCCGCTCCGGGATCTTCACGTGCGGCCTCGCCCGCGACACGACCCCGATCACGAGGGGAGCGCGCGACATCCGGTTCCGCTCGGCATCGAGGCGGTCCGGACCGCAATCCGGCTCGTCGGCCGCGAAGGCCGTGCCGATCGCCTCGCCGACCCGGGCGCGCGCCTCGCCCGCGATGACGAGGAAGCGCCACGGCACGAGGCGGCCGTGATCCGGCACCCGCGACGCCGTCGCCAGCAGGGCCTCGATCTCGGCCCCGTCGGGGGACGGCCCGAGAAGGAGATGCGGCGGCACGGACCGTCGCGTCTTCAAGAGATGGAGCGTTTCGTTCATGGTGCCTTCAGGCGAAATGTGAACATGTAGCGCGCGACGGTCGGGCGGGGGCGTCCCAAGCGGCCTGTCGATACACACTCGCGTCCCGGATATCCTCGCATGCGGGGCCGAGCGACCCCGATCGGGTCGTCCGGCTGCACGGCAGATCGAGGGTCCTTGAGCGCATCGGGAACTGGGCAGAGTCGATGAGTTCGGTTGCGTCGAAGGCCTGTACGTCACGGTGCGGGACCGTGTCGAGCGTCGTGCGGGATACCGCCCTCCGCCCCTTCCTTCGGACCTGACCGGCCATGCGCGCTGACTTCGCCGCCGCCCCGCTGGGTGGCGCTCTCCCGCCGCGGCCGGTCTCGGGCCGGGCCGCGCTCCGACCTTCGCCCTCCGTGGCGGACTGGACGCAGCGTCAGCTCGTGATCGCGACGCTCGCGGTCCTGGCCTTCTGGCTCGCGGCCGCGATCGCCTGGCCGCTCTCCGGCAGCGTCGTGCCCTGGGACTCGAAGAACCACTTCTATCCCATGCTGCGCTACCTCGGCGACGCGATGGCGCAGGGCGAGCTGCCGCTCTGGAACCCCTACCATTTCAGCGGCCATCCGGCGGCCGCCGATCCGCAATCGCTGCTCTTCACGCCCAGCATGATGCTGTTCGGCTGGCTCGTGCCGCAGCCCTCGATGCAGCTCTTCGACCTCTTCGTCTTCGCGCACCTTCTGCCCGGCGCGGTTGCCATGCTGCTGATCTTCCGGCGCCGCGGTTGGCGGCCGGAGGGTGGCGTCGTGGCCGCCCTCATCTTCGTCCTCGGCGGCTCCGCGTCCGCGCGCCTGCAGCACACCGGGATCGTGCTCGGCTACGGGCTCTACCCGCTCGCCTTCCTGCTGCTGGAGGAGGCGCTGGACCGGCGCTCCTACCGGTTCGGCGCGCTCTTCGCCGTCGTCGCGAGCGTGATGGTCGTCGGACGCGACCAGGTCGCCTTCCTGTCCGGCATGTCGCTCGTCGCGCTGGCCTTCCACCACGCCGTCCGGTCGGGACGTGCGCTCGGCTACCTGCGGGACCGGGCCGGCCTATTGGCCTTGATGGCCGTCACCGGAGGGCTGCTGCTCGCGCTGCCGGTCCTTCTCACCGCGCAGTTCCTCAGCACGTCGACCCGGCCGTCCTTCGGGTTCGGGGTCGCAGCGATGGGATCCCTGCCGCCGGAGAGCCTCGCCACGATCCTGTTCGCGAACGTGTTCGGTTCGCTGCGTCTCACCTACGATTACTGGGGCCCGGACTGGCACTCGCTGCTCGAGGGCACCTGGACCGACCGGGCGACGAACTACCTCTTCGCCGGCACGGTGCCTGCGCTCCTGATCCTGTGGCACGGGATCGCGGGAGGCCGGCTCTTCGCGCGCGAGTTCCGGTTCTTCCTCGGGCTCGGGATCGTGACGCTGATCTACGCGCTCGGGCGCTACACGCCCGCCTTCTCGTTCATCTTCGACAGCCTGCCGGGCGTGTCGCTCTATCGCCGGCCCGCGGACGCGACCTTCCTGGTCAACGTCGTCCTGGCCTTCGCGTCGGGCTATCTCGTGCACCGCTTCCTGCAGGACGGCGTGCCCCGTCTCGCGGCGTTCCGCGGATCGCCGACCGCGGTTGTCAGGAGCGCTCTCGCGGCCGCGATGGTCGCGGGCGCGATCGGGGCGGCTCTCCTCTTCTCGTACCGGGCCGGCCAGACCGCAACGGCCGGCGCCGAGATCGCGCTCGCGCTCGGCATCGCGGGCGCGGTCGCGGCTCTTCTCGCCCGCAGCGGCGTCGCCGCACGGGCGGGGCTCGCGGCGCTCCTCGTCGCCGGCACCGGCGCCGAGCTGTTGTGGCGGAACGCCGCCTCGGCCCTGAACGCAGAGCCGGCCGAGCGCTACGCGGTCTTCCAGACGCTGCCGCCCGACCAGACGCGCGGGCTGCAGATCCTCAGGACCGAGCTCGCCGCCCGGCATGCCCGCGGCGAGCACCCGCGGGTCGAGATCCTCGGGCTCGGCGGGGCCTGGCAGAACGCCTCGATGGTGCTCGGGCTCGAGGACACGATCGGCTACAACCCGCTCCGGCTCGCGGATTACGAGCGCGCGATCGGGCCGGGCGAGAACGCGGCCGACCCGAACCTGCGCCATTTCCCGGGCACTTTCCGGGGCTATCGATGCCGCCTCGCGGGCCTGCTCGGCCTCGAATACCTCGTGCTCGACCGCGCGCTCGATCGCCTGCCGAAGCATTTCCCCCGGATCAGCGGAGCGACGCTCCTGTTCGGATCGGACGGGATGTGGATCTACAAGCTCGCCGCGAGCGCGCCGCGCGCCTACCTCGCGACGAAGCTCGTCTCCGTCGATTCCGAGAGCGTGCTGTCCGAGGCCGAGCTGCCGGAGTTCGACCGACGGACGACCGCGCTCGTCGACCGGGAGGAGGTCGAGGGCCTGCACGCGGATTACGGGATCGGCGACGATTCGCCGGATCCCGTCGCGGGTACGAACGCCGTGACGATCAGCGAATACCGCCGCAATAGCGTCGCACTCGACGTCGATACCGACAGGAACGGCGTCGTGGTCCTGCACGACATCTACTATCCTGGCTGGGAGGCGACCGTGGACGGCAAGCCGGCCCGTATCCTGAAGGCGAACCTCCTGTTCCGCGGCGTCGAGGTCGGGCCGGGGCGGCACCGGGTCGAGTTCCGCTTCAGGCCGCTCTCCGCGAGCAATCTCTACGCCGCCGCGAGCGGCCTCGCGGGCCATGGCGGGACCGCTGGAAGCAGCGACCCGTGATCGCGGGAAGCCGGTCCTCGCCTCGGCTCGCGACGTGGCTGTTCGCCACGCTCGCGCCCGCGGCGGTGCTGGCCCAACCGGTCCCGCCGGCCGCGTTCCGGGGCGCGCCGAGCGCGACGCCCGGGGTCGTTCCGGCGGTCGCGCCCGTCCCGGGCGTGCCTGACCAGGGCCTCGCGTCGACGTCCCCGACCGGCCCGCAGAGCCTGACCCTCGGGGCGGTCCTCGCCGGCGACACGAAGCCGATCCGGTCGGGCCTGGTCTGGCGGATCTACGAGGAGCGCGGGGCCGGTGTGGCGCCTGCCCTGGTGACGAAGCTTTCCGCCTCGACGCCCACGACCACCCTTCCTCCCGGTTCGTACATCGTCCACGCCGCCTACGGGCTCGCGAGCGCGACGAAGCGGCTCACGATCGCGTCGGGGCCGGTCAGCGAGCGCTTCGTGATCGAGGCCGGCGCGCTCCGCCTCTCGGGCGCGATCGGCGACGTGCCGATCCCGGCGAACCGGCTGTCCTTCTCCATCTTCCAGCCGCTCCCGAACGACTCGGAGGGTCGCCTGGTCGTAGCCAACGTGAAGGCGGGCGACCTCGTCCGGCTGCCTGAGGGCACCTACCACGTCGTCTCGACGTACGGAGAGTCGAACGCGATCAAGCGCGCCGACCTGAAGGTCGACCGCGGCCGGATCACCGAGGCGACGCTGAACCACCGTGCCGCGACCGTGACGCTGAAGCTCGTCACGGGGGTCGGAGGCGAGGCGTTCGCGGGCACGGCGTTCAGCGTCCTGACGCCGGGCGGCGACGTCATCCGCGAGGCGATCGGAGCCTTCCCGACCGTGACGCTCGCGGAAGGCGACTACGTCGTCATCGCCCGCCACAACGGGAAGGTCTACACGCGCGAGTTCCGGGTCGAGAGCGGCCTGAACGGCGATGTCGACGTCCAGGTGACCGGGTAGGTCACGACGTCGCGCCTCCGGGCGGCCGCTCGTTCGTCCCGCGCCAGCGCCCGTAGCGCCACGGCGTCATCCAGGACGCGTCGGTCGGCAAAGCCTCGCACACGAAGTCCAGCCCCGACGTCCCGCACGGGCCGCAGCGGCAGATCCGGGCGGCTCCCATCCAGAGCCCCGGCCAGACCCCGTGCCGCGTCACGGCCTCGACCGTGTACTCGGAGCAGCCGGGAAGATGGCGGCAGGTGCGCCCGACGAGGCTGGACAGGCTGAGCTGATACGCCCGGATCGCGACCGCTGCTGCCTTTCGAGCGACGGTCGCCGCCATCAGACCGGCACGGCGCGTCGCGCGAGCGCGGCCTCCAGCGCGTCCACGACCGCGTCGAAGGTGAGGAGGGTCGAGGCGTGGCGGGCCTTGTAGTCGCGCACCGGCTCGAGCGCCCCGAGCTCGGCCCATCGCCCGTCGGGCGGCGGCCCGTTCTCCTTCAGCATGCGGCGCATCGCGTCGCGCAGCGCCCGGAGCTCGGCCGGGGTCGAGCCGACGACGTTGCGGCCCATGACCGAGGACGAGGCCTGACCGAGCGCGCAGGCCTTCACGTCATGCGCGAAATCCGTCACGCGCTCGCCGTCCGTCGCGAGGTCCACCGTGACGGTCGAGCCGCAGAGGCGCGAATGCGCGGTCGCGGTCGCGTCCGGTTCGGCGAGCCGTCCGAGCCGGGGGATGTCGGCCGCGAGAGCCAGGATGCGTCGGTTGTAGATGTCGTCCAGCATGAGGTCGCCGCGATCGTTTGCCGTCGAATGCGTCCGTCCTCATATAGGCGCCGGTGCCGGTCGGTGCACCGGCGATCCGCCGCGGGGAGCGAACGTGACATTTCCGGAGCCCGGCCCGAAGCGGAGCCTCGAGGAGGGCGATCGGCTCACCCCCGGCTTCGGCCCGGACGGCCTCGTGACGTGCGTCGCGACCGACCATGCGACCGGCGAGGTCCTGATGGTCGCGCATATGAGCCGCGAATCCCTCGCCCGCACGATCGAGACGGGCGAAGCCTGGTACTGGTCCCGCTCCCGGTCCGAGCTCTGGCACAAGGGCGCGACCAGCGGCCAGATCCAGACGGTGCGGGAGATGCGGGTCGATTGCGACCAGGACGCGGTCTGGATCCGGGTCACGGTCGCGGGCGACGGCGGGTGCTGCCACACGGGCCGGCGCAGTTGCTTCTATCGCGCCGTCGAGCCGGACCGTGACGGCGCGAGGCTCGTGACTCGCCCGCTCGCATCGCGCCCGTGACGCCGTCCGGACGGCGGATTCATCCCCGCTTCATCATCCGGATGCATGATGTGCCTCAATTCTGAGCGGGATCGGCCATGCTCTTCGAGGGTTTCGCGCGCCGCGCCTTCGGCGCCTGGGGAGACGTCGACGTGCCGCACGCCGAGACGCGCCCGCGGCGCCTGAAGCTCGGCCTCGCGCTCGGCGGCGGAGCCGCCCGCGGCTGGGCGCATATCGGCGCGCTTCGCGTGCTCGACGCGGCCGGGCTGAAGCCGGACGTCATCGCAGGCTGCTCGATCGGGGCCGTGGTCGGGGGCTGCTATGCGGCCGGGAAGCTCGACGCGCTGGAGGCGTTCGCGCGCGGCCTGACCAAGCGCCGCATCATGGGCCTGCTCGACTTCCACATCGCCGGTTCGGGATTGATCCGGGGCGACCGGCTCCGGAAGCTGCTCGACGTCGATCTCGAGGGGCTCCGGATCGACGACCTGCCGCTCCGCTTCGCCGCGGTCGCGACCGAGCTGAGCACCGGCCACGAGATCTGGCTGAGCCGGGGCCCGCTCGTCGAGGCGATCGGCGCGTCCTACGCGCTTCCCGGCGTGTTCGACCCGGTGAGGATCGGGGGGCGCTGGCTCATGGACGGGGCGCTCGTGAATCCCGTCCCGGTGACGGTCGCCCGCGCGCTCGGGGCCGATCTCGTGATCTGCATCAACCTCAACGGCGAGATCAAGCTGCGCGGAACCGTGATCCAGTCACAGCCGGAGGAGGACGCGGTGGTGGAGGCGATCGCGGATGCGCCGCGCTCGCGCGGATTGTTCCGGTCCGGGCCGCGAAGCAGCGCGAAGTCCACCACTGCGCCCGGGATCGCGGCCGTGATGATCGAGGCCTTCAACATCACGCAGGACCGGATCTCGCGCTCGCGTCTCGCGGGCGATCCGCCGGACGTGATGATCGCCCCGAAGCTCCACTCCGTCGGCCTGTTCGAGTTCCACCGCGCCGCCGAGACGATCGAGCGCGGCGCCGAGGCGGCCCGCCGGGTCGTGGCCGATATTCGCGAGATCGTCGGCGAGGCGCGTGACTCCGGCGCCGCGATCTCTCAGGCCGTCGCGATGTAGTCGCGCAGCGCCTTGTGCTCGACCTCCATCTCGGCGACCCGATGCTTCACGATGTCCCCGATGGACACCATCCCGCAGAGCCGCCCGTCCTCGACCACCGGAACGTGCCGGAACTTGCCCTCCGTCATCATGCTCATCAGCTCGGGCAGGCCGGCCGAGCTCACGCAGGTCGCGACCTCGCGGGTCATGCGGTCCGCGACGGAGTCTCCGAGCGCCTCGGCGCCGCGCTCGCCCAGCGCCCGCACGACGTCGCGCTCGGACAGGATCCCCTGAACGCCTCCCGCCGGGTCCACGACCACGAGCGCCCCGATGCGGTGGCGGTTCAGGACCCGCACGGCGTCGGCGAGCGTCTCGGCCGCCGCGATGGTCACGGTCGCGCGACCCTTCTCCTCCAAGATGTGAGCGACGCTCATCTCTGATCCTCCCTCCGCCGCTTAGGGGCGTTCCGGGCATCCTCGCGAATGCCCGCCCGAGGTTCAAGCGCGTTCGGGGAAAGGGTACGCCGGCGGCGGTCCGGGATCGATCAGGGGAAACAGCGCGAGCCCGGCCACGAGGCCGCCGATATGCGCCTGCCAGGCGATCGCGCCCTCCGACAGGCCGAGCGGCACGGCGATCACCCCGAACAGGAGGTTCACGGCGAGCCAGATCCCGAGGAACACGAGGGCGTTCCGGTTCCGCAGGAAGGCGTAGCGGCCGCCGCGGCGGGAGGGCGACCAGCCGGCCCCGGCCCAGTCCGGCCCGGGCCGGCTCGCGTACATGAAGGTCGCGGCCGCGGCCATGAAGCCCGAGACGATCGCCGATGCCCCGATCACCGGCAGGACGCCGAGCGGATCGGAGATCCATTGCGCGACGGCTCCCCCGAGCGCGGTCGCGACTCCGAGCGCCAGCGAGCGTCCGATCCCGGCCCGGCGGACGACCGAGGTCCCGAACGCCGCGAGCCAGACGCTGTTCAGAACCACATGCGTCCAGGAGCCGTGCAGGAAGGCGTAGCTCAGCCACGTCCATGGCCGGACCGACTCGGCCGTCATGTAGCGGGCGAGAGCGACCCGGAACGCGCTCGCCTGCGGATCGCCCGAAGCGGCCTCGGCCGCCCGCAAGACGTCGTCCGGGCTCGCGAGCCCGAGCGCGACCGACCAGGGCGCGGGCACGAAAGACAGTTCGAGCACGACCCGGAGGTCGTCGGCATCGTCGAGCAGGCCGCGAACGGCCTGGATGGCGAGGAGAAGCGCGACCCAGCCGAGAAGCAGTCCCGGCACGTTGATCGCCCGCTCGCGCGGCCTCGTCGTCTGGGTCCTGTTCATGGCTGCGAGCGTGGGGCTTCGGAGGGGACCGCGCAACCCGCGTCCGGGAGCGTTGTCGTCTCGGTACAGGCGGCCCTGGCCCGGAGGCTGCGAATCCGTCGTCGACCGGCCGCGACCGTCCCGTTCGGGAACGCGGCCACGACGATCCTCGCAGGACCCGCCCCGGCGGCCCGGTGCCAGTTTGAAACACACCACCTCTCGGATGCTCTTCGCCTATTGGGATGCGCTGCGCGGCGAGCGGGCCGCGCCGGAGCGCGGCGACGTCAAGCCCGGCGGGCTGCGGCACATCCTGGCCGACACCTTCGTGCTGTCGCTGGACGGCTCCGGGACGGCGCGCTTCCGGCTGGCCGGGACCCGGATCGGCGCGCTCTTCGGACGCGACCTGCGGGAGGTGCCCTTCGCGCGGCTCTGGCCCGAGCCCGACGATGTCGACGCCCTCGTCGCGATCGTGGTGGAGGATACGGCCGGCCTCGTCGCGGGCCTCCTCGGGACGAACGAGACCGGTTCGGAGCTCCCGCTCGAGCTGATCCTCCTGCCGCTGCGTCATCGCGGCCGCCCGGACCTTCGCATCCTCGGCGCGCTGTCGCCGGCCTCGATCCCGTCCTGGGCCGGGCTCGTGCCGCTCGCCCGGCTATCGACGCGCTCGCTCCGGATCATCGAGCCCTCGTCGGGTGGTGTCGCGGCCGGCGAATCGACCGACCCGGCGGCCGCGCTCCCCGTCTCGGCCGCGCGGGCGAGGCGGGACCTCTTCGTCGTGCACGAGGGCGGCCGGTATCAGCCTCCTTCTGCGGTCGGTCTCATCCCGCGTTAACCGCGGGGGCGCTACGCTCCGGCCTCGACGAGGTGAGATCGGTCGTTCAGATGATGGCTCAAGAGGCGAAGGCTCCTCGCCTGTCCCTGAGAAAGCTTGAGCGGCGCCGGCACCAGCGGGTCCCGGTGGCCCTGCTCGGCCGCTACATGCTGGCCGACCATCAGGAATATCCCTGCCAGACCCTGGACATCTCCCCCGGGGGCGCGATGCTGATCGCGCCCGTCCGCGGCGGGATCGGCGAGCGGGTCGTGGTGTATCTCGAGCATCTCGGCCGGGTCGACGGCCAGATCACCCGCCATATCCAGAACGGGTTCGCGTTCGCCTTCTCGGCCACCTTCCGCAAGCGCGACAAGCTCGCCTCCCAATTGACGTGGCTCGCGAACCGGCAATCGCTCGGCCTTCCCGAGGACCGCCGCCACGAGCGCGTCGCGCCGCGCGTGAAGGAGATCGTCATCCGGCTCGAATCCGGCCGCGAGATCCCGGCCCGGATCATCGACGTGTCCCTGTCCGGGGCCGCCCTCTCGGTGGAGCAGCGAGTCGCGATGGGCGCCGCCATCACGCTCGGCAGCACGCCCGCCAAGGTCGTCCGCCATTTCCAGGGCGGGATCGCGGTCGAGTTCCGGCTGGCCCTGTCGCCCGACCGGCTCGACGAGGGCGTCGTCCTCTAAGCTCCTGGCGGCCCGACTGATTGCGGGCCGCACCCTTCCGATCTCCGAAAATCACACGTCCGACGCGACCAGGCTGCGGCCCGCTCGCGATCGATGTCGGTCGATCGCGAGCGGGAAGCCGAGTGCGATCCGGCTGCCTCTGTGCGCGCGTCACGTCCGGTGATCGACCCGGCCGAGCCGGCTTCTCGAGCCTCCGCTTCCGTCATGGAGCACGCACGAGCCGGCCCTATCGCCTGCGCGCGGGTGGCATCGGCGGCCTGCTCCTTCCGGAAATCCGTCGAATTGCTCGCATTCTCTCCAACCGGCGTTCAACTTAACACCGGATAAGAATTTGCGAGTTCCTGAACCCGTAAAATTGTCAGTATCGGGTTCAGCGCAAGCACAGTGGCAACAATCATGTTCATCCCCGGGACAAGGGGACGGACATGGACACGACGATCAAGGGCGCGATCTCGGCAGGACTGCTCGCGCTGAGCCTGTTCGCCACGGCTGAGCCGGTCAGCAGCCAGACCTACGCTTCGCTGCCGCAGATCGCGACGCCCGCCGCCGCGGTCGGAGAGGCCCGGCCTCTCGCCGGCTGGACGGATTTCTGCCGGCGGCAGCCCTCCGAATGTGCGGTCAACGCAGGCGATCCGGCCGCGATCGCCCTGACCCCGAAGGTCTGGAACACGATCGTCGCGACGAACCGGAGGGTCAACGCGAGCCTCCAGGCCGTCACCGACGAGGAGCATTGGGGCGTCGCCGATCGCTGGGACATCCCGACCGACGGGCGCGGCGATTGCGAGGATTTCCAGCTCCTGAAGCGCCGGGTCCTGGCCGACGAGGGCCTGCCGCGCCGGGCCATGCGGATGACGGTCGTGATCGACGAGAAGGGCGAGGGCCACGCCGTCCTGATGATCCGCACGACTCGCGGCGACTTCGTCCTCGACAACAAGACGAGCGCGGTCCTGCCCTGGTACGAGACGGGCTACCTGTTCGTGAAGCGCGAGAGCCAGGACCGGCTGGGCTGGGTGTCCCTAGGGGGCGCGACCTCGCCGACCGTGACCGCGAACCGCTGATCCGGATCGCCCGGTCGGCCCGTCCCCCATCCCCAAGGCCGAACGGGCGGCGGGGCCGGTCGCGAGACCGGCCCCGCGACATTGAAACCACACCGCACCTCACACGTTAACGGCGGTTTACCTTCTTGCTTGAGCGCCCCCCGACCTCGTGGCACCTTGGTTAAGAGTTCTTAACCGGTGCGGGCGGCATGCGAGAGAGCGGGTCTTCTCAGGACCGGGCGGCCAGGGGCTCTCGCCTCCTCGGGCTCGCCCTCGCGACGACGCTCTGGACCTTCGGCGCCGAGGCTCAGACCTTCGCGTCGCTGCCGAAGCCCGGCTCGGTCGGCCGGGTCGAGACGACAGGCCCCGCTCGCCCGGTCCTCGCGTGGACCCGATTCTGCGAGCGCTATGTCGGCGAATGCGACGTCGACACCTCCGAGCCCGCCTCGGTCGTGCTGACGAGCCGGCTCTGGCGCCACCTCAACGTCGTGAACCGCCAGGTGAACGCGACGATCAAGCCCACGACCGACCTCGAGCACTGGGACGTGGTCGACCGCTGGGACATCCCGTCGGACGGCGCCGGCGATTGCGAGGACATGCAGCTCCTCAAGCGCAAGATCCTGATCGAGCAGCACGGCCTGCCGCGCCGCGCGCTCCGGATGACCGTCGTCATCGACGACCAGGGCGAGGGGCACGCGGTCCTCATGGTCATGACCGACGAAGGCGAGCTCATCCTCGACAACAAGCGCGGCGCGATCCTGCCCTGGCACGCGACGGGCTACGTGTTCGTGAAGCGCGAGGGCCAGGACGGCCGGGAATGGGTCTCGCTCGGCGACCGATCCTCGCCGATCACGACCGCGAACCGCTGAGCCGCCTCAGCCGATCCGGGCGAGCCCGGCCGCGAAGCGTCTCCAGTTCCGGACGTAGCCCGCCGCAGACCTGAGCAGGCCGGCCACGGCCTCGTCGTCGAGCGCACGTACCGCCTTCGCGGGCGATCCGACGATCAGGGATCGGTCCGGAAAGACCTTGTTCTCGGTCACGAGCGCGTTCGCCCCGACGAGGCAGCCCGACCCGATGCGGGCACCGTTCAGCACCGTCGCGCCCATGCCGACGAGCGAGCCGTCCCCGATCGTGCAGCCGTGCAGGATGGCGTGGTGGCCGATCGTGCAATCGGCCCCGATCGCGATCGGGAAGCCGAGATCGGTGTGCAGCATCGCGCCTTCCTGGACGTTCGTCCGGTCTCCGAGCGCGATCGACTCGTTGTCGCCGCGGAGCACCGCCCCGAACCAGATCCCGACATCGCACCCGAGGCGGACGCGGCCGATGACGTGCGCGTCGGGCGCGATCCAGAAGGCGTCACCGGGGGGCAGGTCCGGCGCGACGCCGTCGAGCGAGTGGATCGGCACGGGCAGGTCTCCAAAGGCTGGACGCCAGCGGAGAACCGGCCGAGGCCGCTGTCAAGCTCCGGCGAGGTACGCGGCCGCGTCGAGGACGAGGCGGCCGCAGAGGATGCTCCAGCAACCGGCGATCACGGTCGCGACCACGACGCCCGCGACGGGCCGGCGCTCGATGCGGCGTCCGCGGATCGTGTTGCGGAGGATGATCAGCGGCGCCGAGAAGACCAGCACGGGGGCGCTCGCCAGCGCGCGCGCGTCGCCCTTCCGCAGCAGGCTGAAGCTCACCGGGCGACCCGCCACGAGCTGGTAGGCGCTGGCCAGGAGCCCGGAGAAGGCGAAGCCGAGGAACAGCGAGCGCAGCGCTTCCAGGCTCGCGGGATCGATCAGCATCGGCGCACCTCCGTGATGCGCCTTGTCGCCCCATCTTAACCCGACGTTAAGCACGAACCTCCGGCAGGGTTAACGCCGGAGCGGCCACCTCAGCCTTCGAGGTCGACATCCAGGATCGGGATCGTGAGGATGAACGACCGATCTCCATCCTCGTCGTCGAGCGAGATCGTGCCGATCTGCTCCTCACCGAGATAGACGTCGGCGCTGTCCGATTTCCGGGGCCGCGCCGCGATCTTGAAGTTCTGGTTCGCGAACGTCTGGCGCAGATAACGCTCGAGCTTCGCAAGTTCGGTCTTGTCCACGGTACCTCCCAGAGGCCTCGGGCCCGAGGGCCGCGAGGCGGGGCCGAAGTGCCACGCGTTGGCGCCGGCGGCAAGCGCGTCTCAGCCGACGGTCTTCTCGGAGAGGATCTGATCCATCGACCGCGACGGCTCGGCGCAGCCCGCCGTGCCGACGACGCGGGCCGGGACGCCCGCCACCGTCGTGTTGCGGGGCACCGGCTGGAGCACGACCGAGCCCGCGGCGACCCGGGCGCATTGCCCGACCTCGATGTTGCCGAGGATCGTCGCGCCGGCCCCGATGAGGACGCCGCGCCGGATCTTCGGATGGCGGTCGCCGCGCTCCTTGCCGGTCCCGCCGAGCGTGACGCTCTGCAGCATCGATACGTCGTCTTCGACGAGCGCGGTCGACCCGACCACGAGGCCGGTGGCGTGGTCGAGGAAGATGCCGCGCCCGATCCGGGCGGCCGGGTGGATGTC
>CAXTKM010000023.1:0-27306 GCA_964244795.1 uncultured Enterovirga sp.
ATCTCGTTCGGGGTCTTCTGGCGCGAGGCGCCCTCGACCAAGGCGATCATGCGGTCGATGAAGGTCGAGCCGGGCGCGGCCGTGATCCGGACCCGGATCCAGTCCGACAGGACCTGGGTGCCGCCCGTGACCGCGGAGCGGTCGCCGCCGGATTCCCGGATCACGGGCGCGGATTCGCCCGTGATCGCGGCCTCGTTCACGGAGGCCACGCCCTCGATCACCTCGCCGTCGGACGGGATGATGTCGCCGGCCTCGACCAGGACCACGTCGCCCACCTTGAGCGCGGTCCCGGCGACCGACCTGAATTCGGTCCGCGGGCCGCCGATCGCGGCGGAAGGCCCGGCCAGGACCTTCGCCTGCGTCTCGGTCCGGGTGCGGCGGAGCGAATCCGCTTGCGCCTTGCCGCGCCCCTCGGCCACGGCCTCCGCGAAGTTCGCGAACAGCACCGTGAACCAGAGCCACAGGATGAGCTGGGCCGAGAACGCGAGGTTTCCGCCGCCCGTGAACAGGTCTCGGAGGAACAGCACGGTCGTCAGCGCGGCCACGACCTCGACCACGAACATGACGGGATTCTTCATCATGAGGCGCGGGTCGAGCTTGCGGAACGCGCCTCCGACGGCGGGCCCGAGGATCGCCGGGCTGTAGATGCTGGTCTCTGTGGATTGCGCCATGGACGTGAGCTCCGGGCCAGACCGGCCGCGAGGGGAGAGGTGGTGAGACGAGGCCGTCGCTCAGCGCCCGAGGGCAGCGACGACGTAGAGGCAGGTCGCGACCAGGAACACGAACCCGAGCAGGCCGATCACGATCTCGAACAGGCTCGGCTCGCGGTGGGCGTTGCGGGATTGGGCGCGGAGATGCGCGCGCGTGCGCCGGGTCGGGAACACGGCCGCGCTCACGGCGAGGCGAAGGTCTGGCC
This sequence comes from uncultured Enterovirga sp., assembly GCA_964244795.1. Lineage (GTDB taxonomy): Bacteria > Pseudomonadota > Alphaproteobacteria > Rhizobiales > Beijerinckiaceae > Enterovirga. The sequence goes on from CAXTKM010000023.1 coordinate 917, forward strand.
GGAGATCATCGACAGGTGTTCGACGATCGGCCCGAGGGCGAGCGCTGGGAAGAACGTGAGCCCGCCGACGATCAGGATCACGCCGACCAGAAGCCCGATGAACAGCCCGCCATGTGTCGGGAAGGTCCCGGCCGAGGCCGGCAGCGTCTTCTTGGCCGCGAGCGACCCCGCGATCGCCATCGCCGGGATGATGACGAAGAAGCGGCCGACCAGCATCGCGATGCCGAGCGTCGTGTTGTACCAGGGCGTGTTGCCGGTGAGCCCACCGAAGGCCGAGCCGTTGTTCGCCGCAGCCGACGTGTAGGCGTAGAGGATCTCCGAGAAGCCGTGCGGGCCGGGATTGGCGATCGAGGCGACCGCGTTCGGCAGCACGGTCGCGGCGGCCGTGAAGCCGAGCATCATCAGCGGCAGGCACAGGATGGCCAACATCGCCATCTTGACCTCCTTCGCCTCGATCTTCTTGCCGAGGTATTCCGGCGTGCGGCCGACCATCAGGCCCGCGACGAAGATCGCGATGATGACGAAGACGAGCATTCCGTAGAGGCCGGCCCCGACGCCCCCGATGACGATCTCGCCGAGCTCCATGTTGATGATCGGGATCATGCCGCCGAGCGCGGTGAAGCTGTCGTGCATGGCGTTGACGGCGCCGCAGGACGCGGCCGTCGTGATGACGGCGAAGAGCGCGGACGCCACGATGCCGAACCGGACCTCCTTGCCCTCCATGTTGCCGCCCTCCAGCCCGAGCGCGTGCAGGATCGGGTTGCCGGAGGCCTCGGCCCAATAGCAGACCGCGACGCCCGCGATGAACAGGACGCCCATCGCGCCGAGGATCGCCCAGCCCTGGCGCTGGTCGCCGACCATGCGGCCGAACACGTTCGTCAGCGCCGCACCGAGCGCGAAGATCGAGATCATCTGGACGAAGTTCGAGAGCGCCGTCGGGTTCTCGAAGGGGTGGGCGGCGTTCGCGTTGAAGAAGCCGCCGCCGTTGGTCCCGAGCATCTTGATCGCGACCTGGCTCGCCACCGGGCCGACCGCGATCGTCTGCTTGGCGCCCTCGAGCGTGGTCGCGTCGACATAGGGGCCGAGCGTCTGCGGGATGCCCTGCCAGACCAGGAACAGCGTGTAGACGATGCAGATCGGCAGGAGGATGTAGAGCGTGCAGCGCGTGACATCGACCCAGAACGAGCCGACGGTCTTGACCGAGGCCCGGGCGAAGCCCCGGATGAGGGCGACCGCCAGAACGATCCCGGTCGCGGCCGACAGGAAGTTCTGGTGCGTCAGGCCCAGCATCTGCACGAGATACGACATCGTGCTCTCGCCGCCGTAGTTCTGCCAGTTCGTGTTCGTGATGAAGCTCGCCGCGGTGTTGAAGGCGAGATCGGGCGCGACGGCCGTCATCTCGGCCGGGTTGAAGGGCAGCACGCCCTGCAGCCTGACGAGCCCGTAGAGAAGCAGGAACCCGGCGACGTGGAACACGATCATCGCGACCGTGTAGGCCAGCCAATGCTGCTCCTGGCGTTCGTCGATGCCGGCGAGCCGATAGAGCCCGCGCTCGACCGGAGCGAGCACCGGCGACAGGAATGTCCTGTCACCCGTGAAGACCTGCGTCATGTAGAAGCCGAGAGGCTTCACGAGCGCCACCACGAACACGCAGAACAGCGCGATCTGAGCCCAGCCGAGAATGGTCATCGAGGAGATCTTTCAGAGCTGCCGGATCAGAACCGCTCGGGGCGGACGAGGGCGTAGCCGAGGTAGGCGAGAAGGCCGGCGGTCACGAGCGCGCCGAGCGCGAGATCGAAGATCATCGCAGCGCTCCTCAGAGCCGTTCGCAGATGAGCGCGTAGCCGACGGCTCCGCCGAAGAACGCAGCCCCGAGGGCTATATAGATGAGGTCGAACATGGGGTGTCCCCGCCGGCGCCGAGGGGCGCCGATGAAGCGGGAACATCATCGGAAGCGCGTCAGGATACGAGACGGAGCGGGACGGGTTGTTGTAAGGATCGTATAAAGATCGGTGCGCTTAGGGCCGTCTCGTAGCGCCTCGGCATCCCCGCCGTTTGTCATCCCCGGCGGTTGCGAAGCAGCCGGGAAGGGGATTCGGGGTCACAGCGCACTGGCTCTGGATCCCCTTCCCCTCCGCTGCGCTCCGGCCGGGGATGACAAGATGGATCGTGTAGCCGCTCGACGGCTGTCATTCCGGGGCGCCGCAGGCGAGCCCGGAACCCATAAACACGAGCGTCTCCTGCCTCGACGACGTCGGTGCCGCATCGACAGCGTCGACGTTTACGGGTTCCGGGCTCTGCTTCACCGACCCGGAATGACAGCCGGGGCGTTCACACGAAAATCCGCAGGCTCAATGCGCGTCGGCAGGCGGTCCAGCGGCCGGGGCCGGCCGCCGAATGAACGGGACCAGCAAGGCCATCGCGACGAACAGCACCGTGAGCACCAGAAAGACGTCGGCGAACGACATGACCAGCGCCTCGCGCCGGACCATGTTCGCCATCCCTTTCAGGGCAGCCCGCTCCGCGTCGGAACCAAGGCGGGCATAGGCACCGGTCATCGTGTCCCAGGTCTCCATCGCCCGGAAGCGCGACCAGGTGATGTCGTCCCGCAGCCGGACGAGGTGCAGGTCCCAGCGCCCGTTCAGCGCCGTGTTGATCAGAGCGAGGCCGACCGCTCCGCCGAGGTTGCGGGTGAGGTTGTAGAGGCCGGACGCGTTCTTGAGCCGGGCCGGCGAGAGGGTGCCGAGCGCGATGTTGTTGATCGGGATCATGCAGATCATCAGGGAGACGCCGCGCAGCACCTGCGGCACGACGAGCTCCCAGAAGTCCCAATCCTTGGTGATGTAGCTCGCCCACCAGGTCCCGATCCCGAACCCGACGAAGCCGGCCGCCATCATGATGCGCGGATCGAGCTTCTGCACGAGCCGGCCGGCGATCGGCGCGGTCGCGAACATGCAGATGCCCGTGACGAACATGGTCTCGCCGATCTGGAGCGCCGAGAAGCCTCGCACGCGGGCGAGGTAGACGGGATAGAGGTAGGTGAGCCCGTAGAGCCCGATCCCCATGATGAACGAGAAGGCGCAGCCGCCGGCGAAATTGCGGTCCGCGAAGGCCCGGAGATCGACGATCGGCTGCTTCGCCGTGAAGGCCCGCCAGAAGAACAGCACCCCGGATACGGCGCAGACGACGGCGCAGATCGCGACCGAGCGCTCGTCCAGCCAATCGTGGTTCGGGCCCTCCTCCAGCACGTATTCGAGGCAGCCGAGGAACGCCCCCATGAACCCGAGCCCGGCCCAGTCGAACGACCCGAACAGGTCGAGCTGCGGCTCGTCGAAATCGACCAGCATGAAGGTCGCGATCGTGACGAAGATGCCCGGCACGACGTTCACGAGGAACAGCCAATGCCAGGAGAAGAGGTCGGTCAAGTAGCCCCCGACCGTCGGCCCGATCGTCGGCGCGAGGGTGGCCACGAGCCCGATCAGCGGCGTCACGACGCCCCGGCGCGAGGGCGGGAAGATCGTGTAGGCGGACGCGAAGACGGTCGGGATCATGCCGCCGCCGAGGAAGCCCTGCAGCGACCGCCACAGGATCAGCTCGCCGATCGACGACGAGGTCGCGCACATCACGCTCATCAGCGTGAAGCCGCCGGCCGAGATGACGAACATCCAGCGCGTCGACAGCACCCGCGACAGGGTGCCGGAGAGCGGGATCATGATAACCTCGGCGATCAGGTACGAGGTCTGCACCCACGAGATCTCGTCCGCCGAGGCCGAGACGCCGGCCTGGATCTCGGCCAGCGACGCGGAGACGATCTGGATGTCCAGGATCGCCATGAACATCCCGAAGACCATGCACAGGAAGGCGAAGAGCTTGCGGCCCTCGCCCGCCTCGGCCTTCGCCGGCGTGGCTGGAGCCAGCGAGGCAGGCAGCCGAAGGGCGGCGGCGCTCACGGCCGGCCGGAGGCGGCCGGGGCCGCGCCGTCGCGGGTGTCGATCCTGACCACGACCGACATGCCGGGGCGAAGGATGCCCTCCTCGGCGATCTTCGGATCGACCCGCACCCGGACGGGCAGCCGCTGCACGATCTTCGTGAAGTTGCCGGTCGCGTTCTCGGGCGGCAGCAGGCTGAACTGCGAGCCGGAGGCGGGCGCGAGGCTGTCGACGAAACCGGGGATGTCCCGGCCCGGGTAGGCGTCGACCTCGAGATGGGCCCGCTGGCCGGGCCGGACGCCTGCGAGCTGCGTCTCCTTGAAGTTCGCGTCGACCCGCGCGCTCGCGAGCGGCACGAGGGCGGCGAGCCGCATGCCGGGCTGCACGTAGGTCCCGACCTCGACGGCCCGGTTGCCGACGACCCCCGTGACCGGCGCCCGGATCGCCGTGAAGGCGAGATCGCGCTCGGCCCGGGCGAGCTGCGTGCGGGCCTCGTCGGCCGTCCGCTCGGCCTCGGCCTCCTGGGCCGTTAGCACGTCGACGTTCGCCTTGGCGAAGAGGAGCGCCGCTTCGGCGCCCCGAACGGCCGCGACCGCTCGGTCGCGATCGGCGCGCGACTGCTCGAACCTCGCCTTCGAGGCGAAATCCGACTGCGACAGGCGCGTCTGGCGCTCGAAATCGGCGTCCGTCCTGACGCGGTCGGCGCGGGTCGCCTCGATCTGCGGCTCGGCCTGCGCGACCTGGGCCCGGCCGGCCTCGATCTGCCGGCCGATCCGGGCCGCGCTCGCCTCGAGCGTCGCGATGCGGTCGCGCGCGGACTGGACCGCGAGGCGATAATCGCCGTCGTCGATCCGGGCGATCACGTCGCCGGCCCGGACGGCCTGATTGTTCTGGACGTCGATCGCGGCGACGTAACCCGCGACCTTGGAGGACAGGATCGTGATGTCGGCCGCGACGTAGGCATCGTCGGTCGAGACCATGAAGCGTCCATCTGTCCAGTAGCGGTACCCCCAGACTCCGCCGATCCCGAGCACGACGAGAAGCACCAGCGAAAGGACGAGGCGCTTGCGGGAGCGAGGCTTCGCGACCGGGTCCGCGGCCGCGACGGGCGGCGCCGGCCGCACCTCGCCCGGCGCAGGCCGCTCCATCGTAGGTTTCGGGCTCGAGTCCTTGCGAAACGCCGTGCCCCGACCGGACGAACCGGCATCGTCGGGCGTCTCGGGCACCGAGAGATCGTCGCGAAAGGCCACCACACCACTCCGTCCACCGAGACGTTTGACACCGTCCGTCCCGGCTCATATAAAATGACCGAACGGTTCGGTCAACGGGGATGGACGTGGAAGCGGGTCTGGTCGAGCTGACGTTGTGGGGACGCTGCCCGGATTGTCATTCCGGGGCGGCGAAGCCGAGCCCCGAACCCATAGGCACCGACGTCGGAGACTGTGACGCTCAGCGGGTCGGGGCCGACATCGTCAGCGTCTATGGGTTGCGGGCTCTCGCGGAGCCTGTCATCGGGCCGGCCAAGGGCCAGACCCGTTGGCGCGCCCCGGAATGACAGCCGTCACGTCCGCGCCAACGTCTCTCGACGTGAAGAGCGAGGAGTCGCTTGCGGAAGGCGGCCACGTCGCCGACTCGGCGAAGCGGCGCCAGGTCCTCGATGGCGCGCGACGGGTGTTCCTGGCGCGCGGCTTCGATGGCGCGTCCATGGGCGAGGTCGCGAAGGCGGCCGGTGTGTCGAAGGGCACCCTCTACGTCTATTTCGACTCGAAGGAGGCGCTGTTCGAGGCCCTCACGGTCGCGGAGCGGTCCGGCCTCGCCGAGGTCCTCTTCCAGCTCGACGAGGGCGATCCCGACGTCCGGTCCGTGCTCCGCCGGGTCGGCGAGAGCCTGCTCGATATGATGGTTCGGCCCGATCACATCTCGTCGGTCCGCATGGTCATCGGGGCGGCGGAGCGGTTCCCGCGTTTCGGCCAGTCCTACTACGACGCCGGGCCGCGCTGGGGCGCCGAGCGGCTCGCGGCCTATCTCGACCGGCAGGTCGAGGCCGGCATCCTGTCGATCAACGACACCGGGCTCGCGGCCGAGCAGTTCCTGAACCTGTGCTCGGCCGGCATCCTGAAGCGGCTGCTCTTCGGCGTCGTGGCGCCGTCCGATCCGGCCATCCTGGCCCGCAACGTCGATTCGGCCGTGGACGTCTTCTGGGCCGCCTACCGTCAGGCGTCTTCCCGCAGCGCTGCCGCGACCCGGGCCTGAAGCAGGTCGGGCCGCAGAAGCACGAGCGCGCCCCGGGTCCGCTCGATCAGCTCCTCCGTGTGCATGGCCGTGAACTCGCGCGTCACCTGCTCCCGCCGGCAGCCGATCCGGGCCGCCAGCACGTGGTGGTACGGCGGCGGCGTCACGACCCGCTCCACGGGATGGTTCGCCCGCGGGATCGAGAGCCGGAGAAGCTCCGAGTAGAGCCGATGGCGCAGATCGAGGACCGTGTGCTCCATGATGCGGGCATCGAGCTCGCGAACCCGGCCGGTCAGCAGCCTGAACAGCCGGTCCGCGACGGTCGGGGCCGCGAAGACGATCTCGCGGAACACCGCCGCCGACATCACGCAGACCTCGCCCCGGGTCAGTGCCGTGACGTTCGCCGAGCGCGCGATCCCGTCGAGCGCGGCCAGTTCACCGAACACGGCGCCGGCCCGCATCTCGCCGAGGATGACCTCCTTGCCGGACCGGGTCCGGATCAGGACCCGGACGTCGCCGGAGATGAGGAAATAGATGTCCGTCGAGGCGTCGTCGAAGTCGAGCAGGGTCTCGTCGGGATGAAAGCTCCGACATCGGGTCCGGGACTCGAACGCATCGAGATCGACCTCGGCGCCCTTCAGCAACGTGACGTTCGCCAGCCGGTTCATGCCGCCCCCGGGGCCGAGGCAGGAGGCCAAGGCCGCCGCGCTGTCAAGCTCGCCAGATTTGACTTCCTCCAATTCTCATCGACTATCCCGGCCGGCTGGACCGGAGAGGATCGATGGCGCGTCTGAACATCAACGGGAGCGTGCGCGACGTCGCGGTCGAGCCGGACACGCCGCTGCTCTGGGCGATCCGCGAGCAGGTCGGGCTCACGGGCACGAAATACGGCTGCGGCATCGCCCAATGCGGCGCCTGCACGGTCCATATCGACGGGCAGGCGGTCCGGTCCTGCGTCATGCCGGTCTCGGCCGTGACCGAGGACCAGAAGATCGTGACGATCGAGGGATTGTCGCCGGACGGTCAGCACCCGGTCCAGAAGGCCTGGCTCGCGCTCGACGTGCCGCAATGCGGCTTCTGCCAGCCCGGCATGATCATGGCGTCGGCGGCACTGCTCGCCCAGAACCCGAAGCCGAGCGAGTCCGACATCCGGTCCGAGATCACGAACATCTGCCGCTGCGGGACCTACAACCGGGTTCTCGCCGGCATCAAGCTCGCCGCGGACGGCGGCGAGCTCGGGCGCGGCTGAGGGGAACGAGACACATGATCGACCGCACGTCCTCCCCCACCCCCCTGTCCCGCCGCGGATTCATGGGCACGGCCGCAGCGGCCGGCGCCTTCAGCTTCGGCTTCCACGTTCCGGCCGAGGCCCAGGCGCAGGGTCCGGCACCCGCGGCCGCCCCGACCTCGCCGGAGGTGAATGCCTGGGTCGTGGTCCGGCCCGACGACACCGTCGTGATCCGGATCGCCCGGTCCGAGATGGGCCAGGGCACGCTCACCGGCCTCGCCCAGCTCGTGGCCGAGGAGCTCGAATGCGACTGGTCGAAGGTCACGACCGAGTATCCGACCCCGGGCCAGAACCTCGCCCGCGGCCGCATCTGGGGCAACTACTCGACCGGCGGCAGCCGCGGCATCCGCGAATCGGCCGACCTCGTCCGCAAGGGCGGGGCGACCGCGCGCCAGATGCTGATCCAGGCGGCCGCGAACGGCTGGGGCGTGCCGGCTGGCGAATGCCGCGCTCAAAAGAGCGTGATCTCGCACGCGGCGTCCGGTCGCACGACCACCTACGGCCAGGTCGCGGCCGCGGCGGCCCGGATCGAGCCCCCGAAGGACGTGGCCCTCAAGGACCCGAAGGACTGGACGATCGTCGGCAAGCCGATGAAGCGGCTCGATACGGCCGAGAAGCTGACGGGCAAGCAGGTCTACGGCATGGACCTGACGCTGCCCGGCATGGTGTGCGCCGCGATCAAGGCCTGCCCGGTCTTCGGCGGCAAGGTCGCGGGGTTCGACGCGAAGGCCGTCGAGGCGATGCCCGGCGTGAAGCGGGTCGTGGCCGTCGGCGACAACGCGGTCGCGGTCGTGGCCGATACCTGGTGGCGCGCGAAGACGGCTCTCGAGGCGCTGCCGATCCGCTGGGACGAGGGCCCGAACGCGACGGCCTCCAGCGCGACGATCGCCGCGATGCTGAAGGAGGGGCTCGAGGCCAAGGAGGCCTTCGTCGGCAATCAGGCAGGAGACGTCCAGGCCGCCCTGAAAGGTGCCGCGAAGACCGTCGAGGTCGTCTACTCCTACCCGTTCCAGAACCACGCCACCATGGAGGCCATGAACGCGACAGCGGTCTGGACGCCGGAGAGGTGCGAGGTCTGGACCCCGACCCAGAACGGCGAGGCCGCGCTCGCGGTCACGGCCGAGGCCGCGGGCCTGCCGCCGCGCCAATGCGACGTCTACAAGATCCACCTCGGCGGCGGCTTCGGCCGGCGCGGCGCGAGCGACTGGATCCGGCAGGTCGTCGCGATCGCGAAGGAGATGCCCGGCACGCCCGTGAAGCTGATCTGGACCCGCGAAGAGGACATGACCCACGGGCTCTATCACCCGATCACCCAGTGCAAGATGACCGGCGCGCTGGACGACAAGGGCGAGCTTACCGGCCTGCACATGCGGATCTCCGGCCAGTCGATCCTGGCGAGCTTCCTGCCCCAGGCGCTCCAGAACGGCCGCGACCCCGTCACCTTCCAGGGCCTGAACCCGACCGGGGCCGAGGCCGCGATCGGCTACACGATCCCGAACGTCCTGATCGACCACGCGATGCGCCAGCCACACGTCCCGGCGGGCTTTTGGCGCGGCGTGAATACCAACCCGAACGCGATCTACCTCGAGTCGTTCATGGACGAGCTCGCGCATGCGGCCGGCCAGGATCCGCTCGAGTTTCGCCGCAAGCTGATGACGAAGCACCCGAAGCACCTCGCCGTGCTGAACGCGGTCGCCGAGCGGGCCGGCTGGGGCAAGCCGATGCCGGCCGGCAGCGGCCGCGGCCTCGCCCAGATCATGGGCTTCGGCAGCTACACGGCCGCCTGCGCGGAGGTCACCGTGTCGGCCGCGGGCGTCCTGAAGATCGACCGCATCGTGGCCGCGAGCGATCCGGGCTACGCGGTCAACCCGCAGCAGATCGCGGCCCAGGTCGAGGGCTCCTTCGTGTACGGGCTCACGGCGGCCCTCTACGGCGAGTGCACCGTGAAGGACGGCCGGATCGTCGAGACGAACTTCGACACCTACCCGATGCTCAGGATGGACGAGATGCCAGCGGTCGAGACGATCCTGATGCCGTCCGGCGGCTTCTGGGGCGGCGTCGGCGAGCCCACGATCGCGGTCGCGGCTCCGGCCGTGCTGAACGCGATCTTCGCGGCCACCGGCAAGCGCGTCCGCTCGATCCCGGTGAAGAACCAGGACCTCCGCCGCGCATGACGGCAGGCCGCGCGGCGGCCGCCGCTCTCGCGTGGCTGCTGTCGACCGTCGCACCCGAGGCGGCCGGACCGATGCTTCTCGGTGCGCCGCCGGGTGCGACGTCCTGTTCCGGCTGCCACGGAGTCGACGCGAGGGCGGACCCGACCTTGCCGGCTGTCTACGGCCGGCCCGCGGCCGAGATCGTGTCGGCACTCGCCGCCTTCCGGTCGGGCGGGCGGCCCGCGACGGTGATGAACCGGATCGCGACCGGTTTCACGGAGGACGAGAGCCGGGCGATGGCGGATTGGCTGAGCCGTCAGGGCGTGCGCCGATGAGGTGTGCGGCGATGCGCCCCGGGCGTCATGCTGAGGAGCAGCCGCAGGCTGCGCCTCGAAACATGCACGAACGTCGGCACGTCCTTCGAGACGCCTGCCCGGCAGGCTCCTCAGGATGACGAGCGGGGTGGAAACGCTGTTTCCGGCCAGGCTCTCAGCCGTCGAGCCGTCCGATAATCTCGTCGAAAGCGGACCGTTGCCGAGCCGGCGCGCCGTCATCGGAGCGCTCGCGGGGGCGGCCCTCGTCGCGCGCCCCGCGCTGGCGCAGGCCGCGCCCAAGGTCGTCGTGATCGGCGGCGGCTTCGCGGGTGCGACCGCGGCGCGCGGTCTTCGCGAGGCCGGGATCGCGGTGACGCTGGTCGAGTCGTCCCCGACCTACACGGCCTGCCCGCTCAGCAACGCCGTCGTGGCCGGGCTCAGGCCGATGGCGGACCAGCGGTTCGGCTACGACGCCGTTCGCCGTGACGGCGTGACGGTCGTGCACGCGACGGCGACGGGCGTCGACGCGGCGTCGCGTCGGGTGACGCTCGCCGATGGCGTCGCCCTTCCCTACGACCGTCTGATCCTCGCGCCCGGCATCGACCTCCGGTTCGACGCCGTCCCGGGATACGGGGAGGCCGCGGCGGAGACCATGCCGCATGCCTGGAAGGCCGGCCCGCAGACGCTGCTGCTGCGCGACCGGCTGGCCGCGATGCCGGATGGCGGGCTCGTGGTGATGAGCGTACCGGCCAATCCGTACCGTTGCCCGCCCGGCCCCTACGAGCGCGCGAGCCTCATCGCGCACTATCTCAGGAGCGCGAAGCCACGCTCGAAGCTGATCGTCCTCGACGCGAAGGACAGCTTCTCGAAGCAGCGCCTGTTCCAGCAGGCCTGGGCCGCGCTCTATCCGGATCACCTCGAATACGTCCCGCTCGCGGGCGGCGGGGCGGTGTCTGCCGTCGAGCCCGAGGCGGGCGTGGTCGCGACGGATTTCGAGCGCTACCGGGCCGCCGTCGCGAACGTGATCCCGCCGCAGCGGGCGGGCCGGATCGCGGCGGCCGCCGGGGTCGCGGACCGGTCCGGCTGGTGCCCGATCGATCCCGTGACCTTCGAGTCGCGGCTGCAGCCCCTCGTCCACGTGATCGGGGACGCCGCGATCACCGGAGCGGTCCCGAAATCCGCCTTCGCGGCCAACGCGGAGGCGAAAACCTGCGCGGTCGCGGTCGTGGCGCTCCTCCGGGGTGAGGCGCCCGTCGAACCGCGGCTCGTGAACACCTGCTATTCGCTGGTCGCGCCCGGCTACGGCATCTCGGTCGCGGGCGTGTACCGCCCGACGGGCGGGCTCTTCGCCGACATCCCGGGGGCCGGCGGGACGAGCCCGCTCGACGCCGAGCCGGCCGTCCGGGCGCTCGAAGCCCGCTACGCCGAGGACTGGTTCCGGACGATCACGACCGAGGTCTTCGGGTAGGCCGATGAGAGCCGGAGCCGTGTCGCCTGCTTCGAGGCCGCTTCGCGGCACCTCGGCATGAGGATCGCTGGACGAATGCCAGCGGTGTCACGCGTTGGTGCGAAGTTCTGCGAGCGGTGGGTTCGCGCGAGTTCAGGCCTCGCGGCTGTCCTCCTCGCATCCGTCGCGTCCCCGCTGTCGGCCCAGCCCCTCCCCTACCCGACCATCGTCGGCGACGCGATCCCGATTTCCCTCACCGGCCGGCCAGGCGATCCCGCGCGAGGCCGCGCGATCGTGGCGGACCGGACGCGCGGCCTCTGCCTCCTGTGCCATTCCGGCCCCTTCCCGGAGCAGCCCTTCCAGGGCACCCTGTCTCCGGACCTCGCGGGAACAGGCGCGCGTTGGTCCGAGGGACAGCTTCGGCTCAGGATGGTCGATTCGCGGCGCCTGAACCCGGACACGATCATGCCGGCCTATGGGACGGTGGACGGTCTCGTGCGGGTCGGGACGGCGTGGCAGGGCCGAACACTGCTCGCGCCGGCCGAGATCGAGGACGTGGTCGCCTATCTCGCGACCCTGAAGTGAGAGGCGACGCAAGTGAGGCGCGACGCATGAGGGGAGGCAGCGGGGTGACGCGGCGGGACGCGCTGGCGTTCGGAGCAGGCGCAGCCGTGCTGGTCGGCGCGCGGCCGGCCCCCGCCGCGACCGACGAGGAGCGCCACGAGGCGATCCGGGCTTTCGCGGGCGAGGCCGAGCTCCGGCCTGGCCGCGTCCAGATCGACCTGCCGCCGCTCGTCGAGAACGGCAACGCGGCGCCGCTCACGGTCTCGATCGAGAGCCCGATGACGGAGGCCGATCACGTCCGCCGGATCGCGGTCTTCAACGAGCGGAACCCTCAGCCGAACGTCATCACCGTGCGGCTCGGGCCGCGGTCCGGTCGCGCCGTCCTGTCGACCCGGATCCGGCTCGCCAACTCGCAGCGCATCACCGCGATCGCCGAGATGAGCGACGGCAGCTACTGGACCGGCGGGGCCGACGTCATCGTGACGCTCGCCGCCTGCGTGGAGGGCTGACCGCATGGCCCGCGCGCTCGTCAACGTGCCGAAGACCGCCCGCCGCGGTCAGGTGATCGAGATCAAGGCGCTGATCGCCCACCCGATGGAAACGGGCTACCGGCCCGGCCCGAACGGCCGCCTCCTGCCGCGCGACATCATCCGGCACTTCGTCTGCACCTATGGCGGCACGGTCGTGTTCGAGGCGGAGCTGCACCCGGCGCTCTCGGCGAATCCGTATCTCGTCTTCACGACGGTCGCGACCGAGAGCGGCACGATCGCGCTCACCTGGACCGGGGACGACGGCTTCGCCCAGACCGAGACGGCGATCATCGTGGTGACGTAGGTGTCCGGCCGCCCCGGCCTCGCGGCCTGCCTCGCCGCCTGCGTCCTGACGCTCGCCTCCGCGTGGCCCGGTCGCGCCGAGATCGCGCCCGCCGAGCGCCGGTCCGACACCGGAGCGCTCGCGCCCGAAACCCGGGCCATGCAGGCCGACGACACGGCCAATCCCGGCATGCTGGCGGTGCTGGAGGGCCAGGATCTCTGGAACGCGCCCGCCGGCCAAACCGGCCCATCCTGCGCGTCGTGCCACGGCGATGCCGCGTCGAGCATGCGCGGCACCGCCGCCCGCTATCCCGCCTGGAGCGAGGCGAACGGGGCCGCGATCGACCTCTCGGGCCAGATCGAGCAGTGCCGCCGGACCCGGCAGGGTGTCGCCCCGGACGCGCCGGAGAGCGCGGCGCTGCTCGCGCTCACGGCCTTCGTGGCTCATCAGTCGCGCGGATTGCCGATCGCTCCCCCGGCGGACGCCCGCATGGATGCGGTGCGGGCCCGAGGGCGCGCCCTGTTCACGGCCCGGATCGGGCAGCTCAACCTCTCCTGCGCGAACTGCCACGAGGACAACTGGGGCCGGCGCCTCGGCGGCACGCCGCTCCCGCAAGGGCACCCGGTCGGCTACCCTGTGTACCGCCTCGAATGGCAATCGGTCGGCTCGCTGCAGCGCCGCCTGCGGAACTGCATGACAGGCGTCCGGGCCGAGCCGTTCCCGTATGGCGCGGCCGAGCTCGTGGCGCTCGAGGCCTCCCTCATGGAGCGGGCCGCCGGGCTCGCGATCGAGACCCCGGCGGTCCGGCCATAGACTCCGCACAGCGCGGCTGGCCCGTGCACCGCCGGGCGTGACCCACACGCACGAGCCGTGTCACAAACCGGGCGTATGTGATCGGCACGAGGGTGCGGGTCCTCATCCGGGCCTGACGCGATGACCGACGTGCCGTCTCCTCTTCACCTGTTCTCCCTCGCGGGCCGGGTCGCCCTCGTGACCGGCGCGGCGCGCGGCCTCGGCTTCGAGATCGCGAGGATCTTCGCGGCCGCGGGCGCCCGCGTCGTCTTGAACGGCCGCGACGAGGAGCGGCTGGCCGCAGCCGCCCGAAGCCTCGGCGACGATGCGGAGCACGCGGCCTTCGACGTGACCGACACGGACGCGATGGCGCGCGCGCTCGCGGCGGTCGCGGCCCGGCATGGCCGCCTCGACATCGTGGTGAACAACGTCGGCGCGCGGGCCCGGAAGCCGCTGACCGATTTCAGCGACGCCGATATCCGCGATCTGATCGAGACGGATCTCGTGGCCGGAATCGCGCTCGCCCGGGAATCCATCCGCCACATGCTGCCTCGCGGTCGCGGCCGCTTCATCGCGGTCACGTCCATCATCGGCCATGTCGGCCGGCCCGGCGATCCGGTCTACCCGGCCGCGAAGCAGGGGCTGACCGGGCTCGTGCGGGCGCTCGCGGCCGAGTACGGACCGTATGGGATCACCGCGAACGCGATCGCGCCCGGCATGTTCGCGACCGAGACCAACGCCGCCATGGTGACCGATCCCGAGATCGCGGCCTTCGTGAAGGCGCGCGTCCCGGTCGGCCGCTGGGGGCGACCCGACGAGATCGCAGGCGCGGCTTTGTTCCTCGCCTCCGACGCCGCCTCCTACGTCAACGGCCACGTCCTCGTGGTCGACGGCGGTCAGACGATCCGGATGTAGCGCGCGACCGGGCCTCGCCCGTGGAGCCGGCTCGGCTTGGCCTAAAGCCCGGCGGTCGGTCCTACGCCGCCTGCTGCAGCAGCTTCTCCACCTCGCTCACGAGCTCGCGCAGGTGGAAGGGTTTCGACAGCACCTTCGCGTCGCGCGGGGCCCGGAGGTCGGGGTTCAGGGCGACCGCCGCGAAGCCCGTGATGAACATCACCTTGATGTCCGGATCGAGCTCGGTCGCTCGCCGGGCGAGCTCGATCCCGTCCATCTCCGGCATCACGATGTCGGTCAGCAGAAGCTCGAACGGCTCCTCGCGCAGCCGGTTGTAGGCCGAGGCCCCGTTGTCGAAGGACGACACGTCGTAGCCGGCGTTCTGCAACGCCTTGGCCAGGAACCGGCGCATGTCGTTGTCGTCTTCGGCGAGAAGGATCTTCATTGCCGGCGGAGGTCCACAAGTGCGCTTTGGTTGTTTCATAAAGCCGTTACAGGGTAAACAGGCGGTGAAGACCGTGCGGCCGGGGCACGGCATAGCGCTTTCCCGCTGTGGACAGGCCCGGCCGGGCTCGTCACACTGACGGATGTCCACGCTCCCGCGTCCTCGGCGGCCTTGACCCCCGCCGATCCCGATTTCGATCCTGCCTTCGTCGTGGCCGAACCGGCCCGGCAGGATGCGCCCTTCGTGTTCAACGCGCCCCACTCGGGCGACCGCTATCCGGCCGCCTTCCTGGCCGCCTCCTGTCTCGAGCCCTCCTGCCTGCGGCGCTCGGAGGACGCCTATGTGGACCGGCTGTTCTCGGGCGTGACGACCCTCGGGGCGCCGCTCATGAGCGCCCGTTTCCCGCGCGCTTACCTGGACGTGAACCGGGAGCCCTTCGAGCTCGATCCGCGCATGTTCGAGGGCCGGCTGCCGGGCTACGTCAACACCCGCTCGATGCGGGTCGCGGGCGGCCTCGGGACGATCCCGCGCATCGTCGCCGACGGACACGACATCTACCGCGGGCGGCTTCGGGTGGAGGAGGGACTCCGCCGGATCGAGCGGCTCTACCGGCCCTATCACCGCGCCCTCGACGGGCTGCTCGGCCGCACGATGGACCGGTTCGGCCATGCGGTTTTGATCGACTGCCACTCGATGCCGTCGAGCAGCCTCGGCCGCGACGAGAGTGCGAAGGCGGACATCGTGCTCGGCGACCGCTACGGCACGAGCTGCGCGGGCGAGCTGACCGAACGGGTCGAGGCCGTGCTTCGAGCCGGCGGCTATCGGGTCGTCCGCAACAAGCCCTACGCGGGCGGCTTCATCACGGAGCATCACGGCGCGCCGGCGCTCGGCCGGCATGCCCTCCAGGTCGAGATCAACCGGGCGCTCTACATGGACGAGGCGAGGCTCACCCCGACGGCGAATTTCGCTAGGCTCGCGGCCGACCTGACCTACGCCTTCGCACAGGTGATCCGCGATCTCGATCTCGGGGCCGAGCCGAACAGGATGGCCGCCGAATAGGCCCCAGAACGAAAAGGAGCCGCCCCGAGGGGCGGCCCAAGTCTAGGGAGGAAACGCCCAAAGAGGGCAGCAGCGCCGAGGCGCTGCGTTGCACAAGTTAAGGTGCGCCGCACAAAACGCAAGCCCTTTTATCGCATTTGGACTCCACCCGAGAAACCGCAGCGCTCGCAAGGGCGGCACAGGAACTTTGCGCCATGGGACCCGTCGACTTTTCCGGTTTCGTCGAGGACCTCGCGACGGCGTCCGGGCGCGCCATCCTGCCCTTCTTCCGGACCGCGATGGCGACCGAGGACAAGTCGGGCGGGGCCGCCTTCGATCCCGTCACGGAGGCGGACCGGGCGGCGGAGCTCGCGATGCGGCGGCTCATCGTCGCCTCCTTCCCGGACCACGGGATCGTGGGCGAGGAGTTCGGCACGGAGCGAGGGGACGCCGAGCTCGTCTGGGTGCTCGATCCGATCGACGGCACGCGCGCCTTCGTGTCGGGCCTGCCGCTCTGGGGGACGTTGATCGGCCTCCTCAAAGGCGGGCGGGCGGCCTATGGCATGATGCACCAGCCGTTCATCGGCGAGCGCTTCGTCGGCGACGGCGGCAGCGCGTCGTATCGCGGCCCGCACGGCTCGCGCCGCCTCAGGACGCGCCGCTGCGGGTCGCTCGCGGAGGCGACGCTCTCGACCACGAGCCCGAAGCTGTTCAGCGCGCCGGAGGCGCAGGCCTACGGCCGGGTCGAGGACGCGGTCCGGCTCACCCGCTACGGCTACGATTGCTACGCCTATTGCATGCTGGCCGCGGGCCATCTCGACGTCGTGGTCGAGGCGGGCCTCAAGCCCTACGACATCGTCGCCCTGATCCCGATCGTCGAGGGTGCGGGCGGAGTCGTGACGACCTGGGACGGCGGCCGGCCCGAGGCCGGCGGCGCGATCGCGGCCTCCGGCGATCCGCACTTGCACGAGGCCGTGCTGGCGCGGCTCAGGGGCTAGGCGCTCAGGCGCCGGCCGCGAAGGCCGCCGTCTCCTCGGCCATGAAGGCGTCGAACGCGTCCCAGAACCGGGCCCGAAGCGCGTCCGTCTCCATCAGGATCTCGTGGCGGGCGCCCGGCACGGTGACCAGCGTGCCGTGCGGAAGCTCCCGCGCGAACCGCATGAGCGCCGGCGTCGAGCAGATCGGATCGTCCTCGCCGGCGACGATCAGCACGGGCCGATCGATCGCGGCCGCGAGCCCGGGAGCCGCGAGCCCGTCCATGGCCTCGTAGGCGGCCAGCAGCCAGCCGATCGTGGGCGCCCCGATCGCGCCCGATTCGAGCGCGGTCGCGACGGCGGCGTTTCGCGCGTAGCGGACCGGGTCGGTGCAGAGGCGATTGCCCGGGAAGGGCAGCGTCGAGATCGACCGGCTGCCTCCGCCGGGCACGAACTGGCCGCGAAGGCCGAGCGCGCCGAGGAGACGGGCGAAGGCCCGAACCAACCTCGGGCGCCGCACGAGGCTCAGCGACACCATCGGGCCGGACAGGACGAGCCGGTCGGCGTCGAGCCAGCCCTCCCGGGCTCCCGCGAGCGCGACGCAGCCGCCCATCGAATGCGCGAGCACGGTGATCGGACCGCGGCCGGGTCCCGCGAGGAAGCGCTCCCGCACGGCCTCGAAGTCGAGCCGGAAATCGGCGAAGTGGCGGATATGGCCCCGATGACGGTTCGCGAGCGCCCGGTCCGAGCCGCCCTGCCCGCGCCAGTCGAAGGCCACGACCCGGAAGCCCCGTTCGCGCAGCTCCTCCACGACTTCGAAATACTTCTCGATGAACTCGGCCCGCCCCTGAAGCAGCACGACGGTGCCGCGGTCGGGGCCCGCGGTCCGGTCCCAGGTCGCGGCCCGCAGGCTCACGCCATCGCGTGTCGCGAGTCCTGAGACGTCGCCGCCGGGGGGAAGCGGGTTCTGCGGTGTCGACAGGAGTTGCACGGCTGACGTCTTGCGCGAGAGGTGTTTCGAAGAGGTTCCGAAGGTCTTGACGGCCTCCGGGAGGCTAACCACCTGATCCTCGTGCCGGCCGATGTCGGCGGCACGCCGGTCCGGCCTTCCGAGGCGGACTGGGTTTCTGCATGTTGCTTCTTGGAGAATATGCCATGCGACAGTTCGATCTCGCTCCCCTGTACCGCACCACGGTCGGCTTCGACCGGTTGTTCTCGATGCTGGACAAC
The DNA here is from genome assembly GCA_964244795.1 of uncultured Enterovirga sp. Taxonomy (GTDB): domain Bacteria; phylum Pseudomonadota; class Alphaproteobacteria; order Rhizobiales; family Beijerinckiaceae; genus Enterovirga. The sequence goes on from CAXTKM010000023.1 coordinate 19,030, forward strand.
GTCGGCTCCGTCGAGGCGGCGCCCACCTATCCTCCCTACAACATCGAGCGCACCGGCGAGAACGCCTACCGGATTTCGATCGCGGTCGCGGGCTTCACCCAGGACGACCTCGGCATCGAGGTCCGGGAGAGCACGCTGACGATCCGCGGCGACCGCAAGGTCGAGGCCGAGAAGAAGGCCGAGGTTCTCTACCAGGGCATCGCGGCCCGGACCTTCGAGCGGCGATTCCAGCTCGCCGACCACATGCAGGTCACGGGAGCCTCGCTCGAGAACGGGCTCCTGCACCTCGACCTCGTCCGCGAGATCCCGGAGGCCAAGAAGCCCCGCCAGATCGCCATCGGGGGCGCGGCCCGCGCCCAGACGATCGAGGCCCGCAAGGCCGCCTGATCCCGATCGCGTCGAACGGGTCGGCGGCGCGAGCCGGCGACCTCGACGGCTCTTCGCCCCGGCCTGCGCCGGGGCGTTTTCGCGTATTGGGCTACTCGGGAACGGCGGGCGTCGGCGTGCTCGGCGGCTGCGGCAGCGCGTCGAGCTGCGCCGCGCCGCTGCTGGCACCATCGCCGTTCATCGGCGTCACGCCCCCGATGACCCGGACCGGCCGGTTCTGGCGCGGACCGGCATCCGCGGTCGCCTGATTGGGTTCGGTGCCGCCCGCGCGGGTGCCGTCCGGGGACGCGGCCGGAGCCGCGGGAGGCCGCGGCGGCACGGCCGTCGTGCTCGGCCGGCGGGCCTGCTGCTGATCGGCCGGGGTGCGGCGCCCGGGCGTGCCGCCGGGGTTCGTGCCGCCGGGGTTCGTGCCATAAGGCCGGGCACTCGGGTCCGCCGGGATCGGGCCGGGCGCGGGCTCCGTGCGGGCCGCCTCGCGGCCGCTCGACCGTCCCTCGAAGGTTCGGGCGGCCCGCTCGCCGGATGGCGAGAGCCGCGGATCGGCCGGGCCTGGAAGCCCGCGCGACGCCGGCGCGCTTTCGGGCGGTGACGGCAGGTCCTGCCCGCGGGCCACGCTGCCGCGCTCCGGCACGATCTCGCGCCGCGCCTGCGGACCATCTTCCAGAAGGCCCGGCTCGGCTTCGCGCGGCCGGCCACCGTAGCGGCGCGGCGCGGGGCGGTCCTCGTCGATGTCGTCGCCCGGCCGGCCGTCGCGCCGGTCACCGAGCGCGGTCCGGTTCAGGACGACGCCCCGGACCGCATCCACCACGACCCGGACCCGGATGTCGCCGGGAGCCGTCGCGTCGACGACGTAGATCGTCCCGGTGAAGCGCGGGCGACCGATGTCCTCGTAGCCCATGTCCTCGAGGCGATCGACGATCGCGCGGGCCGGAAGGGTCCGGGCCTGACCGTCGGACTCGTCCCCATAGGGCCCCCGGCCATAGGGACCCCGACCATACGGGCCGCCGCCGTAGGGCCGAGGCCCGTAGGCGGGGGGCGGGGCGTTGTAGGAGTAAGGCGCGGGAGCGCCGTAACCGTAGCCGTAGAACTGGGCCGAGGCGGGACCGGCCAAGGTCACGGCTCCGGCCAGGAGGGCTCCGCCGGCCAGGAGGCTTGAGCGCAGCAGGCGGTGGGACAGGGCGGGCATGGGGCGTCGTCTCGACATCATCGCCGCACGATCACGCCCGATTGGGGCGTGGCTGGGGCGGGCCGGTTACGGTTTGTTCATGATCCGGCGGTCGCGCCTTGTTCCGCTGACGTGACCAGGGCCTCGACCGCCCGCTCCTCGGTCGCGAACGATGCCACGAGGCGAACCAGGATCTCGCCCGCGCCGATCCGCTCGCCCGCCGGGAGGGAGCGGGTCGACCAGGGATAATAAAGCGCACCGGCCGCCCGCATCGCGGCATCGACCCGCTCGGGCAGGATCGCGAAAACCTCGTTCGCCTCGGTCGGCCAGGCGAGCCGGACGCCCGGCACAGCCGCGAGCCCGGCCGAGAGCCGCTGCGCGAGCCGGTTCGCGTGGCGCGCGTTGTCGAGCCAATGCTCGTCCGCGAGATAGCCCTCGAACTGCGCCGCGAGGAGCCGGCCCTTCGAGAAGGTCTGGCCCGCGCGCTTGCGCCGATGGGCGAGCGTGCCGGCGAGCGCCGGATCGAAGACGATCACGGCCTCGGCCGCGAGGCAGCCGTTCTTCGTGCACCCGAAGGACAGGATGTCGATCCCGGCCCGCCAGGTCATGTCGGCCGGGCTCGCGTCCAAGGCCACGAGCGCGTTCGCGAAGCGGGCGCCGTCCATGTGGAGCCGGAGCCCGCGCGCCCGGCAGAGCGCGCCGAGCTCGGCGATGCGGTCGAGCCCGTAGACGAGACCGCCCTCGGTCGCCTGCGAGATCGTGAGCCCCTGGGCGGGCATCTGCTTCACGGAGGCGGGCAGCGGGTCGAGCACCGCCCGGACCGCGGCCGGGTCGATCATGCCGCCCGGGCCCGGGACGCCGATCAGGCTCGCGCCATGCGTGAAGAAGGCCGGCGCGCCGCACTCGTCGTCGACGACATGCGCCTCCTCGTGGCACAGGCACGCACCCCACGGGTCCAGGATCGCCGCGAGCGCGAGCGCGTTCGCGGCCGTCCCGGTGCCGACCAGGAACACGGCGACATCGTGCTCGAACACGTCCCGCAGCCTGCGCTCGACGGCCCGGGTGAGGTCGTCGGCCCCGTAGGGCATCGCCGGGCCGGCATTGGCCCGCAGGATCGCGTCCAGCACCGGCGCGCTCGCACCCTCGACGTTGTCGCTCGCGAAATTGAGGTTCACGTCCCGCTCCCGCCGCCCGGATGGCCGCTCTCGGGGTCTTGAAGCAGCGGCAGGGTGGGGCGCAAGGCCGGGGATCCCGCGTTCCTCTCACGCGAGGAAGAGGGAGCGCCGGCGAATCAGACCGGCCGCTGCACCTCGCGGGCGATCGCGGTCAGGCACGCGATCAGGGCTCGCGCCCCGTACGGCTTCTCCACGCGAGGCCGCCCGCGATAGGCCTCCGGCATCTCGCGCCAGTGATAGGCCGTCGCGAACAGGAAGGGGATGCCCCGGGCATCGAGCGCGTCCGCGATCGGATAGGCGAGGTCGCCCCCGAGATTGATGTCCAGCACCGCGAGCTCGAATCCCCCGCGGCGGACCTGATCCAGCCCATCCTGCAGCGTCCCGAGGGGGCCCACGACCTCGGCTCCCGTCTCGCCCAGCAGGAAGCCGATCTCCTCGGCGAGGAAGTACTCGTCCTCGACGACCATCACCCGGTATCCGGACAGCTCCTGGCTCATCGGTCACCTGGGCGCATCGGCCAGGAGACGGCATGGCGGGGAGCTGGGCGGCCCGGGTTCACGGTCCGTCAGCCGGAAGCCGGCGGGTCGCGATCCGGCCAGGCGGAGATGATCTGCGTGCGAACCGCACCCCGCAGCGAGGCCAGCGCCGCCTCGGCGAGCCGGTCGGGATCGAACTCGCCCCCTTGCGCGTCCGAGATGATCCGGGCCGCGAGACGCCGCCGGATGTCGCGGCCGGAGATCTCGGAATCGACTCCGCTGTCCCTCACCGCCCCGAGCGCCGACTCGAGCGCGGCCGACAGGCGCTCGATCTCGCCCGGACTGAACACGTTCGCCATGCCCGATCGATTGGTAACCTTCATCCAGCGCTCCTTGAACGCGAACGCGCCCGGGCTGTCTGCCGGCGCGAGGCGTGCCTGACCCTCGGGTCGATCCAAGCCGTTCCGCAGGGGCGAGGCCTTCACATAGGTCAGTGCCCGGGCGGTCCTGCGACCACGGGAGCGGAGCGCGATTCGGGCAGCAATGTCGCACCTCGGTACGTCTCCAACATAGGTGAATGTCGGGGCGGAACCCGCCCGCCATCCTGACCTTCGATGCTCTCAACAGCGATGGTCCGGCCATGACATCCGTCGAAAACCGCCTGCTCCAAGCGCTCCCGCACCACGTGCTGGCCGACATGACGCGAGGGCTCGAACCGGTCGCTCTCTCGGCCGGGCAGGTCCTGCAGCAGCCCCTCTCGGCATTGAACCATGCCTACTTTCCGACCGACAGCGTGCTCTCGGTCGTGGCGAGCTCCGGCGTGGGCGAAGGCGAGATCGGGATGATCGGCCGCGAGGGCACGACGGCCCTTCCGCTCGTCTTCGAAGCGGACCGCTCCCCGCACAAGATCGTCGTGCAGATCTCCGGCGGAAGCCTCAGGATCGGGGCCGACCGGCTCCGCCTCCTGATGGAGGCTCATCCGGAGCTCGGCACCGTGTTGCTCCGCTACGCGCAATGCTGGTCGATCCAGGTCTCGCAGACGTCCCTCGCCAACGCCCGCAACACCGTCCGTGAGCGGCTGAGCCGCTGGCTCATCATGTGCCAGGACCGGACGGAGAGCAGCGAGGTGTCGATCACGCACGAGGCGCTGGCGACGGTGCTCGGGGTCCGGCGCCCCGGCATCACGGTCGCGACGCACGAGCTCGAGGGGGACGGCGCGATCCGGGCGAAGCGCGGCTGCATCCGGATCCTCGATCGCGAGAAGCTCGATGCGGGGGCCCGCAGCAGCTACGGTGTCGCCGAGCGGGAATACGAGCGCCTTTTGGGCGAACGGCCGTATCAGCGTCACCCGGTGCGGGACGGCGCCGGCCATGGCCATGCCTACGTGCACCAGAGCGCGGCCTGACCCGGGAAAGCGCTCCGCGCGTGTGTCTCCCATCGAACGATTCGCCGGATCGATCGTTCATGCCCCGCGGCCGGGGCGAGGACGCGTCCGAGCCGCGGCCCGCGCGTGTGTCCCGCTAGGGTGACGCTGCCGTCCCGGTGGCTCGTCGTGGTGGGGGCCGGGGAGGGTCCGGGTGCAGAACCCGCTGGTCAGCAAGCTGGAGCAGTTCACGCGACTGTCGGCCGACGACACGCGCGCGATCGTGGGCGCCTCGACCGAGCGCGTCCGGCAATTCGACGCCCGGACCGACATTATCAGGGAGGGCGACCGGCCCGAGAGCGTCGGGCTGGTCCTGTCGGGCTGGGTGTATCGCTACAAGCAGCTCGAGGACGGTCGCCGGCAGATCATCTCCTACGTCCTGCCTGGCGACGTCTGCGACCTCAACGTCTTCCTCCTGCGACGCTTCTGTCATTCGCTCGGAACGCTCACCCCGGTGAGTTACGCCACGCTGTCGCGCCCGACGGTCGAGGCCCTGATGTCCCACCACCCGAGGCTTGCTCAGGCGCTGTCCTGGGAGGCGCTCGTCAGCACCTCGATCCAGCGCGAGTGGGCCGTCTGCCTCGGGCAGCGGAACGCGTATGAGCGGCTGGGACATCTCTTCTGCGAACTGTTCTTGCGGTCGCGCGGGGTCGGGCTCGCGGACGGGAATTCCTGCCCCCTCCCGATGACGCAGGCCGATCTCGCCGACACGACCGGGTTGTCGGCGGTCCACGTGAACCGAACCCTGCAGGAGTTGCGCGGCGACGGGCTCATCGTGCTCCGAGGCAAGAGCCTGACCATCCTCGATCTGCCGGCCCTGATGCGAGCGTCCCTCTTCGACCCGGCTTATCTCCACATGGATCGCGCGGGCCGCCACCTCGACGCTCCGGCCGACGGCCCCCTCCACGACGCCGGACGATGACGTACGCTCGCGGATACTTCGCGCGAGGGCGGAACGAGGACGCGAACCGAACCTTGAACACGAATACGTGAGGTACTGCAGTGCAAAACCGCGACATCGTCGTGATCGGCGGATCGAGCGGAGCGACGGCGCCGCTGAAGACGATCCTCGGCCAGCTTCCGGAGGATCTCCCGGCGTCCGTGTTCGTCGTCCTCCACATCCCGGCGCGGTCGATCGGAATCCTGACGACGGTGGCCTCGGCCGCGACGCGACTGCCGGTGCGGCAGGCCGAGGACCGGCTGCCGATCGAGCGCGGCCACGTCTACATCGCGGCGCCGGATCGTCACATGATCGTGCAGGATGGAATCATCCGGCTCGGGCGCGGCCCGCGCGAGAACATGTCCCGGCCCGCGATCGACCCGCTCTTCCGCTCGGCCGCCGTCGCCTACGGGCCGCGCGTCATCGGGATCGTGCTGAGCGGGTTTCTCAACGACGGCGCGTCCGGTCTCAACGCCGTGAAGCGCTGCGGCGGCCTCGCGATCGTGCAGGATCCGCTGGACAGCATCGCCGACGAGATGCCGAGGTCGGCCCTGGAGGCGACCACGGCGGACCTCTGCGTACCGAGCGCACGGCTCGGCGACGTCCTATCGGACCTCGTCCGGGAAACGGCCGGGCCGATCCTGCCGATCCCTCCCGGCCTCGCGCTCGAAATCGACATCGCGGCGGGCGAGCGCATCGGCAGCGACGGGACGGGTCGGATCGCGGACCCGGCCGCCCTGACCTGCCCGGGCTGCGGCGGCGTCATGTCCCAGATCCGGGAGGGCTTCCCCCTCCGGTTTCGTTGCCAGGTCGGCCACGCCTACACGGCGGAGGCTCTCGGAAGCCAGCAGGAGAGCCGGGTCGACGAGGCGATGCGGGTCGCGCTGCGGATCATCGAGGAGCGCGCCGAGCTCGTGAGCCGGATGGCAGACGACGGGCGCCGCTCCGGACGACGCGCGGTCGCCGAGATGTACGACGACCGTGCGCGCGAGTACCGCGAACAGGCCGACACCGTCCGGGAGGCCGTGCTGTCGGCCTTCGACCGCGCGGGCAGGAAGGCGGAGAGCGTGTGAGCGCTTCAGCCTCCAGCCTTCGCCTTCTCGATCGCGTCCAGGATGAGGCCATGATGGACCCGCATCTCGTGGAGCGTCGTGCGGAGGTTCGCGAGCAGCCGTTCGCCTTCCTTCGGGACGGAGCCGGCGGCCTTCGCGACGCGAAGGCGCTCCTCCTGCTCGGCGATGCGCCGAACGGCCTCGGCGATATGCCGATTCGACATCGCGAGATGGTCTTCCTCACTCATGGCCCAGCATGGCATGGAAAGCGGTGCATGGCTCACGGCTATGTGATGACCGGCGACGTCCGTTTCGGTGGAGGTTCCGAAAGCGGGCAGGTCGATCGTCGCGCACGTCATGCCCTCCACCAGGGAGTGCCAAGGTGACGGTGAGCGAGACGCCGCAGCCGGCCGGTTCCCCGCCGCGGCCCGCCGGTGGGGCGAGCCGGGCGTCGAAGCCGCTCGTCGTCGGCATCGGGGCATCCGTCGAGTCGCTCGCCTCGCTCGAGGCGTTCTGCGCGGCGTTGTCCGAGCCCCTGGATGCCGCCTTCGTGCTCACGCTGCAGCGCAGGGAGGCGTTCGACGAAGCGCGCGTCCGCAGGATTCTCGCGACGGCCGGAGGGTACCGGACCATCACCATCCGGGACGGCGCCGCGATCGAGGCGGGCGTGATCTATCTCGCCGCTCCGGACGTGATGGTGACCCTGAAAGGTGGAGTCTTCCACACCCGTGCGGCGGAGGAGCGGCCGGGCGAGCGCGGCACGATCGACAGCTTCCTCCTGTCGCTCGCGGAGGACCAGGGCGAGGATGCCATGGCGATCATCTTCCTCGGGACGAGCGGCGCCGGCACGCTCGGGGTCGCGGCCGTGAAGGAGAGCGGCGGCCTGACGGTCGCGGAGGACGACGGCAGCGAGGACGATCCTGCGCTCGCGTCCGTGAGGACAGCTGCCGCGCTGTCCGACCTCGTCCTGCCGCCCGACAGGATGCCGGAGCGCGTCGCGCTCTACGTTCGGCAGCGCGCCTCGAGCCGGACCGGCGCGGGGGCGTTGATCCTCCCCGAGGTCCGTACGGCCCTGGCCCGGGTGGCGACGATCCTCCGAAAGAGGACCGGCCACGATTTCCACGGCTACAAGCACAACACCTTCCTGCGCCGCGTCGAGCGCCGGATGCAGGTCATCGGGGCCGAGAGCCTGGACGCCTACATCGAGGCCCTCGGGCGCGACGAGGCCGAGGTCCAGAACCTCTTCGACGATCTCCTGATCGGCGTGACGCGGTTCTTCCGAGACGCGTCGGAATTCGACATCCTGAAAGAGGAGGTGATCCCGAAGCTGTTCGTGGGGAAGGGCCCCGGCGATCAGTTGCGGGTCTGGGCGCTCGGCTGTGCGACCGGCGAAGAGGCCTACACCTTGGCGATCCTGCTTCGCGAGCACATGGCAGAGCTGGCGGCCCCGCCCCAGGTCCAGATCTTCGCGACCGACATCGACACGAGGGCGCTCGCGGCGGCCCGGCTCGGCCGCTTCGCGCGCGGGATCACGCAAGACGTGTCGCCGGAGCGGCTGGCGCGCTGGTTCGTCAAGGAGGGCGATACCTACTGCATCGCGAAGGTGGTGCGCGAGATGTGCATCTTCTCGGCACACAACGTGACCCGCGACGCCCCCTT
>CAXTKM010000024.1:0-27265 GCA_964244795.1 uncultured Enterovirga sp.
ACCTCCACCATCATCTTGAAGGCCTGGCCGAGCAGGAAGTCGCCGACCAGCACGCTCGCCTCGTTGCCCCACATGAGCCGCGCCGCGATCTTGCCGCGCCGCATGGTCGAGGCATCGACCACGTCGTCGTGCAGCAGCGTCGCCGTGTGCATGAACTCGACCGCGGCCGCGAGGTTGACGTGACCCTGGCCCGCGTAGCTCGCGAGCGCTGCGGTCGCGAGCGTCAGCATCGGCCGGAGGCGCTTGCCCCCGGACGCAATCAGGTGGTTCGCGACCTCCGGAATCATCGCGACGCGCGACCCCGTGCGCGACAGGATCAGGCGGTTCACCTGCTCCATGTCGTCCCGCACGAGCCGGACGAGATCGTCCAGGGTCGCGTCCGACGACCCCTTCTCATCGAACGGCACGACGACGCCCAATGCCTTGACCCCTGTTGCCGGATCGGCGCTGCCGCCGGATGATGCCCTCTCGCACGGAGCCCTCGGGGCTGCAACGCGCGGCTTGCCGCAAGACGAGGCCCGGACCCATCGATGCTCGAGCTCATCCGGACCAACGACATCGTGCTGATCGACGTCCTGCGCGGCCTGCTCGAGAGCGAGCGGATCCCGGTCTTCGTCGCGGACAACTACATCAGCGGGATGGAGGGCTCGATCGGGGCGTTCCCGCGACGCCTCCTCGTCGCGGCGGACTGGGCGCCGCGCGCGCGCCGGCTGGTCGTCGAGGCGGGCTACGGGGCCGAGCTCCGGGATGCCTGAATCGGCCGCGGACACCGACGTCGGCGAAGACGCGCTGCTCGGCGGGCGCGTGCGGCTCCTGCAGCCGCGACGGGGTCATCGGGCCGGGACCGATGCCGTGCTCCTCGCGGCGCTGTCGGGTGCCCGCGCGGGGGACCATATCGTCGACCTCGGGAGCGCGAGCGGCGCGGTGGGGCTGATGATCGCGGCCCGTGTCGAGACCGCCCGCCTGACCTTCATCGACCGGGACGAGACCCTGATCGCCCTTGCCCGCGAGAACATTTCCCTGAATGGCCTCGCGGACCGCGCGCGGGCTTTGTGTCTCGACGTGTTTTCGGTGAGAGACGCGTTGCCCGGTGCCGAGCCGCTCGATGGCGCGGCCGACCTCGTCGCGACGAACCCGCCTTTCTTCGACGACGGTGAGAGAGCGTCGCCTAATCCCGGCCGCCGATCGGCCCACGTGATGGAGGGCGGCAGTCTATCGGGCTGGGTCGCGGCCGCCGCGCGCTTTCTGAAGCCACGCGGGATGCTGGTCCTCATTCACCGCTCGGATCGCCTCGCGGGATGCCTCGACGCCGTCCGGGTCGCGTTCGGCGGCCTGACGATCACCCCGATTCATCCGCGGGCGGGGTCGCCAGCCAGCCGAATCCTGATCTCGGCCGTCAAAGGCGCGGCGCAACCGCTCAAGATCGCGCCCTCCATCACCCTGCACCGGCCCGACGGCACCTTCACGTCGGAGGCCGAGGCCCTTCATCGCCCTCTCGCCTGAGGACGGGTCCGCCCGTCAGCGAGTCGGCGTCGGGCAGCCCGCGCGGTCGCCCTCGCCATAGCCCGCATAGACCACCTTCACCTTCCGACCGCAGGCCGAGGTCTGCACGATCTGCTCAGCGGCGGCCTGGCCGACCTCGGCCCGGTCCGTCGAGGCGACAGCCACCGCCTCGGCGGACACGATCGGGGACGGGCTCCTGACCTTCGCGTCCCTCGCTTCGGCGCTCACCAGGCCCAGCGTCAGGACACCCGCGATGCCGGTCAGGACCAGCACTTCACACATTCTGTTCATCGCGTCGTCTCCAGCGCCCGGCGACCCGTCCGCCTCGCGAAACCCGTAGACCGGCATCGAGCCGGTTCTTCGTCTTCGCCAGGCGTCTCTAAGCTTCGCCGTACAAATGCCGAGCTTGGCTCGAATGTTCCCGCTCGAAAGACATTTTGGTTAGCCCCGGATGAGTGTTCGGGGCTGACGGATCCCTGTCATTGACAGACGAGAGGTCGACCTTGAGGGTGCCGCCCATGAACCAGACCGATGGCGCGGGCGACGCGGCCTCACACCTCTCGCCGCGGCGGTCGTTCCAGGGCCTCGTCCTCCAGGGCTTCTGGGCCGACCAGGGCTGCGTCTTGCTCCAGCCCTACGACATGGAGGTCGGAGCCGGGACGTTCCATCCGGCGACGACGCTCCGGGCGCTCGGGCCGAAGCCCTGGCGGGCCGCCTACGTGCAGCCCTCGCGGCGGCCGAAGGATGGCCGCTACGGCGAGAACCCGAACCGGCTCCAGCACTATTACCAGTTCCAGGTCATCCTGAAGCCGAACCCTCCGAACCTGCAGGACCTCTACCTCGCCTCGCTCGCCGCGATCGGGATCGATGCCGGCCTGCACGACATCCGCTTCGTCGAGGACGATTGGGAGAGCCCGACGCTCGGCGCCTGGGGCCTCGGCTGGGAATGCTGGTGCGACGGGATGGAGGTCTCGCAGTTCACGTATTTCCAGCAGGTCGCCGGCGTCGAATGCGCTCCGGTATCGGGCGAGCTCACCTACGGGCTCGAGCGGCTCGCGATGTATGTCCAGGGCGTCGAGAACGTCTACGACCTGAACTTCAACGGCCGCGAGGGCCCCGACCGGGTCTCCTACGGGGACGTCTTCCTCCAGGCCGAGCAGGAATACTCGCGCCATAACTTCGAGGCGGCCGATACCGAGATGCTGTTCCGGCAGTTCCGCGACGCGGAGAGCGCCTGCCGGGCCTATCTCGCGGCCGGCGAGCCCGGCCCGGAGGACAGCCGGCACCGGATGGCGCTGCCGGCCTACGACCAGTGCATCAAGGCGAGCCACGTCTTCAACCTGCTCGATGCCCGCAGCGTGATCTCTGTCACGGAGCGTCAGAGCTACATCTTCCGTGTCCGCGATCTCGCCAAGGCCTGCGGGGCGGCCTGGCTCATGACGGAGGGCGGCGGCGCGGCCGGTCCCGCGGCCACCGGCGCCGCCCCGGCCCCTGCGAGCCTCGCCGCGTGACGCCCGGCTCCCGCCGCAACATCCGGGTCTCGATCGCCCGCGTCTCCTACGATCTGGTCTGCAACGCCACGACCGACACTGGCGTCGCGAAGCTGACTGGACCGGGGCTGCTGGTCGAGACCGGCGAGGAACTCGGCACGGTCGATCTCACCTTCTGGGGCTCGACGACGGCGCAGTTGAAGATGCGGGCCAGGAACTGGCCGGAGCGGTTCGACGCGATCTCGGGCGACTATTTCGGCGTGTCGAGCGCGGGCGAGGGCCGCTTCGACGTGTTCCTCGCGAGCGAACGCTTCTTCCGCCTCCTCGACCTCGCGCACGGCTCGCGCCGGGCGATGGTCCGGCTGTCCTGCGACGTCTCGGCCGACGGTCAGCTCGACCTCGTCCACGAGATGGAGATCTCGGCGAGCCGCGGGTGAAGCGGCGGTTGCGTCGCATGTAACACGGGACAATCTGTTCGGCTTGGATTATACCAAACCGTCGCTTCTTATAAGCCCGTCATGTCGCGTCGTACCAAATGAAAGAGGTCGATTTCGTGGGTTCCCCCTCGGGAACACTGACCCCGACAGAGCGGAATCAGTGGGCTTTAGTCCCGAACGACCTTCCACCGGCCGGCATGGACCTGGCAGCGCTCGCCGTTCCGTTGAGCCGTGCCGCGCAGGCGCTCGGCGAGTTGAACGGCATCGGCAGGATTCTCGGCGACCCTTACCTTCTCATCAGGCCTCTTCAGACGCGGGAGGCCCTCACGTCGTCCAGCATGGAAGGCACCTACACGACGATCGACGAGCTTTTGCTGGCCGATGCAGGCGCGGCCGAGCAGGCGAGGCCGTCCGATACGCGCGAGGTCCTGAACTATCGACGAGCCCTGTCCGGTGCCTTGGAGAGTCTCGCCGATGTTCCGCTGTGTCTCCGGACGCTGCGTGACGCTCATCGGACGCTGCTCACGGGCGTTGCCCGCCATCGCGGGAGCCGAGCGCTTCCCGGAGAGTTCAAGAGGCATCAGAATTTCATCGGACCCTACGAGATCGAGAATGCCCGCTTCGTCCCCCCACCGCCCGGCGAGGCGCTGCGCTGTCTCGGCGCTCTGGAGCAATTCATCCATCGCGAGGAACCGACCGGCCTGCCAGCCCTCGTGGACGCGGCCCTGGTCCACTACCAGTTCGAGGCCATCCATCCCTTCGCGGACGGTAACGGGCGCGTCGGACGCATGTTGATCCTCCTTCACATGTTCACGAAGGGCATCATCCGTCAGCCGACGCTCTATCTCAGCCCCGTCCTGGAAACCCGCAAGGATGAGTATATCGATCTCATGTACGAGGTCTCACGCCGGGGCGCCTGGACGCCTTGGATCGCGTTCTTTCTCGGAGTGGTCGAGAAGGCGGCCGCCGATGCGATCTCGACCGCGGAGGCGCTCCTGGCGCTCCAGTCCGATTATCGCGCCCGCCTCCAGCGCGCGGGACGGTCGGCCAACCTGCTCGCGATCGTCGATCTCCTGTTTCAGCGCCCGATCGTCTCGATCCCTCAGGTCGCCGAGCATCTTGGTGTGACGTACAGAGCCGCTCAGCTCAACACGGACTCGCTCATGTCGGCCGGCATCCTCTCGGAAATGCCGGGTCTCACCAACCCTCGGTTCTTCGTCGCTCGAGACGTCATGAACATCGTCTCAGGACAGAATTGACATGCCCGACCTTCTCCTCGAACTCCTGTCGGAAGAGATCCCGGCCCGCATGCAGGCCCGCGCGGCCGAGGACCTGCGGCGGCTCGTGACGGACGGGCTCGTCGCGCAGGGCTTCCTCTACGAGGGCGCGCAGGCCTTCGCGACCCCGCGCCGGCTCGCGCTCCACGTCGCCGGCCTGCCGGCGAAGGGCAGCGACGTCCGGGAGGAGAAGCGAGGGCCGCGCGTCGGCGCGCCCGAGGAGGCGATGAAGGGCTTCCTGAAGAGCGCCGGGATCTCCTCGGCCGAGCAGGTCCGGGTCGTGTCGGACCCGAAGAAGGGGGACTATTACGTCGCGACGGTCGAGCGGCCCGGCCGTCCGACCCCGCAGGTCCTGTCCGAGCTCCTGCCCGGCATGATCCGGACGTTCCCCTGGCCGAAATCGATGCGCTGGGGCGCGGCCTCGGAGCGGCCGGGATCGCTCCGCTGGGTGCGGCCGCTGCAGTCGATCCTGTGCACCTTCGGGTCCGACACCGAGACGCCCGAGATCGTGCCGCTCGTCATCGACGGGCTGATCTCCGGCGACACGACGCGGGGCCACCGCTTCATGGCACCCACCCCGATCCACACGCGCCGCTTCGACGACTACGTGGCGGCGCTGGAGCGCGGCAAGGTGGTGCTGGACGCGGCCCGCCGGAGCGACATCATCCGGCATGACGCCCGCGACCTCGCCTTCGCGCAAGGCCTGGAGGTCTTCGAGGACGACGCGCTCCTGGCCGAGGTCGCGGGTCTCGTCGAGTGGCCCGTCGTGCTGATGGGCAGCTTCGACGAGAGCTTCCTCGCGATCCCGCCCGAGGTGATCCGGGCCACGATCCGGGCGAACCAGAAATGCTTCGTGCTGCGCGAACGCCCTGCCTTCCCTCTTGCGGACCCGGCTTCGCCGGACGGGAAGGGCGGGTCGCGGAGCGACCGGGATGGGGATCGGGCGGAGGGCATCTCGACCGCTGATGCAGACGGACCGACCCCCACCCCAAACCCCTCCCCGCAAGGGGGAGGGGAGCACGGAGCGTCGCTCTCCAACCGCTTCATCCTGGTCGCGAACATCGCGGCCTCCGACGGCGGAGCCGCGATCGTGGCCGGGAACGAGCGCGTCGTCCGGGCCAGGCTGTCGGACGCCAAGTTCTTCTGGGACCAGGACCGCAAGGTTCCGCTCGAGGGGCGGCTGGAGAAGCTGAAGGCCATCGTGTTCCACGAGAAGCTCGGCACGCAGTTCGAGCGCGTCCAGCGGATCGCGGCGCTGGCCCGCGAACTCGCGCCGTCCGTCGGCGCCGACGCCGATGACGCGGAGCGCGCCGCGCGTCTCGCCAAGGCCGACCTCACGACCGAGATGGTCGGCGAGTTCCCCGAGCTGCAGGGGCTGATGGGCCGCTACTACGCGGCCGCGCAAGGCGAGCCGGATGCGGTCGCGGCCGCGATCGAGGACCATTATCGTCCGGTCGGCCCCTCCGACCGCGTGCCGAGCGCCCCGGTCTCGGTCGCGGTGGCGCTCGCCGACAAGCTCGACACCCTGGTCGGGTTCTGGGCGATCGACGAGAAGCCGACGGGGAGCAAGGACCCGTATGCGCTCAGGCGCGCGGCCTTGGGGGTGATCCGGCTGGTGTTGGAGAATGGACTGCGGGTGCCGTTGAAGTCTGTCATGGCCGGGCTTGTCCCGGCCATCTCGGTCCAAGATCGGGATGGCCGGGACGAGCCCGGCCATGACAAGCAGGCGGACCTCCTCTCGTTCTTCCACGACCGCCTCAAGGTCTACCTCCGCGACGGCGGCGCGCGACACGACCTCATCGATGCGGTGCTGAACGCTGGCGCGACGTCTCCCTCCCCCCTTGCGGACCCGGCTTTGCCGGGCAGGGACGTCGAGTCGCGCAGCGACCGGGTGGGGGGTCGTTCCGCGAACTCTCCCGCCGTCGGAGCAGACGACGCGACCCCCACCCCGGGCCTCCCGCAAGGGGGAGGGGAGGGTGGCGCGGCGCCCTCCGCGTCCAACGACGACCTCCTCGCCGTGGTCCGTCGCGTGGCAGCGCTCGGCCGCTTTCTCGCGACCGAGGACGGCAAGAACCTGCTCGCCGCGACGAAGCGGGCCGCGAACATCCTCAGGATCGAGGAGAAGAAGGACGGGCGGTCCTACGACGACATGCCGGACGTGGCCGCCCTCGTGGAGCCGGAGGAGAAGCAGCTCGCGCTCGCGCTCGCCCGCGGCGCCGGGGCCGCGACCGAGGCCGTCGGCCGCGAGGATTTCGAGGCCGCCATGACGGCGCTGGCCGAGCTTCGGTCGGCGGTCGACGCATTCTTCGACAAGGTGACCGTGAATGCCGAGGTGCCGGCCTTGCGGGAAAACCGTCTGAAGCTGCTGGCGATGCTCCGTCGGGCGACGCGCGAAGTCGCGGATTTCGGGAGGATCGAGGGCTGACGCGTCCGCTTCTCCCCGCCTGCGGGGAGAAGTCGAGTCACGCGTCAGCGTGACCGGATGAGGGGCGTTGGACACTCCACGTCGACGGCGGGTCTCCTCGGACAATCGGCGTTCACCGCGAGTCTCCTTGGCCCCTCACCCGGTCACGCTGACGCGTGACTCGACCTCTCCCCGCTCTGCGGGGAGAGGCATGGGCCGGAGCCCCGCAGCGCCGGCCCGTCCGCGCACGATCCGCTCGCGCTCCGCGTAGGGCAGCACCGCCTCGACATCCGCGAAGCCGTCCGGCGCCAGCGCCTCGACGGCGTCGATGACGCCCTCCGGGCCGCCCTCGCGGTTCGCGAGCACGATCGCGGCCGTGGCGGGCCGTCGCTCGCGCTCGTAGGCCTGGAGCGCGTCCCGCGGATCGGTGGCGGTGGCCAGCGCGTCGCCAAGGGCGCGGGCGTCGAGGATCGCCTGCGAAGCGCCGTTCGAGCCGACCGGGTACATCGGATGCGCGGCGTCGCCGAGGAGCGTGACGCGGCCGCGTGTCCAGCCGGGCAGCGGGTCGCGGTCGCACATCGGGTATTCCCAGAACGGCTCCGTCGCCCGCATGAGGGCCTGGACGTCGAGCGCGCCGATCCGGAAGCCCGCGACATGCGGGGCGAGCTCGTCGAAGCGGCCCGGGCGCGACCAGTCCTCGCGGCGCGGCGGTGCCGTGCCGGGCTCGCCGACGCGGCCGATCACGGCCCAGTTCGTGAGGCGGCTCGTCGGCGTCTCGCCGGCCGCGATCGGGTAGGCGACCGCCTTCGCGGCGAGCCCGCCCGCGACGATCATCGAGCAGCCGTCGAGGAAGAGAGGCCAGTCGCGAGCGCCGCGCCACAGCATGAGCCCGTTCCAGCGCGGCGCGCCCTCGCCGGGCCAGAGGCTCGCCCGCACCTGCGAGTGGATCCCGTCCGCCCCGAGAAGGACGTCGCCCCGCGCCTCGCCCACCGGCCGGCCGTCGCGGTCGAAGAAAGACGCCGTGACCCCGACGTCGTTCTCGATGAAATGCCCGAGCCGCCACCCGGTCCGGATCGCGCCCGGACCGAGCCTGTCCAGGACGGCGTCCCGGAGCACGGCCTGGAGCCGGCCGCGATGGATGGAGAATTGCGGCACCGCGTGCCCGGCATGGATGCCGCGCGGCTCGCGCCAGACTTCCTGGCCGCGGCCGGTCAGGTAGTGCAGCTCGTGCGTCCGGATCGCCACGGCATCGAGCGCCGGCAGGAGGCCGAGGGACGCGAGCTCCGCGATCGCCTGCGGCAGCGTGTTCACGCCGACGCCGAGCTCGCGGATCGCGTCCGCCTGCTCGTAGATCGTGGGCACGATCCCGCGCGCATGCAGCGCCAGCGCCGCCGTCAGACCCCCGATGCCGCCGCCCGCGACGATGACGTCCATCCGCCCGCCTCGACCCATGCCCGCGCGCTACCCCGGCGCGAGCGCCCCGACCGTTTGCCCGAACGCCACGATCCTGTCGGCGAACTCCGCCGGCCGCTCCTCGTGGGCGAGGTGGCCGAGGCCGCGCCGCTCGTCGACGGTAGCGCCCGGCACGAGGCCGCGCACCTTGTAGGCGACCGAGGGCGGGATCGAGCGGTCGTTGCTGCCGACGATCTGCAGCAGCGGCACGGAGAGCTTCGGCAGGTCGCGCTCGAAGGCGTCGAGGTCCCAGTTCGCCATCATGGCGAGCGCGGCCCCGACATGGGCGGGGCTCCGGACGAGGCGGTGGTAGAGCGCTATGCCGGTCTCGTCGAGCGTCGAGCCCTGGTCGGCGATCAGCCGCTCGACGGACGCCCGGCCGGACATCGTGGCGACCAGCACGCGCGCCACGAGCGCGTTCGAGGCGAGGATCTTCGCGAGCGGCGAGAAGATGTGGCCCGCGACGCCCTGGAAGCCGAGCAGCGCGCCGGCGAGGCTCACGATCCCCTTGGGCGCGATCCGCCCATCGAGCGCCATCCGGCACAGGATCGCGGCCCCGGCCGAGTGGCCGACCACGAGGGCGGGCGAGACGCCGAGCACGTCGAGGAGCGCGCCGAGATCGCCCGCCATGCCGGGCAGGGACAGGCGGTTCGCCGGCGGCCGCGACGTGAAGGCGTGGCCGGGGAGGTCGGGCGCGACCACCGTGAAGTGACGCGCGAGGGCGGGCATGAGGTCCCGCCAGGAATGGGTCGAGGCGCCCATCCCGTGCGCGAGCAGCAGCGTCGGGCCCTCGCCCATGCTCTGCACGTGCCAGGTGAGGCCGGCAGCCCGGACCAGGCTCGAGCTCTCCCGGTTCGGCCAGCGCCGCCCGTCCCGGTCCCAGACGAGTTCGTCGCTCACCGGCCGGGCGCCTGCGTGGCCGCCGCGATCTCGCGGCGGACCGCTCCGGACAGGAGTCGGGCATCCGCGGAGGGAAGCGGCAGGTAGCGCGCCCCCATCGCGGCCGCGATCTCGGCCGCCGGCGCATGGGGGCGGGGCGAGGTGTCGATGAAGAGCACCGTCGCGCGTCCCGCCCGGAGCCGCGCGGCGGCGGATGTCGCGTCCGCGGTCGCCTGCTCGCGCCCGCCGCGTCCGTCGCGTCCGACATTCGCCCGGCCGTCGGTCAGGAACACGAGCACGGCCGAGCCGCCCGATCGGCCGACGGCCTCGGCGAGCGTCGCGGCCTCGTCGATCGCGGCCGCGAGCGGCGTGCCGCCGCCGCCGGGAAGCGCCGCGAGGCTCCGCTTCGCGCGGGCGAGCGAGCGCGTCGGCGGCAGGAGAAGGTCGGCGCCGGCGCCCCGGAAGGACAGGAGCGCGACGCGATCCCGCCGGGCGTAGCAATCCGCGAGCAGGAGCTCGACCGCGCCCTTCGCCTCCGCGAGGCGCTGGAACGCCGCCGACCCGGAGGCGTCGACCACGAACACGGTGGTCGTCTCGCTCCGGCGCTTGAAGCGGGTGATGCGGAGGTCGTTCCTGCGAATCGCGAGCCGCGCCGCCGGGTCCGTCCGGCCGCGAAGCCGCTGCCACGGGGCTGCGGCCCGCAGGGTCTCGACGAGGTTCAGCCGCGCGCCGCGCGTCGGCTCGCCCCGGACCGTGCCGGCCGGCCGGCCGCGCCGACGGTCGCGCCCCTCCTGGCCCGATCCCGCATGGCCCTGGCCTCGCCCGAGCGGCCCGAGCCGGAGCTGGGCGAGAAGCCCGGCCGGGATCGCGGCCGCGATCGCTGCGAGGACGAGGTCGTCGAGGGCCGAAGGCGGCTCGGACGTATCGGCTTGACGGTCGTCCTCCGGCTGCTCCGCCGGCGGAGGCGGGGCGTCGGGCGGGGCGGCCTCGGCCTCGGGCTCGCCGGCGGGCAGCCGGGTCGCCCGCGGAGCCAGGACCAGCCTCGCCGCAAGTGCGACGTCCTCGTCGCGGACCTCGCTTCGGCCCGCGAGGACCGCCGCCGCGCGGGCGGCCCGGACGGCCAGGATCGGCGCGCGGAGCGAGTCGATCCCGAAGGCCCAGGCCGCGGCCGCGAGCGTGTCCAGCGCCCCGTCCGGGATGGAGATCGCGTCCAGCCCGACGAGGTCGGGTTCGTGAGCGGAAGACGGCATGGTCGCACTCGCCTCGCCCGGCGCGACCGACGCGAGATCGAGGTGGAAGGCCATCCGGTCCGCGAGCGCCGCCGGCGCTCGTTCGTCCGGCTCGATGCCCTCGTCCATGGCGACGACGGAGATCCGGGCCGGGCTCCGGAGCGCGAGCCCGTCGCGCTCGGCCGAGACCTCGCCCGTGTCGAGCACGGCCGCGAGCCGGGCGGCGGTGCCTGCGCTCGCGCGCTCGGCCGAGGGCAGCAGAACCACCCCGCCATGGCTCATGGCCAGGATGCCGCGATCCGCCACGGGACGGCCGGCCCGGAGCGTCGCCGCGAGGTCGAGCCCGCCGAGCAGGCGCTCGTCCGTCGCGTGGAGCGGCACCTTTGTCAGGCGCGCGGTTTCCGGCAGCCCGGCGTGCAGGAGCGCGACCCATCGGTCGCGCACGGGCCCGGCCCGCGCGCGCAGCCAGACGCCGCCGAGGCCGGACGGGTCGAGGGCCAGGAGCCGCGCGGCCGTGCAGGCGTCCTCCCAGGCCGACGGACCGGCCCGCTCGACCGGATGAGGGCTCACGCGCCGAACATCTCGACCAACGCCCGCTCGACCCTGACGGAGGAGCCGGCATCGTCGAGCGGGTTGCGGCGAAGCCGGTGCCGCAGCGCCGAGATCGCGATGCGGCGCAGATGGGCGTCTTCGACCTCCGGGCCGCCCTCGAGGGCGGCCAGCGCCCGGGCGGCCCGGACGAGCGTCAGCTCGCCCCGGAGCCCGTCGGTGCCGAGCGCCATGCAGAGCCGGGCCGCGGTCTCCAGCGCCCGGTCCGGCAGCGCGACGGAGCCCAGCCGGCCGCGCGCCTCGACGATCCTGTCCCGGAGCCGGCCCTCCTCCTCGGCCCAGCGGGCCACGAAGGCGGAGGGGTCGCGCTCGAAGCTGTCGCGGCGCCGGACGACGTCGATCCGGGTCGGGAGATCGTCCGGGGTCTTCACCTCGACCGAGAGGCCGAAGCGGTCGAGGAGCTGCGGCCGGAGCTCGCCCTCCTCGGGGTTGCCGGTGCCGACGAGGACGAAGCGGGCCGGGTGGCGGACGCTCAGGCCCTCGCGCTCGACGACGTTCTCGCCCGACGCCGCGACGTCGAGCAGGAGGTCGACCAGATGGTCCTCGAGCAGGTTCGCCTCGTCGATGTACAGGAAGCCCCGGTGGGCGCGGGCGAGGAGCCCCGGTTCGAAGGCCTTCACGCCGTGCGCGAGCGCGCGCTCGAGGTCGAGCGCGCCGACGACGCGATCCTCCGTCGCGCCGAGCGGCAGGTCGACCACCGGCACGGGCACGAACGCGACCGGGCCCCGGCCATCCGCGGCCGCCGCCTCCCGGGAGGCGTCGCAGACGGCGCCCTCCTCGTCGGGGGCGCAGTTGTAGCGGCAGCCCCGGACGACCGGCATCGTGGGCAGGAGCGCCGCCAGCGCCCGGACCGCCGTCGACTTCCCGGTGCCCCGGTCGCCGAAGATCAGGACGCCGCCGACGCTCGCGTCGACGGCCGCGATCATCAGGGCCGTCTTCATCTCGTCCTGGGCGACGATCGCCGAGAACGGAAACACCTGCTTCACGGACACACCTGCTTCATCGCGTGCTCACTCGACGGACGCCTCTCGACTCACGCGGCCACGACCTTGCGGTACAGGTGCCAGGTCGCGTGGCCCAGGATCGGCATGACGATCGCGAGGCCGATGAACACGGGCAGCGAACCCAGGACCACGAGACCGGCGACGATCAGCCCCCATTGCGCCATCGTGCCCGGATTCGCGAGGACCGCGCGCCGCGAGGTCGCGATCGCGGTGCCGACCCCCGCGCCTCGGTCCAGGATCAGCGGGAAGGCGATGACGCTGATCGTGAGCACGAGAACAGCGAAGGCGAGGCCGGCCGCGTTGCCGAGAAGGATCAGCGCCCAGCCGCGCGGGGTGGTCAGGATCCCGCGGAGCCATTCGCCATAGGACTCGGTCGGCGACAGGCCGATCGTCAGGCCGAAGATCGCCTGTGCGGTCAGCAGCCACAGGACGAAGATCACGACGAGCACCAGCCCCATGGCGACGATCGACCCGATCGCGGGCGAGCGGAACACCTGGGTCGCGTCCTGCCAGGTCGGCTCGAGGCCGGCCTCGCGGCGCCGGCTCATCTCGTAGAGCCCGACGCCGGCGAGCGGCCCGATCAGCGCGAAGCCGGACGCGAGCGGGAACAGGAGCGGCAGTACGTTGTATCCGAAGGCTGAGCTCGCCAGCACGAGCCCGAGGATCGGATAGATCAGGCCGAGGAGCACGAGATGCGTCGGGATCGCCATGAAGTCGGCGTAACCCTTGGCGAGCGCGTCCTTGAGGTCGTCGCCCGTGATGGTCCTGACGTCGGGCGTGTCGAGGAGCGGGCCGTGGTGCGTGGAGACGTGCGGTGCTGCCACGAGATCCTCCTGTGCGTCGAACGCGGGTCGGCCGGTCGCCGTCGGCGCGCCGCTGATCCGTGAACCTACACGCGGGTCGCCGGCTTGTCGCCGCCCTCCTGCCTCAGCCGAGCGATGCTTCGAGAAGCGCCGCTCGACGGATCGCACCATCGCCGGCGCGGCGTTCGCGCGACACGACGAGCCGCTCTCACTGGAAACCGACGTCCTCCGGCAGGCGTGAAAAAAGGCGCGACCCTTATAAGGCGAAGAGCGACCATGCCTTATAAGGCAGCTCCTGGGCATGTGCGTCGATCGTGGGCCCCGCCGCACGACGGTCGTCTATGCGTTCCCCGCGCCCGAACGATTTCAGGTTCGAGCGTTTTCAGATCTGACGCTTTCGAGTCCAATCTGACGCTTTCGGGTCTACGCGTCTCGAATCCAAGCGTTTTGGAAGACGCTCTCCCGGTCGGCCGGGACCACCGCTCCGTGCGAAAGCACCCAGGAGGGCGACCGAATCGGTGGAGAGACTGCCTTATAAGGTAGAGTCCTATGAAGGCCGAGACGCGGCCGGCTGCCGTCGACGAGGGGACGGCCGCTCCGAGGAGGCCCCGCAGGTTCTTGGGCGTGCTCCCTCATGGCCTCCGATTCGTGCTCGGAGTTGCTCGCGTGATGATGGAGGTTTGGTGTGCTTCGCGCCCGTCCAGGCGCGATCACGGTGCGCCTCAGCGCAGCCCCGTCAGCAGGGCGGCACCCGCGAGCGAGAACCCGATCACAGCGCTCGCGATCCCGACCATCACGGCCCCGAGCGCGAGCCCCCGGTAGAGGGCGCCGCGGCGCCGCGCGGCCCGGGAGGCCGCGGTCTCGGCGATGAAGGGTGGCGTCCAGGTGAGGTCCTGGCTGCGGAGCGCCTCGGCGTCGCTCGCGTGCGAGAAGTAGGACCATCCCGTCGCGCAGGCCGCGACCGTCAGCCCGAAGCCGAACGCCCCGAGCGGCCAGACGAGCGCCAGCGCGAGCGCCCGGCTGTCGCGATGCGTCGCGGCGACGAATGCGAGCGTCGCGATCGCGGCGCCGCCGTTGATGAGGGCCACCGCCTTCAGGATCTCGGTCCCCATGGCGACGAGCGGCGCGAAGCTCCTCGCGGCCGCCTGCGCCTGCGCGCCGTGCACCTGCTCGGCCGCCCGAAACCGGAGGGCGCGCTCCTCTGCGGTCTCGTCCGTCGTCGATCCGCTTACCATCAGCCCGCCTGCCAGCCGGCCGGGAGGCGCCCCCGGAGGTCGAGCCCGGCCTCGCGGCCGAGCCGTGCGGCATCGCCGGCCGGGCCGGACAGGGAGGCCTCGACGGCCTCGCGCCCGTCGGGCGTCAGCACGAGCCCGCGGAGCGATAGGACGCTCTCCCGGATCGTCGCGTGGCCGGCGATCGGGGTCCGGCAGGATCCGTCGAGGACGGCGAGGAAGGCACGCTCCGCGTCCAGCACCCGCCCGGTCGCGTCGTCCGACACCCGCTCCACCGCGTCCCGGACCCGGCGGTCCGCGGTCCGGGTCACGATCGCGATCACGCCCTGGCCGACCGCGGGCAGCATCTCGTCGGCGGACAGGATCGCGGCGGCGTGCCGCTCCAGGCCGAGGCGCTTCAACCCGGCGAGGGCCAGGATCGTCGCGCCGATCTCGCCGCTCTCCATCTTGGCGAGCCGGGTCCCGACATTGCCCCGGAGCAGCGTCACCCGGAGATCGGGGCGGGCGCGGAGCAGGATCGCCTGCCGCCGCAGCGAGGCCGAGCCGACCACCGTCCCGATCGGCAGCCCGGCGAGATCGGCGGCGAGACGCGTGACCAGCGCGTCGCGGGCGTCCTCGCGGACGAGGCAGCCCGCGATCGCGAGCCCGTCCGGGAGCGCGGTCGGCAGATCCTTCGCCGAATGGACCGCGAGATCGATCGTGCCCCCGAGGAGGGCCTCGTCGAGCTCCTTCGTGAAGAGGCCTTTTCCTCCGGCCGCCGCGAGGGACCGGTCCAGGATCCGGTCCCCGGTCGAGACCATGGGCCGGAGAGGCGCCTCCTCCGGCGATAGCCCGAGCACGGCCATGAGCCGGCCCTGCGTCTCGTCCGCCTGCGCGAGGGCCAGCGGGCTGCGTCTCGTCCCGATGAGGAGAACGGCAGAATCGGGCATCCACGTTTCCCAGAAGACCGGACCCTGAACCGGGCCGGCACGCATGCGTCGCAGGGCGCGGGCATAGGGGCCGCGCCCTGAATCATCAAGGCGCGGCGCAGCGACCGCAAAGCGAACCCTTCGATCGCGCTACGCGCTCAGCGGCATGACGATGTTGACCGCGAGATATCCCAGCGCCAGCGCCGCCACCGTCGTCAGGTCGAAGGCGCGGGACAGCTCCTTGTCGCCCATCTTGTTCCAGATGAAGATCGAGGCGATCGTCGCCAGCAACGAGAAGAAGATCGTGAACAACCCGGTGAAGGTCACGTATTCGACGAGACCGAACTGGCCGGACGACGGAACGAGGGAGCCTGCGAGATACGAGTTCGCGACCGCGCCGAAATAGGCGCCGGCCAGCATGGAGAAGCGCGGGCCGACATCCGAGGCACGCAGGCCGTAGCTCGCGAAACACAGCGCGAGACCGGCGAACAGCCCGATGAACAGCTTGAAATACACGCCCATGCCGTCGCGCTTGATGGTGATCCCGTGAGTGTACATGCTGAACGTGCGCCGGACATCGGACGCCTCGCGCGGGTCGCCGTAGGAGGTCCGGTACGTGTGCGTCTTCGCCGCCTGCCCGCTCTCGAGGATTCGGTATCCCGACACCCGGACCCGCGAGGACACGTTGGTACCGGGATCGGCGACGAAGCGGAGCCGGCTGGCATCGAGGCGAGAATCCTCGATGTAGATGTTCAGCATGTGATCGTCGATCGGGACGCGTGTCGTATTGAAGAACTTGGTCATGCGCGCGACGACTCGATAGCGCTGGTAGTTGGTTCCGTCCGGGCCGTAGTACTCGTCCTGCAAGTCCTTCCGTTCGATGCGGCCGTCGACGATCCGGAAGCTCGCGCCTGGCGACAATGCGCGGTCGCCCTTCCAGATGAACCAGACGTAGAAGGTCGGCGACCACATCGAGTCGCGGATCGACAAGGCGTCGATCCCATCGACGTAGAGGCCGATCGTCACCGGCAAGAAGGTGCCGGTCTCGGGTATCGGGTCCGGCGGGGTCTGACCCCGTTCCACGGCGCCCGGCGTCAGGCGGACGAGATGGCCGGCGTGCGATGCGTTCTTCTCGCCGTGGATGACGACATAGGCGAGCGTCCCGATGCCGGCGTAGACGGCGACGATGAAGCCGGCCCAGAGCAGGAGAAACAGGTGCTTCTTGCTCGACAGGCGCGCGTGAGGCGCCTGCGAGAGGCCGGCAGTCGTCGCCATGTCGGATCTTTCGAAGGCGCGGATCGCAGCGCCTGTTCCTTGAGGAAAACCTCCCTAGCGACACGGACAGGCGGGAACGAGTGGCGCTCGTGCCACACGAGGAAGAAAATCTCCGAGCGGCCTGCGAAGCGGTCTTGGACGCGGTCCTGGACATCGACCTGCCGGAGCGTCGAGACGCCTACTCCGCCGCCGACGTCGCGTCGCGGCCCGCCGCCATCTCGGCCCTCGTCTTCGGCCGGCCGCGGCGGCGGAGATCGTCCATGTCGGCGCGGTCCCGGACGCCGTTCCGCATGATCTGATCGAGGCCGGGCGCGTATTGCGGTGGCGCCGCGAGGCCCGGCGCGCCGTACCAGGCGCCCGCCCGGACCGTGAAGGACGGGTCCATCAGGTGGGGCCGGCCGAGCGCCACGAGGTCGGCCCTGCCCGCCGCCAGGATCGTGTTGATCTGGTCGGCCGAGGTGATGTTGCCGACGCACATGGTCGCGACCTTGGCCTCGTTCCGGATCTGGTCCGAGAACGGCGTCTGGAACATCCGGCCGTAGATCGGGCGCGCCTCGCGGACGGTCTGGCCCGTCGAGACGTCGACGAGGTCGACGCCCGCCTCGCCGAACGCGCGCGCGATCGCGACCGAATCGTCCGGCGTGAGGCCGCCCTCCGCCCAGTCGGTCGCGGACAGCCTGACCGACATCGGCTTCGCCTTCGGCCAGGCATCCCGCATCGCCCGGAACACCTCCAGCGGGAACCGGAGGCGGTTCTCGAGCGAGCCGCCATATTCGTCGTCACGACGGTTCGTCAGCGGCGAGAGGAAGGTCGCGAGGAGATAGCCGTGGGCGCAGTGGAGCTCCAGCATGTCGAACCCCGCGCGCTCCCCGCGCCCGGCCGCGGCCACGAACTCGGCCGTGATCCGGTCCATGTCGGCCCGGCTCATCTCGCGCGGGACCTGGCTGTCCGGGAAATAGGGGAGGGGGGAGGCCGACATCACCTCCCAGCCGCCGGTTTCGAGCGGGCGATCCATGCCGTCCCACATCAGCTTCGTCGCGCCCTTGCGGCCCGCGTGGCCGAGCTGGAGGCAGATCTTCGCGGCCGAGTTCGCGTGGACGAAATCGACGACGCGACGCCAGGCGGCCTCCTGCGCGTCGGTCCAGAGCCCCGTGCAGCCGGTCGTGATGCGGGCGTCCGGGCCGACACAGGTCATCTCCGTGAAGAGAAGGCCGGCGCCCCCGACGGCGCGCGCGCCGTAATGGACGAGATGCCAGTCGCCCGGCACGCCGTCCTCGGCCGAATACATGCACATCGGCGACACCACGGCCCGGTTCGGGACGACCATGTCGCGGAGCCTGAGCGGCTGGAACATCGGCACGGCCGGGCGCTCCACGTCGACCGGGAGTCCGGTCGCCGCGACGCCCTTCGCGAAATGCCGGTCGACCTCGGCCACGAAGGCCGGGGCCCGGAGCCGCAGGTTGTCGTAGGTGATCGCCTTCGCGCGCGTCATCACCCCGAAGGCGAACTGGACGGGGTCGAAGTCCCAGAACCGGTCGACATGCTCGAACCACACGAGCGACACGTCCGCGGAGTGCTGGATCTTCTCGACCTCCTCGCGCCGGCCGGTCTCGTAGGCCGCGAGCGCATCGTCGATCGACGGGTTCGCGAGGAGCGCCTCGTGGAGCGCGATCGCGTCCTCCATGGCGAGCTTCGTGCCGGACCCGATCGAGAAATGCGCCGTCGCCTTCGCGTCGCCGATGAGGACGAGCCGGTCCCGCACCCAGCGCTTGTTGCGGATCATCGGGAAGGAGCGCCAGAGCGAGCGGTTCGTCTGGACAGGGTGCCCGTCCAGGAAGGTGGCGAAGATGCGCTCCATCAGGCGCGCCGATTCGGCCTCATCCATCCTGTCGAGCCCGGCCCGGGCGAAGGTCGCGGGATCCGTCTCGAAGACCCAGGTCGAGCGGCCCGGCTCGTACTGGTAGGCATGCGCGATGAAGGGCCCCCACTCCGTGTCCTCGAACACAAACGTGAAGGCGTCGAGCGGCCGGGTCGATCCCATCCAGGCGAACCTGTTCGGGCGGAGGTCGGTCTCCGGCTGGAAATGCTCGACGTAGCGCTCGCGGAACCGGCTGTTGATGCCGTCGGCCGCGACCACGAGGTCGCAATCCGCGAAGGTCTCGCCGTCGTCGATGTCGACCCCGAAGGCGAGCGCGACCCCGAGTCCGCGCGCCCGCTCCTGCAGCAGCATCAGGAGATCGCGCCGCGAGCAGCCGCAGAAGCCGTTGCCGCCGACGCGGTGCACCGATCCTTTGAAGTGGATCGCGATGTCGTCCCAATAGGCGAACCGGCGCGTGATCGCGTCGTAGCTCGGGCGGTCGTTTCGCTCGAACGTGTCGAGCGTCGCGTCCGAGAAGACGACCCCGAAGCCGAACGTGTCGTCGGCCCCGTTGCGCTCGTAGACCGTGATGTCGGCCTCGGGGCGGGTCTTCTTCACGAGGATGGAGAGATAGAGTCCGGCCGGCCCGCCGCCGATCACCGCGATCTTCATGATCCGCACCCTCACGCGAGAGCGGATACTTTAAGCTTCAAGCATTCCGCCGCAAGCGGCACAAGCCCGCAGCCTCCGCCGCTCACCCCGGCTTTCGTCGGGACGAGCGGAGAGGGCGAGACCGCCTCAGCTCTCGGTGGAGCGCTTCACCGTATCCGAGAACGCCGCACCGGCCTGCTCGGCCGCCGTGCGGGTCGATGCCGCGGCGTCGCTCGCGGCGCTGGCCGCGGTGCGGGCGGCGGACTGCGCCATCTCGCCGTATTCCTTCATCTGGCCCTGGAGGGCCGCGAACTGCGTCCTCGCGAACTCCGACTGGAGCTTCATCGCTTCCTGCATGTCGGTCGCGCGGACGAGGCGCTGCGCGTGGTCGAACGCGGCCGCGATGCTCTGCTCGGCGTAGGTCAGCGTCTTCTTGGTCGCGTCGGTCGCGGTCGAGTGCATGGTCGTCGTCGAGCCCTGGACCGTGTCGACGGCCTTGTGGGCGGCGTTCACGAACGAATCGAATGCCTTTCTGGCCTGGTCGACGCTCTTCTCCGCGAAGTCGCGCATCTCGCCCGGGACTTCGTACTTCATGCCTGTTCCGTTCGTCACGTTACCCTCCTGGTCTGCACTCTTGTTGCACTGCAACATAGATGGTTTGGCGGGGAACGACAAGTCCCTCGCGCTCGGTTAACGTTACGGAACAGTAAATGGCACCAAGCCGGTGCGAGGCTCGCTTTCGAGAGCGGGATTTGCTTTCTCGTCCCGACACGAGGCTGGAGCGATGGCCCTGACGGCCGCCGAAGGTGAGAGACTGATCGCGGCCCTGGCCGGCGAGCCCGGATTCGCGGGGCTCGCCGATCCCGAGTCCGTCGTGCTCGTCTGGAACGCCGCCGCGGACCGGATTCTCTGGGCCTCCTCAGGCGCGGACGCGTGGCGGGTCCGCCTGGTCTCGCCGCATGGCCACGTGACGGCCCTGTCCAGGGACGCCCAGGCGCGTCTCCGCGATCTCGGGCAGGGTCGGGCGCCGCGCGCCGGGTTTCGTCTGGAGCGGCTCCGGTTCGGCCGCTCCGCCCTCGACACGCCGGTGACGCTGGCCTGCCGGATCGTGTCGAGCCCCGACGGCGACGTCCTGATCACGGCCATCATGGACGCCCGCATCAGGGCGGTACCGGCTGTCGCGTCCCGAGAGCCTGTCGCCTCTCCGCCGCCCGAACAGGAACCGGCGCCCGAGCCCGCTCCGAGGCGGGGCCGACGATTTCTCTGGCGCACGGATGGGGACGGGCGATTCTCGGCCGTGTCGGCTGAGCTGTCGGAGAGCGTCGGCGCGGCGGGTGCCGCCGTGATCGGCCGGCGCTGGCGCGATCTCCAAGGCCGGCTGGTCGCGGACGATGGCGGGGCGCTCGCCCGCGTCTTCGAGGGCCGGGCGCCCTGGAGCCGGCTCCCCGTCGGGTGGCGCGATCCGGTCGCGGACCGCGTGATCCCGGTCGAGATCAGCGGCAGCCCCGTCCTGGATGCGAACGGCCACTTCGACGGCCATCGGGGTTTCGGGCTCGCCTTCCCGTCGGAGGCGAGAACCTCCCCGACCGGCGCATTTCCGCGCGAGATCGCGGGTCCGGACGCCCCCGGCACGGCCCTGCCTGACACCCCCGTCCCCGAGGCTCGTTCCGCACGCGAGCCCGAGGCGACGGACGGTCTCGAGAACGCTCTGCAGGCCGCGGCCTCGCTGACCGGCTCCGCCGGCGAGACGGTGTTCGGCATGCTCAGGACGTGGTTCGGCACGCAGGCAGGCGGCCTGCCGGCGCGGGAGCCGTCCGGAGATCGATTCTCGCCCGACCGGCCGCCCGAGCCCTTGAGCGATGTGCCCCGGGCGGCCCTGTCGGCATCGGAGCGCGGCGCGCTGCACGAGATCGCGCGCGCCCTCGGGTCCGGGGTGCCGGCCGAGGAGTCCGCCCCGAAGGCTCGCGCCTCCGCGGAGATCGTCTCCCTGCCGGTGCCTGCGCCGCGGCCGAAGGTTCCCGATCCGGCCGCGCTGCTGGACGGCGTGCCGATCGGCATCCTGGTCCTGCGCGACGGCGCTCCGCTCTTCGCGAACCGCTCCCTGCTGGCCCTCTCTGGCCACCATGACCTGCCGGCGCTCGTGGCCGGCGGAGCGCTCGCACCGCTGCTCGCCCCCGATCTGCTGGACGCCGGCGGGGGAGAGCACCCGGTCCCGGTGACCCTGAGCGACACCTCGGGCGCGGCCTTGGCCGTCGAGGCGCGTGTCTCGACCGTGAGCTGGGGCGATCTGCCGGCCACGCTCGTGTCGCTCGCGCGCGCCTCCGACCCGGCCCCGGCCATCGAGGCGCGGGCGCTCGGCCTCGCGCTCGCGACCCGGCAGGCACGCATCGACGAGCTCGAGGCCACGCTCGAGCTCGCGGCCGACGGGGTCGTCGGCCTCGACGGGCAGGCCCGAATCCTGTCGCTCAGCCGTTCGGCCGAAACGCTGTTCGGCCTCGCGGCGAACGAGGTCGTGGGTGACGGTTTCGGGGCGCTGCTCATGCCCGAGGATCACCGCGCCGCGCTCGGCTGCCTCGAATCTCTTCGCGCCACCACGCCTCCGGCCGTCGGAGAGCGCGAGGTCCGGGGACGAACCCGGGGCGGAGAGCCGGTCGCGCTGTCGATGCGGGCCGGCCTCGTTCCCGGCCCCGACGGCACCGTGTTCTCGGTCGCGTTCCGGGACGTGTCCCGGTTCAAGACCATGGAGAGCGAGCTGCGCGAGGCACGCGGCGCGGCCGAGAGGGCGAGCGCGAACCAGGCCGACTTCCTGGCCCGGGTGAGTCACGAGATCCGGACCCCGCTCACCGCCATCTCGGGCTTCGCCGAGCTGATGCTGGAGGAGCGGTTCGGGCCTGTCGGGAGCGAACGCTACAAGGGCTATATCCGAGACATCCAGGGCTCGGGCGACCATGTGATCAGCCTCGTGAACGACCTTCTCGATCTCGCGAAGGCGACGTCCGGCCGGTCCGAGCTGACGCCCTCGCCGATCGACCTCGCGACGATCGTCCAGCAATGCCTCGCGCTCTCGGGACCCATCGCGGCTCGCGAGCGAACGATCCTCCGGACGAGCTTCCTGCCCGGCCTCCCCCGCGTCCTCGCCGACGAGAGGTCCGTCCGCCAGATCGTGCTGAACGTGCTGACGAACGCGATCCGGTTCACGGGCGCGGGCGGGCAGGTCATCGTCTCGACGGCGTCGGCTGCGGCCGGCGGCGAGCTCGTGCTCAGCATCCGGGACACCGGACCCGGCATGAGCGAGGACGATATCGAGGCCGCCCTGACCCCCTTCCGTCAGGTCTCCGCGACGCGCCGGAGCGACGGCACGGGGCTCGGCCTGCCGCTGTCGAAGGCCCTGACCGAAGCGAATGGCGGCGTCTTCGCGATCACGAGCGCGCCCGCGATGGGCACCCTCGTCGAGGTGAGGCTGCCAACGGTCGCCGCCCCGGCGCTCGAGGCGATCGCGGCCGAGTAGCCATCGACGCAGCGATGCTGCGCTGCAGCAATCGCCGGGGCGAGACCCCATATTGGGTCATGGCCCACATCATCGCTCTCCGGAAGGACGCCCCAGCCTCGACCTTCCGGATTCGCCTGCTGCGACCCGACGACGACGTCCTGTATCCGGCGTTCCTCGCCGAGGTCTCCGGTTCCGACAGACGGCTGCGGTTCTTCTCGTCCGCTCCGGTGAGCCGGAGCCTCGTCCACGGCCTGACCCACTACGACCCGGACACCGCTGTCGCCTTCGCGGCGATCGGCCAGGAGGGAGAGCTCTGCGGGGTCGGCCGCCTTCATCGGATCGATGACGGGCAGGGAGAGGGCGAGTTCGCCGTGCTGATCCGCTCGGACCTGAAGGGCCGTGGTCTCGGCCGCCGGCTGATGGCCGAGGTGCTCGACGCGGCCCCGCGCCTCGGCGTCTCGACCGTCATGGGGCATGTGCTGGCGGAGAATGCCTGCATGCTGGGCCTTGCCCGCGAACTCGGCTTCCGCATCGAGCCCGACCCCGACGACGCGGGGCTTGTCAGGGTCAGGCTCGCACCGCCGGCAGCGTCGGACCTCGCCGACGCCGCCTAGGTCGGCGACGGTCGGCAGCCTGGACGCTCGGTTCCGATCGTCAGTGGCCCGTTGCGTCCGCGGCCCGGGTGGCTTCGAACAGGAACCAGGTCCGGCGTTCCGTCTCGTCGATGTAGTTCTCGAGAAGGCTCGCGGTCGCGACGTCGTCATGCTCGTCGCAGACCTCGTGTGCATCCCGCATGGCCTTCGCCATCGCCTTGTTGTCCGACATCAGCTCCCGCAGCATGTCGAGGGGACCCACGAACTCGGCATCGTTGTCGCCGACCCGGGTCATGGCGTGGATCTGGCCGATCGACCGGATCGTGTTCCCGCTGATCTTGCGAACCCGTTCGGCCAGGGGATCGGTGGTCTCGAAGATCTGGTCGGCCTGCTCGTCGAGGAGCAGGTGATAGTCGCGGAAATGCGGTCCGCTCATGTGCCAGTGGAAGTTCTTCGTCTTCACGTAGAGCGCGAAGGCGTCGCTCACGAGCCCGTTTATGGCCTTCGAAATCTCGGTCACGGCCTCCGGCGAGAGGTCGGTCGGCGTGTCGAGGTTCGATGTCCGTCGATCGTCCAGCTTGGTCACCTTGGCCATCACGTCACGCGCTCCGTTCTGCCGGGACAGAACGAGGCAGAGGCCCGGCCGTTCCCGCGCCCGATCCGCATTCGTGACTTTCACGGCAAGGGGTCTTCGACGGCGACGATTCCGGATCGGTCGACCGCCCGCAAGGCATCGGTCACCCGCGTGCCCTCGATGACGAGGTCCGGCGCGATCTCGGCCAGCGGCACGAGGACGAAGGCCCGCTCGCGCCAAACGGGATGCGGCAGGGTGAGGGTCGCGTCCGCGATCCGGACGCCCGCGCAGTGCAGGATGTCGATGTCGATCGACCGCGGTCCCCAGCGCCTCTCCCGGACGCGGCCGAGGCGGGCTTCGATCGCGAGGCATCGCTCCAGCAGCCCGTGGGGCGAAAGCGTCGTCTCGATCGCGACGGCAGCGTTGAGGAACGCGTCCTGGTCGGTGTCGCCCCAGGGCGGCGTGCGGTAGAGGCGCGAGACCCGGACGACCGCGATCCCGGGGGTCGCGGCGAGGCACGCGAGGGCCGCCCCGATCGCGGCCGAGCGGTCGCCGAGGTTGCTCCCGAGACCGAGCCAGGCCTGCCCGATAGGTTCTCGGTGCTCTTCAGCCACGGCGCCGGCGCGTCACCGCGACCGCGACGCCCTCGAAGATCGCCGGGATCGGGGCTCCGGGCTTGTCGACCCGGACCGTGATCGCCTCGATCCGCGGGAAAGCCGCGAGCGCGTCGGCAGCGATCGCCTCCGCCAAGGCCTCGATCAGGGCGAAGCGGCGTCCCTCCGCGACCGCGACGGCCCGCATCGCGAGGTCGGCGTAGCTGACGCTCGCGCCGAGGTCGTCGACCCGCCCGGCCTCCCCGAGATCCAGCTCGGCCTCGAGCGAGAGGAAGAAGCGCTGGCCGGTCCGGGCCTCCTCCGGCAGGACGCCGTGATGGGCGAAGACCGCGATCCGGTCGACGATGATGCGGTCGCTCACGCGGGCCTCCTCAGCACGGCATCCACCACCCGCAGCGCCTCGCGATGGGGTGCGACGTCGTGCACCCGGACGATCGCGGCCCCGAGGCTCGCGGCCAGGACATGGGCCGCGACCGAGGCGTGGAGCCGTTCCGCCGGCGCGGTCTCCCGGCCCGCGATGCGGCCGAGCAGCGATTTCCGGGACGCGCCGACCAGGACCGGGAAGCCCAGCGCGCAGATCTCGGGCAGGCGCCGCAGCGCGTCGAGATGCTGGTCCGGGCTCTTGCCGAAGCCGATCCCGGGATCGAGGGCGATGTGGGCGTCCGGGATCCCGGCCCGACGGGCGGTCGCGAGCGAGCGCTCGAAGAAGCGCCGCATCTCGTCCACGATGTCGAGGGCCGGATCGGCCGCCTCCCGGTTGTGCATGACGACCACCGGCGCGCCGTGCGCGGCCGCGACCGTCGCGATGTCGGGCTCCCGCTGCAGCCCCCACACGTCGTTCACGATCCGGGCGCCGGCCCCGAGCGCCGCCTCCGCGGTCGAGGCCTTGTAGGTGTCGACCGAGATCGGGATCGCGAGGCGGGACGAGAGCGCCCGGATCGCGGGCAGGATCCGGGCCTGCTCGACGTCGGCCGGCACGGTGTCGTGGCCCGGCCGGGTCGACTCGCCGCCGACGTCCAGGATGTCCGCGCCCTCGGCCGCGATGAGGCCGGCCCGGCCCAGCGCCGCGTCCAGGCCCTCGAACCGGCCCCCGTCCGAGAACGAATCCGGGGTCATGTTCAGGATGCCCATGACGAGCGTCCGCCGGCCGAGATCGGCCGGCCAGGGCGAAGGGCTCATGCCGTTCCAGCCTTCAGGCCGGCCGCCGCGGCCGCGTAGCCGCCGGCCGCGCCGTCGACGAAATGGATGTGGTCGCGCAGCACGGCCGAGGGCGTGAGGCAGGTCATCAGCGCGGCCGCCTGACGGTGCAGGCCGTAGACGACGTCGCCCCGCCCGGCCGCGTCCAAGAGCCTCGTCTCGATCGCGTCCGCGAGCTGCAGCGCGCAATCGATCGTCATCCGCAGGCCGTCGTCGTATTTGCGGTAGTCGGAGTTCGCCACGACGTCGGCGAGGTAGCGGCCGGGATCGAAGCCGCCGATCGGGATCCGGAAGCGCAGGATCAGGTACGCCCCCGCGGTCCGGGCCAGCACCCAGAGACGCGCGAGCCCGAGCGAGCCGGCCGGACGCCGCTGCATCATCCTGGCCTCGAGCTCGAAGCCGCCCGGCCAGCCGAGGGACGGGCCGCCCCCCGGCACGGGCCGGGCCATGTCCGAGCTCGCCTCGATCAAGGCGAGGACGTCCTCGATCACGGATCGATAGCGGGCCGGATCGCCGCCGGGCGCCGCCCGCACGATCAGCGACAGGATCGTGCCCCGCCGGGACGGCATCTCGTCGAAGCGGCAGGAGAGGCCGCTGAGGTCCGGCCGGCTGCCGGCAGGAGCCGCCGGCACCGCGAAGGCCCCGGCCTTGACCTGCGCCTCCGCCCAGACCAGGCCCCCGCCGGAGAACATCGCGTAGGTGACGTTCGGCGAGGCCTCGAACCGCGCGACCCGGATGTCGAGACCCGCCTCCCGGATCGCCCGGACCGGCACGAGGGCGACCCGGAGCGAGAGATCGAGCTCCTCAGCCACGAAGACCGCGGTGGTCGCGAGCGCGCCACGGGCCTTCTCCGCCCATTCCGGCGGCACGGCGAAGCTCGCGCCGTCGCCCCCGAACACGAACGGGAAGGCCCCGTGCCCGACCGCGTTCGACACGGCCGAGATCACGGCCGCGCCGGCCGTGTTCACGGCCTTGTAGCGCCCGGCCGCGATCGCCTCGGTCGACCGGACGACGTCGGAGAGGCCGACGAGCCAATCCTCCGGCAGGGGCTCGTAGCGCGCCGGATCGGCGATCTCCGCGAAGGCCGCGAAGGTCGGGATCCGGGACAGGAAGGCATTGGCGGCCGGGCCGTCGCTCATGGTCCCGAGCCTATACGAAAGCGCTCGGGCGGGCACGCCGCGACAGGCTTAATGCTTCCTTTAGCCGAACGCCCCTAGCGTCCGGCCGATCGCGTTCCCGACGGTGCGCGCGTCCCGAGGCTCCGGCTGTCACATGGATATCGCAACCGGCGCGGGTCTCATCGGCGGCTTCGCGGTCGTCTTCGCGCTCATCATGATCGATGGCGGCAACTTCGCCGCCTATTACGACCTGCACGCGGTGATCGTCATCTTCGGCGGCGCGACCGCCGCCACCATGACGCGCTTTCCCTTCTCGGTCATCGCGCACGGGCTGCCGATGGGCATCAAGTTCGCCTTCGGGGGCCGGGCGCTGCACCCGCGCGACCTGATCGAGGAGCTGACGACCATCGCGGACCTCATGCGGAAGAGCGGCCCGATGGCCCTCGAGTCGATGGAGATCCAGGACCCCTTCCTGGCGCAGGGGATCCGCTACCTCGTCGACGGCTACGACAAGGAGTTCATCCGCACGACGATGGAGACCGACCGGGACAACTTCCTGCAGAACCTCGACGAGGGTTCGAAGGTCTACCGCGCCTTCGGGGATTGCGCGCCTGCCTGGGGCATGATCGGCACCATCCTCGGGATGGTGACGATGTTCGCGAACATGT
>CAXTKM010000025.1:0-233 GCA_964244795.1 uncultured Enterovirga sp.
TCGATCTCGTGCCGGACTCTTGCGAGGCCGCTCGCGAGGCGGGCGTCGCGATCGTGGGGTCCGGGCGCGAGGCGGTCGTCGACGCGGAGGTGGTCGTCACCATGCTGCCGGCCGGCCGGCACGTCGTCTCGGTCTGGTCCGAGATCATGCCCGCGGTCGCGCCCGGCGCCCTGGTCGTGGACTGCTCGACGATCGACGTCGAGAGCGCGCGACGGGCGCACGCGCTCGCCGCG